>CP032507.1:3555000-3855000 GCA_008375315.1 Ectothiorhodospiraceae bacterium BW-2 | reverse complement strand
CACCGACCCCCACGATCGCTTCTTTCGCGAGAACTTCGAACGCAAAGAGCTAGCGCAAGACTACCTGCAACACTACCTACCGAACGAGATAGTCGTCCTCCTAGATATGAGCACCCTGACCATCGCCAAAGATAGCTATGTCAGCAAAGAGCTGCGCAAATCGTTTTCAGATCTAGTCTATCGCGTAGAGTATCGTCACGAACCCGACCTATCCGAGGAGGAGAGGCCAGAAGGGGTTCACATCTACCTGCTGTTTGACCACAAAAGCACCCCCGACCGCTGGGTAGCGCTACAACTACTGCGTTATCAAGTGCTTAGTGCAGAGGCCTATCGCAAACAGAATCCGAAAGCCAAATACCTGCCACCGGTCTATCCGATAGTGCTCTACCACGGCCAATCGCGCTGGAATATAGCCCGCGACTATCAAGCCCTAATCCGACCACTCCCCGCAGCACTCACCCCCTATATCCCCCAATTTCGTTACGATCTACACGACATCTCCCCCCACGGAAAACTGGAACTCAAAGGGGAAGTGTTGACCCGTATGGCCTCATTAGCGTTACGCTATATCTATGATAAGCAACCGCTACAGCGACTGCTAGAGCTGATTGACCTAATCCGGCAAATTCAAGATCGCGCCACAGCGGTAGATGTATTAGAGTGCCTATTGCGCTACTATGTACAAGCCACGGAACGAGTTAGCGAAACCGAAGCGCGTGAAGCATTACAGACCCTACCCGATGGAGAACCACTGATGCAGACATTTATCGATAAATATGTGCAACAAGGCTTGCAACAAGGTGAGGCAAATATACTCATCCGCCAACTGAAAACCAAATTTGGCATAGTACCTGGTGAGACGATGGCAAGGATCGAACAGGCCGATGCCGACACTTTACTGCATTGGTCCGAACGCATCCTGACCGCCGAAAAGCCCGAAGATCTATTTCACTGAGTGGTCAATGGATAGCGGGTTTCGTAGGGGCGGGTTTCAAATCCGCCCTTGATACTAGCTGCCAAAAATTATCAAAACTACCACATGAAAAAACCGCCCCACACCACCCTCACCGACCCCCACGATCGCTTCTTTCGCGAGAACTTCGAACGCAAAGAGCTAGCGCAAGACTACCTGCAACACTACCTACCGAACGAGATAGTCGCCCTCCTAGATATGAGCACCCTGACCATCGCCAAAGATAGCTATGTCAGCAAAGAGCTACGCAAATCGTTTTCAGATCTAGTCTATCGCGTAGAGTATCGTCATGAACCCGACCTATCCGAGGAGGAGAGGCCAGAAGGGGTTCACATCTACCTGCTGTTTGACCACAAAAGCACCCCCGACCGCTGGGTGGCGCTACAACTACTTCGTTATCAAGTGCTTAGTGCAGAGGCCTATCGCAAACAGAATCCGAAAGCCAAATACCTGCCGCCGGTCTATCCGATAGTGCTCTACCACGGCCAATCGCGCTGGAATATAGCCCGCGACTATCAAGCCCTAATCCGACCACTCCCCGCAGCACTCACCCCCTATATCCCCCAATTTCGTTACGATCTACACGACATCTCCCCCGACGGAAAACTGGAACTCAAAGGGGAAGTGCTGACCCGTATGGCCTCATTAGCGTTACGCTATATCTATGATAAGCAACCGCTACAGCGACTGCTAGAGCTGATTGACCTAATCCGGCAAATTCAAGATCGCGCCACAGCGGTAGATGTATTAGAGTGCCTATTGCGCTACTATGTACAAGCCACGGAACGAGTTAGCGAAACCGAAGCGCGTGAAGCATTACAGACCCTACCCGATGGAGAACCACTGATGCAGACATTTATCGATAAATATGTGCAACAAGGCGTACAGCAAGGCGTACAGCAAGGCTTGCAACAGGGTGAGGCAAATATACTCATCCACCTAATGCAAACTAAATTTGGCACGGTACCTAGTGAGGCTATAGGGAGGATCGAACAGGCCGATGCCGACACTTTACTGCATTGGTCTGAACGCATCCTGACCGCCGAAAAGCCCGAAGATCTATTTCACTGAGTGGGCAATGGATAGCGGGTTTCGTAGGGGCGGGTTTCAAATGTCACGAACCCGACCTATCCGAGGAGGAGAGGCCAGAAGGGGTTCACATCTACCTGCTGTTTGACCACAAAAGCACCCCCGACCGCTGGGTAGCGCTACAACTACTTCGTTATCAAGTGCTTAGTGCAGAGGCCTATCGCAAACAGAATCCGAAAGCCAAATACCTGCCACCGGTCTATCCGATAGTGCTCTACCACGGCCAATCGCGCTGGAATATAGCCCGCGACTATCAAGCCCTAATCCGACCACTCCCCGCAGCACTCACCCCCTATATCCCCCAATTTCATTACGATCTACACGACATCTCCCCCCACGGAAAACTGGAACTCAAAGGGGAAGTACTGACCCGTATGGCCTCATTAGCGTTACGCTATATCTATGATAAGCAACCGCTACAGCGACTGCTAGAGCTGATTGACCTAATCCGGCAAATTCAAGATCGCGCCACAGCGGTAGATGTATTAGAGTGCCTATTGCGCTACTATGTACAAGCCACGGAACGAGTTAGCGAAACCGAAGCGCGTGAAGCATTACAGACCCTACCCGATGGAGAACCACTGATGCAGACATTTATCGATAAATATGTGCAACAAGGCTTGCAACAAGGTGAGGCAAATATACTCATCCGCCAACTGAAAACCAAATTTGGCATAGTACCTGGTGAGACGATGGCAAGGATCGAACAGGCCGATGCCGACACTTTACTGCATTGGTCCGAACGCATCCTGACCGCCGAAAAGCCCGAAGATCTATTTCACTGAGTGGTCAATGGATAGCGGGTTTCGTAGGGGCGGGTTTCAAATCCGCCCTTGATACTAGCTGCCAAAAATTATCAAAACTACCACATGAAAAAACCGCCCCACACCACCCTCACCGACCCCCACGATCGCTTCTTTCGCGAGAACTTCGAACGCAAAGAGCTAGCGCAAGACTACCTGCAACACTACCTACCGAACGAGATAGTCGCCCTCCTAGATATGAGCACCCTGACCATCGCCAAAGATAGCTATGTCAGCAAAGAGCTACGCAAATCGTTTTCAGATCTAGTCTATCGCGTAGAGTATCGTCATGAACCCGACCTATCCGAGGAGGAGAGGCCAGAAGGGGTTCACATCTACCTGCTGTTTGACCACAAAAGCACCCCCGACCGCTGGGTGGCGCTACAACTACTTCGTTATCAAGTGCTTAGTGCAGAGGCCTATCGCAAACAGAATCCGAAAGCCAAATACCTGCCGCCGGTCTATCCGATAGTGCTCTACCACGGCCAATCGCGCTGGAATATAGCCCGCGACTATCAAGCCCTAATCCGACCACTCCCCGCAGCACTCACCCCCTATATCCCCCAATTTCGTTACGATCTACACGACATCTCCCCCACGGAAAACTGGAACTCAAAGGGGAGGTGTTGACCCGTATGGCCTCATTAGCGTTACGCTATATCTATGATAAGCAACCGCTACAGCGACTGCTAGAGCTGATTGACCTAATCCGGCAAATTCAAGATCGCGCCACAGCGGTAGATGTATTAGAGTGCCTATTGCGCTACTATGTACAAGCCACGGAACGAGTTAGCGAAACCGAAGCGCGTGAAGCATTACAGACCCTACCCGATGGAGAACCACTGATGCAGACATTTATCGATAAATATGTGCAACAAGGCTTGCAACAAGGTGAGGCAAATATACTCATCCGTCTAATGCAAACTAAATTTGGCACGGTACCTAGTGAGGCTATAGGGAGGATCGAACAGGCCGATGCCGACACTTTGCTGCATTGGTCCGAACGCATCCTGACCGCTGAAAAGCCCGAAGATCTATTTCACTGAGTGGGCAATGGATAGCGGTTTTCGGGTTTCGTAGGGGCGGGTTTGAAACCCACCCCCCACTAGATGCCACTCCATCAATCTCTCGCGTCAGGCGTTCGGCTAGTTGGTTGATGAACAGGTCCCATAACAGAGAGCAATTAACAGCATAGATAGCACAGACAGAGGAGTGAACAGTGGCCGATTTTTACCAAAATGGCATTATTACCACGCTGCATAATCTCAATCAGCGTCCGGTGGAGCAGCTAGAGCGAGAGCTGCTGGAGTTCTCCCGCCAGCGGCCCCTAGGGCTGCTGCTCCCTTCGCTCTATTCAGAGCTACAAGGGCAGGCTTTAGAGACCATTGTGACCGAGCTACAGCAGGTGCCCTACTTAAGCGAAATTGTGGTTGGTCTAGATAGAGCCGATGAGAGTCAATATCGCCATGCGCTGCAGTTTTTCTCCCGTCTGCCGCAGCGTGTACGGGTGTTATGGAACGATGGCCCGAGACTGAGGGAGATCGATGCATCGCTAGCGGCGCTAGGCTTAGCGCCTAAGGAGGCGGGCAAGGGGCGCAATGTCTGGTACTGCATGGGCTACTTTCTCGCCTCAGATAGCGTTGAGTCGATCGCGCTGCACGACTGCGACATTATTACCTATGAACGCGATATGTTGGCGCGGCTCATCTACCCGGTGGCGAATCCTAACTATAGCTACGAGTTTTGCAAGGGGTACTATGCGCGGGTTGCCGATGGCAAGATGAATGGCCGCGTCAGTCGGTTGCTAGTCACCCCTCTGTTACGGGCGTTAAAAAAGAGTTTAGGGGCTATCGACTATCTGGAGTATCTCGACAGTTACCGCTACCCCCTTGCTGGGGAGTTTTCGATGCGGCGTGATGTACTGACCGATCTTCGTATCCCTAGCGACTGGGGGCTGGAGATAGGGGTATTGTCAGAGATGAAACGCAACTACGCGACCAACCGTCTCTGTCAGGTCGATATTGCCGAGTGTTATGACCATAAACACCAGCAGCTCTCGGTAGAGGATCAGCAGCAGGGGCTATCGAAGATGTCAGTCGATATCGCCAAAGCGATCTTTCGTAAACTAGCGACGCATGGGGTGGTGCTCTCGTGCGAGACTTTTCGTTCGATTAAGGCGGCCTACTTTCGGATTGCGCTCGACTTTGTCGAAACCTACCGTAACGATGCGATTATGAACGGGTTAGACTATGACACCCACCGCGAAGAGCAGGCGGTGGAGCTCTTTGCGCAAAATATCATTACCGCCGGCGATGCCTTTCTTGATAATCCGATGGAGAAGCCGTTTATTCCCGCTTGGAATCGAGTGGTGAGTGCAGCGCCCGACATCTTCTCCCGCTTACTAACGGCAGTGGATGCCGATATGGCTGAATATGGAAATTAACCTAAAGCGATAGGGAGCAGCGACCGTGCAGACACAACTAGATGATATCACCACTCGACTACAGCACCACCTGTGCCAGATCTACGGCGAGCAAGCCTACCTGCCTGAATTGGCGCAGCAGTTACTAGCTCTAATGGGGGTGGCGGCGGCGGCTGAACCGTTGGTGCCGAATCAAAATCGCTGGAGTCAGGCCGATATCGCCCTCATCACCTATGGCGATACCCTACAGGCACCGGGGGAGAAGCCGTTAAAGACGCTGCACCGCTTTTTAAATCGCTACCTGCGTCAGAGCATTAACTCTGTCCATATCCTACCCTTCTTTCCTTGGAGCTCTGATGACGGCTTTGCCGTTATCGACTATCTGCAGGTGAATGAGGCGTTAGGCGAGTGGCCCGATATCGAGGCGATTGCCCGAGACTACCGGCTGATGGCCGATGTCGTGATTAACCACTGCTCTAGCCGCAGCCGCTGGTTTGAGAACTTTCGTAAGGGGGAGGGGGTTGGCTGCCACTACTTTATTGAAGCCGATCCTGAGGGGGACTACAGCGAGGTTGTGCGGCCACGCACCACACCGCTCCTGCGCGAGGTGGAGACGCGACAGGGGAAAAAGTATCTTTGGTGTACCTTTGGCCCCGATCAGATCGATCTTAACTTTGCTAATCCGGCGATGTTAGCTGAGTTTGTGACCATTATTCGCTACTATCTCGATCGGGGGATAACCATTTTTCGTCTTGATGCGGTCGCTTTTTTGTGGAAAGAGAACGGCAGTAGCTGCATTAATCTGCCGCAGACGCACGAAGTGATCCGCCTGCTGCGGCTGTTAATTGAGCAGCGGAACCCGCAGGCGATGGTGATTACCGAGACCAATATCCCGAATCGGGAGAACCTCTCCTATTTTGGCAACGCCAACGAGGCGCACGCCATCTATAACTTCTCTCTGCCGCCGCTGTTGCTGCATACGCTAATTAGTGGCGATGCGACCCATCTAAAAACTTGGTTAATGAGTATGCCGCCGGCGCAAAATGGCACCTGCTACTTTAACTTTATCGCCTCGCACGATGGTATCGGCCTGCGACCGGCCGAGGGGTTACTGAGCGATGAGGAGTTAACGACTCTGACTACCACCATGGAGCAGTTTGGCGGACGGGTCTCGTGGCGCTCGCTGCCGGGGGGGGAGAGGCGCCCTTATGAGATCAATATTAGCCTGTTCGATGCCCTCTCTGGGAGTGCTGCGGGGAGAGATCGCTGGCAGATTGAACGCTTTATCGCCGCCCATGCGATTATGTTGGCGTTAGAGGGGATCCCCGCTTTCTATATCCACTCGCTTATCGCCACCGGCAATGACTATAAACGCATGGAGCATAGTGGCCATAACCGCCATATTAATCGCCACCAGTGGTCGATGGCCCATCTAGAGGTGCTGCTACAGGATGAGACGAGCCGTCAGCGACAGGTGCTAGATCGGTTGCGGCGGTTAATTGCTCTGCGTAAACGGCAGCCGGCGTTTCACCCTAATGCGACCCAGTTTACCCTCCATTTAGGCTGTGCCATCTTCGCCTTTTGGCGTCAGAGCCCTGATCGGCGGCAGAGTATCTTTGCGGTTAATAATATCAGTGCCGAGCCGCAGCTATTTCGCCTCTCGGAGCTCAATCTGATTGTGACCGATGAGTGGCAGGATCTGATCAGTGGCTACCGCTATCAGCAGTTTAATGAGACGGTGGAGTTAAAGCCCTATCAAACTCTCTGGATTACCAATGTGGTGTATGAGTAGGGGGGATGCCTAACTTCCATAGAGGTTGTTGCAATCTATAGCGGTGCTGGATAGAGAATAGTCGATAGAGGGCTAATTTTGCTGTCATTGCGAGGAGCGTTCGGGTTAGAATCGGCGCTAGGTATTTAACTGATGACAGGGCGGTTGCTGTTTAGATGATATCACCGAGTTTTTCGTTACCGACTGTGGTACTGCTGCCATTTATTGGCGCAGTGGTTGTGGCTTGGCTTGCCGGAAAGAATCGAATCGCTAGCGCTTGGGGGGCGGGGCTGTTTACGCTGTTGGCGCTGCTACAGCTATTGCAGCTACTTGAGCCTGTCATGGCTGGTCAGACGCTGGTGCAGTCGTGGCGCTGGATCGACTCGATTGGGCTGTCGTTCGCGTTTCGGCTCGATGGCCTAGCGCTACTGTTTGCGCTGCTGATTTTGGTCATTGGCCTGTTGGTTATTCTCTATGCCCGCTACTATATCTCCTCTAAAGATTGTATGGGGCGCTTCTATGGCTACCTGCTGCTCTTTATGGGCTCGATGCTGGGGATTGTGCTGTCGGAGAATCTGCTCCAGCTAGTGCTCTTTTGGGAGTTAACCTCCCTGAGCTCATTTTTGCTCATTAGCTACTGGCAGTATCGCCCCGATGGTCGCGATGGGGCAAAAATGGCGCTAACAGTGACCGGTGCAGGTGGTTTGGCGCTATTAGCTGGTGTACTGATGTTGGGCCATATCGTGGGTAGCTACCAGTTGAGCGAGGTTCTGGTTCAACGGGAGCTTATTATCAACCACCCGCTCTACACCCCAATGGTGGTGCTGATTCTGCTTGGGGTGTTTACCAAATCGGCACAGTTTCCGTTCCACTTCTGGCTGCCGCACGCGATGGCGGCACCGACGCCGGTTTCGGCCTACCTCCACTCGGCGACGATGGTTAAGGCGGGGATATTTCTCTTGGCCCGCTTCTTTCCGGTACTCAGTGGCACTCCCGAGTGGACAGTGCTGGTCTCGACCGCCGGCATGGCAACGCTGCTACTAGGCGCCTTTACTGCGCTGTTTCAGCACGACTTGAAGGGACTACTGGCCTACTCGACGATTAGCCATTTAGGGCTGATTACGCTACTGTTCGGCTTTTCGACCCCCTTAGCGGCGGTGGCGGCTATCTTTCATATTATTAACCATGCGACCTTTAAGGCGTCGCTCTTTATGGTGGCGGGCATTATCGACCATGAGACCGGTACCCGCGACATGCGCCGCCTGCACGGGTTGTGGCACTACATGCCCCATACGGCGACCTTGGCAATGGTGGCCGCCTCGGCGATGGCCGGCGTGCCGCTACTCAACGGCTTTTTAAGTAAGGAGATGTTTTTTGAACGCGCCTTGACCGATAGTGGTATCTTTAATTTTATGATCCCACTGTTAGCAACGCTAGCTGGGGTCTTTTCGGTCGCCTACTCGCTGCGTTTTATTCACGATGTCTTTTTTGGTGGCAAAAATCACCATAATCTCGACAGAGTGCCGCATGAGCCGCCTCGGTTCATGAAAATTCCGGTCGATATTTTAGTGATCGCCTGCTTTGCTGTCGGAACGCTGCCATTCTATACCGTGGCACCGCTGCTAGCGGTGGCGGTCACCGATGCGTTGCAAGCCCCCCCGCCAGACTACTCGCTGTCGCTGTGGCACGGCTTTACGCTACCGCTACTGATGAGTGTGATCGCCTTTGTCGGTGGCATAGCGATCTATTTTCGGCGTCAACGGCTGTTTGCATGGTACGAACGGGTGGTGCAGCCGATAGATGCTAGAGTCCCCTATAGAGCCTTGGTTGAGTCGCTCTTTACGCTGTCGCAGTGGCTGACCTCACGGGTTGATCGCGGCTCGTTACAGAGCATGGTAGCGACGCTCATGGTCACTGCTCTGATCGCTCTAGGAGCGGGCTTTCTCCTCTATGGTGACTCCCCCTTGTGGGGTGAGCGGGAGCTGTTGCCGTTCGATTGGGTGGCGCTAGTGGCGCTTATCATCCTGCTGACGGCGACTGCGGTGACAGTCCATCTACATCGACAGCGCTTTATTGCCCTCATGACGATAGGCGTGGTGGGGCTGATTGTGACTTTAGTCTTTGTTCGCTTTTCAGCCCCCGATCTGGCGATGACCCAAATTAGTGTGGAGGTGGTGACAGTGGTGCTAATTCTGCTGGCACTCTACTACCTGCCGCAGTCCTGTCTGCCGCACGAGTCGAGTCGTTTACGAGTCTGGCGTGACTGGCTGCTCTCTATCGCCTGTGGTGTGGGGGTGTTTATCTTGACGATGGCGGTGTTGACTCGCGAAGTGGACTCCATTGGGAGCTACTTTCTTGAGAACGCCCTGCCCGGCGGTGGGGGGACTAATGTGGTGAATGTGATTTTGGTCGATTTTCGTGGGTTTGATACCTTAGGTGAGATTACCGTCTTGGGGCTAGCTGGGTTAGGCATCTTCGCTATGCTACAGGGGCTGCGCCTCTATGCACCGCAGCAGAATGAGGAGGGGCTGCCGTGGTCGCATGTGATGCATCCGCCGATGATGAAGATTTTAACACGACTCATTTTGCCGTTAATGCTGTTAGTGGCAGTCTATATCTTTTTAAGGGGGCATAATCTACCAGGAGGGGGGTTTATCGCCGGCCTCATTGCCGCTGTATCGCTCATTGTGCAGTATTTGGTTAACGGTATTGAGTGGACTAGCGCTAGATTACGGTTTGAGAAAGATGGCCTCATTGCGCTAGGGCTGCTGATTGCTACCGTGACCGGAGTGGTCTCAATGGCGTTAGGCTACCCCTTCCTCACCTCCGCCTTTAGCTATCTCCACTGGCCGGTGGTGGGAAAATTTGAGATAGCCAGCGCTATGGCGTTCGATTTGGGGGTCTTTCTGGTCGTGGTTGGGGCAACGGTGCTTATTTTGGTGGAGTTGGGTAAGCTGAGTCTCCAATCGCAGCGCTATTCGGCTGCGCTGCAGAGTTCAGCTAGCGAGGAGGAGTAGTATGGAGATTGTTCTAGCGCTCATGATTGCCATTTTAACGGTCGCTGGGGTCTTTTTAACCCTGCGGGCACGCACCTACCCAGTGGTGCTGGGGTTGACGCTGCTCGCCTATGCGGTGAATATGTTTCTGTTCGCGATGGGGAGATTAACCTTAAACCAAGCCCCTATTTTACAGCCGGGTGTGGTTAACTACGCCGACCCGCTGCCCCAAGCGCTGGTCTTAACGGCGATTGTGATTAGCTTTGCGATGACGGCGTTTGTGATTGTGCTCTCTTTGAAAGCTAGAGGCGAGTTTGATAGCGATCATGTTGATGGGAAGTAACTGAATGAACCACGCACCGATTCTACCTCTATTATGGCCGCTGTTGGCTGGGGTACTACTGCTACTGCTACAGCGACTGATGCCGGGGTGGCTACGGCTCTTTTCACTACTGGCGACGGCGTTTGGGTTGGTGCTTGCCCTCTATGCATTGCAGCAGGCGTTGCAGCAGGGGGCGCAGATCTATGCGTTAGGGAGCTGGTCGCCCCCTTTCGGGATCATCTTGGTACTAGATCCACTATCGGCGCTTATGGTGGTGGTGACCGCGCTGTTGGCACTTATGGCGCTGTGGTATGCCGTTGGCCGAGGCACCGATCGAGAGGGGCACTATTTTCATGTGCTGTTTCAGTTCCAGCTATTTGGCATTAATGGTGCCTTTATGACTGGCGATCTATTTAACCTATTTGTCTTTTTTGAGGTGCTGCTACTCGCCTCCTATAGTCTGCTGCTCCATGGTCAGGGGCGGCAGCGGACTCGGGCAGGGCTCCACTATGTTGTCGTTAATCTGGTCGGTTCGACACTGTTTCTGTTTGCTATCGGTACCCTCTACGGCATGACCGGAACGCTCAATATCGCCGATATGGCGCTACGAATTGCCCAGCTACCCTCTGAGAGTGTCACCGTGGTGGCGGTCGCGGGGTTGATGCTGCTGGTGGTGTTTGGACTGAAGGCGGCGGTTTTTCCGATCTATCTTTGGCTACCTAGTGCCTACCACCATACCTCCGCCCCGGTGGCGGCGCTATTTGCGATTATGACTAAGGTCGGTATCTATGCCATTATTCGAGTTCATGGTACCCTCTTTGGTGCCGAGGCTGGTGAGCTAGCTGGACTCCATGCGCCGTGGTTACTCGCGCTTGGGTTAGTGACTCTGGTGATGGCAGCGTTTGGGGTGATGAGCGCGGTCGATATTCGACGGCAGATCGCCTATCTGGTGTTAGCGTCGGTGGCGCTACTACTGGTGGCAGTGGGTATCAATACCCCACAGGCACTCAGTGGCGCGATCTACTACACGGTACACTCGACGCTCATTGCCGGCGGGCTATTTTTACTGGCCGATCTGCTGATCCAGGGACGGGGTAGCGCGATGATTACTAAATGGATGCCGCCCTTTACCCATTTAGTGTCGCTTGGGGCGCTCTTTTTTCTGTTCGCTATTGCCGTCTCCGGTCTGCCGCCGCTATCGGGATTTTTGGGTAAGGTGATGATTTTGAAAGCGGCCTTGTTACACCCGCAGGCGATGTTAATTATCACTGTGGTGCTGATAACCACACTGTTAATGGTGGTGTCGTTAGCACGAACCGGCTCGGCGCTCTTTTATGAGACCCGTGCTGAGAGTGAGACGACAGAGTTTCACTGGTCGTGGCTGATGTTAACCCCAATATTGGTTCTGTTGGCGGCCTCGCCGCTACTGGTGGCGTTGGCTTGGCCGATGACGCAGTTAACTGATCAGATTGCCGCTTCGCTATTTGAGGGTAGCCTCTATCTTGAGGCGGTGCTACCACAGGAGGTTCGTTAAGATGGATAGAGCGGTAGAGAGCTCCCCCCCCCCCTCCCAACAGGAGCGGCGGCGACTGTTACCCCACCCGATTCTATCGCTGCTGCTGCTGCTAGTCTGGCTGCTATTGAATAATACCGTTGCGCCGGGCCATGTCGTACTCGGCTCGCTGTTGGCGATTGTGATTCCCTTCTTTACCTCTTCGTTTTGGGATGAGCCGGTCCATTTTAGACATTTTACGGTTTTTATTCGCTTTATTGCGCTGGTGATGGTCGATATTGTAGTTGCCAATATCATTGTGGCCAAGCAGGTGCTCTCTCCTAACCACCACCTAAAACCGGCGCTGTTTCAAGTGCCGCTCGATATTCGCGATCCGGTCGGTATTAGTGTCTTGGCGAGTACTATCTCCTTAACGCCCGGCACAGTGAGTTGCGATTTAAGTGAAGATCAGCGTTTTCTGATTGTTCATGGCCTCTCGGTCGATTCGGTCGAAGAGGAGGTCGCTTTAATTAAGCAGCGTTATGAGAGGTCGTTAATGGAGATCTTTGATCCATGCTAAGTTATATTTTGCCGTTAGGCTTTTTTCTGGTCTCTGTCGCGCTATTACTGAGCCTCTATCGTCTGATTCGGGGGCCGAGCTCGCCCGATAGAATTTTAGCGCTCGATACGCTCTATATTAATACCATTGCCCTGTTAATTATGGTCAGTCTCTACCTAGAGAATGGGCTCTATTTTGAGGTGGCGCTACTCATCGCTGTGATGGGGTTTATTGGTACCGTGGCGCTAAGTAAGTATCTGCTGCGCGGCGATATTATGGAGTAGGCGGATGGTCTTTGAGCTAATTATTTCGCTATTGGTGTTATTGGGGTCGTTTTTTGTGTTAGTCGGCTCTATCGGCTTAGTTAAGCTGCCCGACTTCTTTACTCGGCTCCATAGTGCGACTAAGGCAACGACGCTTGGGGTGGGATCGCTGTTAATCGCCTCGACCCTCTACTTTATCTTCTACAGCTCTGAACTGAGCCTACATGAGGTGCTCATTGCGATGTACCTGTTTGTTACCACCCCGATTAGTGCCCATGTGATGGCCAAATCGGCGCTCCATCTACAGCATCAGCGGCGCGAGCGGTCGCAGTCAGCGACCGATGAGGAGTTATCGCCTAGCCAATCGACTCAAAACCGAGCTGCCGTAGCGCCTCGTAGAGGATAATCGCACAGGCGTTAGAGAGGTTGAGGCTGCGACTTTGGGCTCGCATCGGAATACGGATTTGAGTGCTACTGAACTGCTGCCGTATCTCATCGGGTAGGCCACGAGTTTCGGGGCCGAACAGTAGCGCATCGTTAGAGTGATAGCTCACCTGATGGTAGTGCTGTTTGGCCTTTGTGGTACAGGCATAGAGGGTGTTAAAGCGGTTCTGTCGCCGGCACTCCGCTAGCGAGGGGTAGCGACCGACCGAGGCAAATTCGTGGTAGTCGAGTCCAGCTCGGCGCAGGCGGCTATCTTCCCACTGAAAACCTAGCGGCTCAACGAGGTGCAGGCGGGCACCGCTATTGGCACAAAGGCGGATAATATTACCGGTATTGGGTGGAATTTCTGGCTGGTAGAGAATAATATGCAGCATTGTTGTAGATAGATTCAGGTTGAGGATGGCCCATTATCTCCTATGAGTAGTGAACAAGCGAATAGTTTGCCCGCGTTAGCGCTCGATTTTTGTGGTCTGTCGATGAGCTCGCCGCTAGTGCTGCTCTCTGGCTGTGTCGGTTTTGGGGAGGAGTACACCCGTATCGAAGGGTTCTCTAATCGGGAGGTCGGTGCCGTCTGCCTTAAAGGGACGACGCTAGAGCCACGGCTCGGTAACGCACCGCATCGCCTCTATGAGACGCCACAGGGGATGTTAAACGCTATCGGTCTGCAAAATCCGGGGGCGCGATATGTGGTCGATACGATCTTGCCGCAGCTCGATTTTAGTGAGACCCGCTTTATTGCTAACCTCTCCGGCTCTACGCTAGAGGAGTATGTTGAGGTGGCGCGAATTTTTGATAACTCGCCCATTGATGCGGTCGAGATCAACATCTCCTGCCCTAATGTTAAGCGCGGGGGGGCGGCCTTTGGCAACGATCCTGAGATGTCAGCGAAAGTGGTCGCGGCCGTGCGCAAGGTAACTACTAAGCCGTTGATTACCAAACTCTCCCCGAATCAGACCGATATTGCCGACAATGCCCGCCGCTGTCTTGAGGCCGGTAGTGACGCTCTAGCGGTGATCAATACCTTAATGGGGATGGCTATCGACATCAATGCTCGTCGTGCGGTGCTAGGTAACAATCAGGGGGGGGTATCGGGGCCGGCGATTAAGCCGGTGGCGCTATTAAAAGTGCATCAGGTCTATCAGGTATGCAAAGCGCACCAAATTCCGATTATCGGTCAGGGAGGGGTGAGTTCGGCGAATGACGCAATTGAGTTTCTAATCGCCGGTGCGACAGCGGTAGGGGTCGGCACGGCGCTATTTTACGATCCACTCATCTGCCCAAAGATTAATCGAGGGATCGCCGACTATCTGCAGCAGCACCAGCTCAGTTTGAGCGAGTTGAGAGGGTCACTACAGCTCAACACCCAAACGCCTAGGTGTGGCTGCTAACTGCACGCTAACGACTGTCGATGAAACAGAAACTGCGTTTAGGTGATCTACTGGTCGATAACGGCCTGATTACCGAAAATATGTTAATGGCTGCCTTAGCGGCCCAAAAACAGAGCAAACTAAAGCTCGGCAAGCAGCTAATCGAGCTGAAGTACATCTCCGAAGATCAGCTACTGGAGTTTTTAGCTCAACAGCTAAAGCTACCCCAAATCGATCTGCGCCACTTTCAATACAACGCCGAAGTGGTCAATCTGATTCCAGAGCATACCGCCCGCCGCTATCGCGCCGTGGCGTTAAGTATCAACAAGAGTACCAACACCATTCTGGTCGGCATGGCCGATCCGACCGATATCTTCGCCTACGATGAGCTAAGTCAACTCGTCCAGCCCCATAATCTGGAGCTAGCGATTGTGCGTGAGGCCGATCTGGTCACCACGCTCGATACCGTCTATCGCAGCAGCGGCAGTGCGGTACTCGACTCGCTAGCCGAAGAGCTCAATCAGGAGCTGACCGCGACCGACTACACTCTCGAAGATCTCCTCTCGACCTCCGATACCAGCGAAGCACCGGTTGTGCGGCTGCTACAGAGTATCTTCGATGATGCCGTGCATGTCGGTGCCTCTGATATCCATATCGAGCCGGATGAGAGCTCCCTACGGATTCGGCTACGCATCGATGGCCAGCTACAGGAGCAGGTGATGAAGGAGAAGCGTATTGCTGGCGCGTTGGTCTCACGGTTGAAACTGATGTCGGGGCTCGATATCTCCGAAAAGCGGCTGCCGCAGGATGGGCGCTTTAATATTCGCGTGCGCGATCGCAGCATCGATGTGCGGGTCTCGACGATGCCATTAACTTCGGGTGAGGCGGTGGTAATGCGGCTGCTAGATCAGACCGGCGGCACCTTGCAGTTGAGTAAAATCGGCATGCCGGCGGAGATCTTAGAGCGCTTTAAGCGCCATATCCGCAAACCGCACGGGCTAGTGCTGGTGACCGGGCCGACTGGAAGTGGTAAGACCACCACCCTCTATGGCGCACTAACCGAGTTGAACGAGCCGTCGAAGAAGATTATTACCGTCGAAGATCCGGTTGAGTATCGTCTGCCACGGGTGAATCAGGTGCAGGTGAACGCCCAAATAGGGTTAACCTTTGCCACTGTGTTGCGTACGGCGCTGCGACAAGATCCTGATGTCGTGCTCATTGGCGAGATGCGCGATCAGGAGACCGCCGAAATCGGCCTTAGAGCGGCGATTACCGGCCACTTAGTCCTCTCGACGCTGCATACTAACGATGCGGTTAGCACTGCGATTCGATTAATCGATATGGGGATCCCCGGCTTTATGGTCGCCACCTCACTAGAGGCGATTATCGCTCAGCGGCTGGTGCGGCGAGTATGCGATAACTGTGTGTTGGAGCACGATCCTAACCTTCAAGAGCACGGCTGGCTGGTGGCGACTTTAGGGGGCGAGGCGGGGCTAGAGGGGCTGACATTTAAGCAGGGGAGCGGCTGCCACCTCTGTAATAATACCGGTTACCGCGGGCGAATTGGGGTCTTTGAGCTACTGGAGATGAGCGACGATATGATCGATGCACTGCGAATGAACGATACAAACGGTTTTGCTCGGGCGGCGTTAAACGATCCCGACTTTACCACCCTATCGATTAATGCCCTTGAGTATGCGAAGCAGGGGGTGACCACCTTAGAGGAGGTGATTCGGATATCGGGGGACGATTCGCTTTCGCAGCTTAAACGGCAGCAGCAGAAGACAGAGAGGGAGGCGGTGGCACCGGTAGCGAACTTATCGACACCAGTACCGACGCCGACACCAACATCTAGCGCCATCGCCTTTGAGCCGCTAGAGCCGCTGCCAGAGAGCCTGTTTGAGGCGATATCCCAACCTGACACCGATACGGCGACGACAGTCTCGTTTGAGCTACTAGAGCCGCTACCCGTAGCACCTGAGCCGCAACCATCGCCCCAATTTGAACCGCTAGAGCCACTAGAACCACTAGAACCACTACCCGAGCCTGCACCTAGGGCACCTGAGCCACCGCCCAAACGGAGCGCTTTTGATTTGGGCCAATTAACCTTAGTCCCCTTGGAGTAGCCGATGCCACACTACGGCTATCGTGCCCGAGGTCGGGGCGGGGAGATGGTGAGCGGTGAGATAGAGGGGGCCTCTGTCGATGCGGTCGCGACGCTACTGCGCAACCAAGGCAGCACCCCGATTACGATTACCGAAATTGAGTTAGCCAGTCGCGGCCCCGGTCTGAGTGAGTGGCTAGAGAAGCTGAACCAAAAGCGGCCGCAGTTAGACGATTTAGTGCTATTTTGTCGCCAAATGTACTCCCTCTCCAAGGCGGGGGTGCCGATTATTCGTGGCATCTCCGGGCTGATTGAGACCACCCAAAATCGGGTACTTAAAGCGATTATGGATGATATGCGCCGCGGTCTGGAGTCGGGGCGTGATCTGGCGACCTCTATGGCTGGCCACAGCGATATCTTTCCGACGCTAATGATCAGTATGGTGCGGGTGGGGGAGAACACCGGTAAACTCGATGAGGCCTTTTTTCAACTCGGTAACTATCTGGAGATGGAGCGCGAGACCCGCAAACGGATCGCCTCAGCGCTGCGCTATCCTGCCTTTGTTCTCATTGCGATTTCGATCGCACTCGCGGTGGTTAATATCTATGTTATTCCCGCCTTCTCCGGCGTCTTTGATGGCATGGGGATGGATATGCCGTGGCAGACCAAACTACTCATTACCGTCTCCGATTTCTTTGTCGCCTACTGGCGCTATATGGGAGTGGGACTGACGCTGCTGGTGGTGTGGGTGATCTACTATGTTAAGACCAAGCCGGGGCGGATGATGTGGCATAAACAGCAACTTAAACTGCCGCTGGTCGGCCCTATTCTCCATCGCGCCGCTCTGGCCCGTTTTGCCCGTACCTTTTCGATGTCGAGCCGCAGTGGCGTGCCGATTATTCAGACCCTGATTGTGGTCTCGCAGGCGGTCGATAATGACTATATTGCCGAAAAGGTGCTCTCGATGCGCAGTGGCATTGAGCGGGGCGATTCGATTACCAATACCGCCACCCAAACGGGAATGTTTACCCCACTAGCGCTACAGATGATGTCGGTTGGGGAGGAGACGGGGGCGATTGATGATATGCTCTCTGAGGTCGCCGACTACTATCAGCGCGAAGTGGAGTATGATGTTGAAAAGTTGAGCGCTGCGATAGAGCCGATTATGTTGGCGGCGGTCGGGGCGATTGTCGGGGTGTTGGCATTGGGGATCTTCCTGCCGATGTGGGAGCTGACCGGCATGGCTAAAGGGTAGGGGGAGTCTATGACCGACTCAATGCAGCAGTTTCGTCGTCAGCGGCGGGAGGTGAGGCTCTACCAGTGGCTGCTAGTGCTAGCGGGGGTGATGACCCTCATCTGGGTGGCGTTAGATACGATTTGGCAGCTTCGTATTAGCGCCGAGCGTACCCACGTACAGTGGATGGTGGGGGTCTTAAAAAGTACCCTAGGGACTGAGATGTCGCGGCGAGTGGTACGAGGCGGCGTGGCTGAACTAGCGGCGATGAATCGTGCCAATCCTATCGAGTGGTTGGGGACGCGCCCCCCTAACTATGGCGGCGAAATTGAGTCGGTGAACGAGAGCGAGCTGGCGCTACGAAGCTGGTATTTTGAACGCAGCACCGGGCAGTTGATCTATCGTATCGGCGAGACGGAGGCGTTCTGGTTTCCGCTCGGCGAGCGCACCACGATTCGATTTATGGTGGTGGCTCGCTACCATCCGCATCATATGGGTGAAGCGGCCTATCTGCGCGGTATTGAGCTACAGACGCTAGATGCCTACCTACTGGAGACCCCGGATGGATAGTTTATGGATACTTGGGGTGTGGCTGTTAGTGGCAATCGCTCTTTTCACCCTGTTGCTAGCAGTGGGGCTGATGTTGTGGCCGCAGCGAATGGTCTGGCTACAGCGAAATGTGTGGAGCTGGTTTTGGTCACAGCAGCTACTAGAGCCGATAGATCGTCCCCGCTATATCGACGCTTGGTTCTACCGCCGCCATGAGGCGGTGGGGGCTGTTGTGGCACTCTTTGCGGCCGCCGTTCTCTACCTATTGGCCTTCTATGCCAAAGGGGAGCTGGAGGCGGAGGATCTGCGCTACAACCCCCACTGGCTCCCCTTTTGGCAGTGGCTCTACGGGGCGCTGCTGCTGCTGCTATGGGGTAGCCATCTGTTTGCACTCATCATTGGGCTCATGGTCTATTGGCGACCGAGCCTGTTAAAACAGCTTGAGCTGCGAGCTAACCGCTGGATATCTAGCCGCGAACTGCTGCAACCTCTGAGCCGATTTGAGCAGAAGTTGTTGCAACAGAGCCGCTGGTTGGGGGGGGGATTGCTACTCGGCTCGTTGTGGCTGCTCTATCTGCTGCTGCTGCTGCTGCCGTAGGGGCGATAAACTGGTATGATGTTTGGGTTAAATGACGATTTTACCCCACAAGAACAGATTCGATTCGATGAAAATAGTGTTAAGTAACGATGACGGCTATCAGGCCGAAGGGATTATCGCCCTAGCCGATGCCTTGGCCATTGACCATGAGCTACAGGTGGTTGCCCCCGATCGCAACCGTAGCGGGGCGAGTAACTCGCTGACGCTCACTAGGCCGCTGCGGGCTGAGCGTAGTGGCAACGGTTTTTGGGCGGTCGATGGCACCCCGACCGATAGTGTTCACCTTGCGATGACTGGTCTGCTAGAGGGGGATCCTGATATGGTGATCTCCGGTATCAACCACGGTGCCAATCTTGGTGACGATGTGCTCTACTCTGGGACTGTGGCGGCAGCGATGGAGGGGCGTTTTCTCGGCTATCCTGCCATCGCGGTCTCGTTAGCCTCGGTCACCTCTCACCATGAAGTGAGCCACTTTCAAAGTGCAGTTTACTATACGCTACAGATTCTGCAGCAGATCGATAGCCACCCGCTGCCGCCGCAGACAATTTTGAATATTAATGTTCCTGATCTACCGCTAGAGCAGATCGAGGGGGTGGTCGCGACTCGGCTCGGTAGTCGCCACCGTGCAGAGCCGATGGTGCGCAGTTACGACCCCCGAGGCAAGGCTATCTACTGGGTCGGCCCGAGTGGTGGTGAGGCCGATTGTGGTGAGGGGACCGACTTTGCCGCTATTCGTCAGCATAAGGTCTCGGTCTCGCCGGTGGTGGTCGATCTGACTCGCCACGATTCGCTCGCGGGGATTGCCCGCTGGATCGGCTTAATGCAGGAACAGAAATCTTGATAGCGCAGCAGCTCTATGGCAGTGGCATGACCTCGCAGCGGACTCGCGATCGGTTACGCTACACGCTACAGCAGCGCGGGATTACCAATCAGCAGGTATTGGAGGTGATCGCCTCTACCCCGCGCCATCTGTTTGTCGATGAGGCGCTCTCCCACCGTGCTTACGAGGAGACTACCCTCCCTATCGGCTATGGTCAGACTATCTCCCGCCCCTACACCGTGGCCCGTATGACCGAACTGCTGCTAGAGGTGAGACCGCGCAAGGTGCTAGAGATTGGTAGCGGTTGCGGCTATCAGACGGCCATTCTCGCCTCATTAATCGCTGAGGTCTATACCATTGAGAGGATCGGTGCCCTCTACACTCGGGCACGAAATCGACTCACTCAATTAGGCTTTACCAATATCCGTCTGCGCCATGGGGATGGCTATGAGGGGTGGCCACAGCAGCAGCCGTTTGATGCCATTATTGTCGCTGCCGCACCGCCACAGCTACCACAGACGCTACTACAACAGCTAGCAGAGGGGGGAGTGATGGTGTTACCGCTAGGGAGTTCGCAGCAGCAGCTACACACCCTCTATCGGCAGGGGGGGGAGTTTCACGATAGTGTGGTCGAGGCGGCCTCTTTTGTACCGATGTTAACTGGAGCGATGCGATAATGGCGATTTTTAGCCGTCTCTATGAGCGAGTGATGCGCTGGTCTGTTCACCCAAAGGCACCCCATCTGCTGGCCGGCATGAGTTTTGCGGAATCCTCTTTTTTTCCTATTCCACCCGATGTCATGCTAGCGCCGATGGTTCTAGCGCAGCCGGAGAGGGCGTGGCGGTTCGCCTTTATCACTACTATCGCCTCGCTATTAGGCGGCGTGTTGGGTTACTTTATCGGCTTGTGGGCGTTTGATCTGGTTGAGCCGCTGCTACAGCGGCTGGGCTATATGGATAAAATCGACTCTGCTGGCGCTTGGTTTGATGCTTGGGGGGTGTGGGTGGTCTTTTTGGCCGGCTTTTCGCCGATCCCTTATAAAATGTTTACCATTACCGCCGGTCTGTTTCAGATGGCGCTGTTACCTTTTATGATCGCCTCACTCATTGGGCGCGGCGCCCGCTTCTATCTGGTAGCTGGGTTGATTTGGTGGGGGGGGGAGGCGATGGAGCGTGCCCTGCGCCGTCATGTCGATACGATCGGTTGGGGGGTAGTGGCTCTGGTTGGGGTGGGGTTACTGCTCTATCAGATAGGGTAGTTTGGTTTGAGAGTTCTGTTGCAGCTCAAAGTTCTGTCACTGCTGCTGCTGCTCTCGGGCTGTACCGGCTTGGTGATGCTCGATCACCAGCGTCGCTTCTACCATAAGGTAGAGAGTGGTGATACTCTCTACGCAATCGCTTTCCTCTACGGGCTCGACTATCGCGATATTGCGGCTGAAAATGGCATTAAGCCCCCCTATCTGATTCGGGTGGGAGAAGTCTTGGCGATGACTGCACCAGAGCATGGTAAGCTGCTGCCGTGGTGGCAGGCTGAGGGAGAGACTGGAGGCGAGAGTGGGGCTGAGGGCAAGGCTGAGGCTGAGAGTGGGGTTGAGAGTGGGGCTCCAACGGTCACCGCTGCTGTGGTTGAGGAGCGGGGGAGGGTGACGGTACGGGCTGGCAGTGAGAGGGAGCGAGTCGAGCCGCCGCCTAAACCGACACCGGCACCAACACCGCCGCCAACACCAACGCCAACACCAACGCCAACACCAACGCCAACACCGACACCGACACCGACGCCAACACCGACACCGACGCCAACATCGACGCCAACACCGACGCCGACACCGACGCCAACATCGACGCCGACACCGACACCGACACCGACACCGACGCCGACACCGACGCCGACACCGGCGAAAAAAGAGAGTACCCCTTTGGTCTCTAAGCCGTTGGCGGAGATCAAACCGCAGCCGACCCGACTTTTAGACGACATTCACTGGCAATGGCCAGCGGATGGCGAGATAGAGCAGAGCTTCTCCCCTAATCAGCGCCGCAACGGTATCGATATTAATGGTCAGGAGGGGAGTGAGGTCTATGCAGCCGCTGACGGGGTGGTAGTCTATAGTGGTAACGGCCTGTTAGGCTATGGTAACTTAATCATTATTCGTCATAACGAGACCTATCTGAGTGCTTATGGACATAATCGACGCCTATTGGTGGATAAGGGTGAGTCAGTGGCTCGCGGGACTAAAATTGCGCAGATGGGGGCGACTCGTAAAAGTGGGCCGCTACTTCACTTTGAGATTCGGAAAAATGGTAAACCGACCGATCCGATGCGCTACCTACCGCGACGATAGGCTGAGCTGGCGGTCGTGGGTGAGTTTGTGGTGAGCCCACAGCCGCCTCAAACTGGTATGGATACCGATACCGATGTAGATATCGAGAGCGAAGTCTCACTCCCCATAGAGCAGGGCACAATGAGTGCCGAGGTTAACACCATCCAAATCTATCTGCGCGAGATCGGGTTTAAGTCGCTGCTAAGTGCAGAGGAGGAGATCGAACTGGCGCTAAAGATCGAGACGGGAGATCGAGAGGCTAGGCAGCGTATGATTGAGGCCAATCTGCGTCTGGTGGTCAAAATTGCACGACAATTTACCAATCGGGGGGTGCTGCTGCCGGATCTGATTGAGGAGGGCAACTTAGGGCTGATTCATGCGGTCGAGAAGTTTGATCCGCGTCGCGGCTTTCGCTTTTCGACCTATGCGACTTGGTGGATTCGGCAGACGATTGAGCGGGCGATTATGAATCAAAGTCGCACTGTGCGGCTGCCGGTGCATATCCTAAAAGAGATTAATACCTATCTGCGAGCAGCGCGGCAGCTAGCGCAGCAGCTTGAGCACGAGCCGAGCTGTGATGAGATTGCCAAAGCGGTCGATCAGCCACTAGAGGAGGTCGAGCGGCTGTTGAAGCTGAGCGAGCGAAACAGCTCCATCGATACGCCGTTAGCGGGAGAGGGGGAGTTGACGCTAGCCGATACGCTGATTGATGAGTTACAGCCCGATCCCTCTGAAGTGATACAAGATCAGGAGTTACATGCGCTGGTCGATACTTGGTTAACCCATTTAACCCTGCGCCAGCGCCAAGTGGTGCTGCGCCGCTTCGGACTGCATAACTACCCTGCACAGACGCTGGAGATGATCGGTATCGATCTCGATATCACCCGAGAGCGGGTGCGCCAGATTCAGAATGAGGCGCTACAAAAGTTGCGTAAAATCATTCAGCAGCGCAAATTAGAGCGGGATGTCCTCTATCCCGATGAACACGATTAGGAAAAAAAGACGGCACCGTGACCCTAAGGGGGCGGTGCCGCTGTCCAAAACCCATAACAACCTACATTTGATTTCAGGCACTGCCTGAAAGCGGTAACCAGCGTCACTGCCAGTTGGTATGGGTAAAGCAGATTGTGTGCCAGTAGAGGCTGGCTATCGCCATAGCGCCGATAACGCTATGATTTTATAGAGAGTGAGAGGGAATGACGGTTTGCGTCTGCTCTAAGCGATGGCGTTCAATAGCGAGTTGAATGGTTCGTTACAGGGCAGGAGTGCACCGATTTGGTGCTAGGCTAGCGGCGTGTTGACTGATCTGCTCTACAGCGAGATTTCGATAATTGTCAGATCATCCCCCTGTGAGAGTCCGGCGGTGAAGCGCTCTATCGTCGCTAAAATCTCTTCAAATAACCGTTCTGGGGCACTATTTTGCAGAAAACAGGCCTCTAGTCGCTGTTTGCCGAACATCTCACCGGCGGGCGATCTCGCTTCAGTGATGCCATCGGAGTAAGCGTAGAGGCGATCGCCGGTCTCAACGCGAATGGAGATCGATTTGAGTTCCACGCCGGCCCGAATCCCTAACGGCAGGCCGGTGGCGGTCACTTTGGTTGTGATGCTTGAGTTCGATGGGGAGTAAACGATCACTTCGGGCAGACCACAGTTCCAGATATCAACGCGCTCTTTGGTGGCGCTAATATGGATAAGAGCGGCACAGATAAAGTACTGCACCGGTAGTCGTGCTTTGAGCTTATCGTTTAAGGTGGAGATGATCTTCTCCGGCTCAATCCCCTTGCTGCACATCGAATAGAAGGTATCAAATACCGGCATGGTACCGAGTGCCGCAGGTAGGCCGTGGCCGGTCGCATCCCCTAACAGTACACAGGTGCTACCATCGGGTAGATCGGAGGCGATGAGTAGATCACCGTTAAATAGCGACATGGAGGAGTTGACATATTTGAAGTTGTCGTGCTGGGTGAGAGAGCCCATCTCAATGAGGCGATTAAAGACAATTTTGGCCGTCTCCTGCTCGGCGATCATCTCCTCTTTGTGTTGGTTAATGGTCTGGTAGAGGTGGGAGAGGCGCTGCATCGATTGAATTTTTGAGAGCAAAATCACCTTCGTAAACGGCTTGGTGAGAAAATCATCTCCACCGGCGGTAATACAGGCCGCTAACCCCTCCTCATCGGTAATGGCGGTCAGAAAGATGATGGGAATAAAAAAGCCCATTTCGTCAGCGTAGGCCTTAATTTGGCGGGTGGCTTGGTAGCCATCCATCTCCGGCATCATCACATCCATTAAGATGAGATCGGGACGCGCCTCAATAAAGCGCTCAATACAGCTGCGTCCATCCTCTGCCATCAGGACAGTATGGCCCGACTCAAGTAGCATCCCCTCTAATACCATCCGATTAATGAGATCATCATCGGCAATTAGAATGGTCATGCTAGGGGGGGTTAATCTATTTGGTGGTACGACGGGCATGGAGTCTCTCTGGCGGATGATAGCGATAGGTAGGTTTGGCTGTAGTTTTCAAAGCGGGCAAGGGCGTCAATCAGTTCGATGACGATATTATCATAGCTGTCATCTTCAGACGCTGGGTTTTGTCGTAACTGCTGCTCATGGTGGTGGCAGAGCTGTTCTAGTTCGGTAGCAGAGACCGCTGCGCTACTGCCTCTTAGAGCAATAAGTAGGTCGTGTCGGCAGGCTGGGGTTTGACACTGTTTTAGGCGATCTATTTTTTGTGACGCATCTTGACAGAAGGTGGTGAGTAGCGTGGTAAAACGGTCTCCCATTAGCTGCTGTAGTTGGACAATTTTAGCCTCATCGGCGATCTTAAGGCTGTTGTGGCGCGGCGCCGGTGCCGGTTCGGTAGTAAATAGTTCGGTGTCATCATCATCGAACAGATCGCTCTCGACGAGGGCGTCGATGTCTGCTGTTGATGGCGGGCGGGTGGTGGTGGAGAGGGGGAGGGTGAGTTCGAAGTAGAAGCAGCTACCTCGGTTCGGTTCGCTCTCTACCCGCAGTTCACTGCCCATATTGCGAATAATCTGTTCGCTAAGAGTTAGCCCGAGGCCGGTACCGCTAAAGCGGCGCTGGCGGGTGCGTTCGACCTGCCAGAACGGTTTGAAAATAGACTCTAAATGTTGTGCCTCAATGCCGATACCGCTATCGCTGATACTAAAACGGATGCGGCAGCTCCCCTCTTCATCGCTGGTAAGGGCGTGGGTAGCTAGGCTGATCTGACCTTCAATGGTGAATTTGATGGCGTTAGAGAGCAGGTTGATTAAGACCTGTTGCAGCCGAATGCGATCACCTAACAGCCACTCCGGTAGTGTGGTGTCGTGCTGTAGCTCTAGGGTTAGCCCCTTGTGGGAGGCGTCTTGGCGATACTCATCGATTAGCTCCATTAACAGCCAGTTTAATGAGAAGGGGGCCACTTTGGGGGTAAAGTCGGCGGCGCTAATGTGGGAGAAGTCGAGAATGGTGTCCACTACCCGAGTTAGCTCCTGTGATTTGTTCCAGGCCTGCATAATATATTCGTGGCCCCGTTCAGAGTCGGGGCTAATTTCGTTAGCGATGAGCTGTAGCATACCGCTAATACCGTGAATCGGGGTGCGTAGCTCGTGGCTCATGTTGCTCATAAAGAGACTTTCGGCGTTTTCTGCATCAATGAGCGCGAGCATAGTCTGTTCGCTCTGCCTCTGCTGCTCTTTTTGTACGGTAATATCGGTGGCTGTGAGTAGCTGATATCCTGCCATGCAGGAGGGGGGGGACGCGAGTGGTAGCCGTTTTATCTCAAGGGTGCGACGAGTTCCCCCCTCTAACGGTAGGGTCAGGCAACACTTGTTCTTCTGCTCTGAATCGGGGGGGGTGGCTTGACCGGTGAGTTGTTGGTAGCTCTGGCCGCGAAGTGCGGTAGTCGTGTGGTGAAAGAGCTGGGCTAACGGGGTGTTGGCGATGAGAATGGTGTGGTGCTCATCGAGTAGCATCACGCCGGTTGTTAGGTGGTCGAGTACGATCTGATAGCAGCAGATATCGAGTGACACGATCAGGGCCTACGCCTCGTTGAGCCGAAAGATGGTACAGACGCGACTGCCGCCGTTTTGATACTGTAGCTCATGAAAGCAGAGGTTGTTGGCGATCGCGATCCCTCGGCCATGGTTATCGAGTATTCGGGCTGGATCGAAATGGAGGTAGCTCGACCAGTCGAAACCTTCACCCATATCGCTAATGGTGGTTCGAATCTCCTCCTCACTGCGTTCAAACTCAATGGTGATATATTTGTGCCGATTTTCGGGGAGATCTAGGCGACGGTTAATCTCCTCCTCCCAGACTCCATCGCGGTAGTAGCTCGACTTATCTTCGTAGCTGATATGGAGATTGCCGTGCTCAATGGCGTTAATCATTAGCTCCTGTAGGCCGGTAATGACGCTATCGGGTTTGGGGTAGGCGTTAGCGATAAGGGCGGCGAGGTTGCGGGCGCTATTGATATCGCGACAGCGAAAAGTGCCGCTATCGAGCGCTAGCATCATCTTCTCTAGGGTGGAGATATCGCGCTGTAGCTGTTTATAGGTCTCTCTATCGCGTAGCGCTCGGCGGACTACCGACCAGAGGATGCGATCATCGAACGGTTTAGTGAGGTAGTAGTAGGCACCCGCCTCCATCCCTGCGAGTAGATCGGGTTGGGAAACTTTGGCCGTTTGTAGTATGACCGGAATGTGGCGCAGTGAGGAGACTTCGCTCATCCGTTTGACCAGTTCGATGCCGTCGATGCCATCCATCATCCTATCGAGCAGAATGAGATCGAACTCGGCGGGGGTATGGAGAACCTGTTGCAGCTTCTGCCACGCCTCCTCTGCGCTGTAGGCGGTATCGATTTTATAGTCGGGGTTATCTTCGAGCAGATACTCTTGCAGAATATCGATATTCAGCTCTTCATCGTCAACAATGAGAATATTGTCGGCAGACATAGGCGCTCCTAGTTTGAGATCGAGGCGGGGCGGCGGCGGTTAACGGTTGCAACGGTTGAGGGATCAGGGTTAACCAAGCGCCGTCTCCAGTTTATCGATAAGCTCATCCTCATAAAAGGGCTTGGTGATATACCCCTCAGCACCGCTACGAAGCCCCTGCTCGATCTCTTCAGGCCGAGAGAGTGCCGAGATATAGAGTACGGGGATATGTCGGGTGTTAGGATCGGCCTTGATGCGGGCGCAGACCTCCATGCCGTTCAGACCGGGCATATTGATATCGAGCAGAATAATGTCGGGGGGGGAGTGTGCTAGCTGTTGCAGACAGGCCTCCCCCGACTCAACAGTGATAATGCGGTACTCCTCCCCTAACATCTCTGCCAGAATTTCCAGGTTGAGTGGCTCGTCATCGACCGCTAGAACTGTGGTTTTTGAGGGCATTGGGGGGGTGACGATCAGATAATGGTAAACAGGTCGTCAAATCGAGCTAGTTTCAGTAGTTCACGAATAGTCTCTGAGCAGTGGTGCAGCTCAATATTGACCGTATCCCCGCCTAACTCTTCGCGTAGCAGCAGCAGCATACCGAGTGCGGAGCTATCCATGTGTTCGGTCTGGCTAAAGTCGATGACAAATTTTTTTAAGCCGGTGGCGGCACTATTTTTGATGTTGCGAAACTCCTTGCTGACACCGATGTCAAACGAAGCGGGTAGTTTAATCGTCATCTGTGCGCCATCGGATGATATTTGTGTAGTAATGCCCATGAATTATCTCCTGTAGTGTCGTGCAATTGGTTATCTTAAGGGGCAGTTATCGGGCGTTCGACTCTGCTCCGCCGCTATTGTAACCAAAAAATTACTCATCATTCATTTTAAATTGCAGTACGAGTCCCGAAAGCATCTTCACTTTAGAGACCATTTCATCACTGGCTGCCGCGGTCTGTTCGACTAGCGCGGCGTTTTGCTGGGTAATCTCATCCATCTGCATGACTGCTTTGTTAACCTGTTCAATACCTATTGCCTGCTCCTGGCTGGCGGCGGCAATTTCGGCCATGATATCGGTCACTTTTTTGACGCTGGTTACAATCTCACGCAGCGTTCTACCCGACTCATCGACCAGTTGTGAGCCGTGTTCGACCTTAGCGAGTGAGTCGCTAATGAGCTCTTTAATCTTTTTAGCCGCCTCGGCGCTGCGGCCTGCTAGCGTGCGAACTTCACCGGCAACAACGGCAAAGCCGCGACCCTGTTCGCCAGCGCGAGCCGCTTCAACGGCGGCATTGAGCGCGAGTAGGTTGGTCTGAAAGGCGATTTCGTCAATGACGCTAATGATATCGCCAATGCTCTTGCTGGAGGTGCTAATCTCCTTCATCGCTTCAACCGCACGGCTGACTACTTTGCCCCCCTCTTCGGCTTGATTGCGGGCACCGGCGGCTAACTGGTTGGCTTGGCGGGCGTTATCGGCGTTCTGTTTGACGATTGAGGTCATCTGCTCCATGCTGGAGGCGGTCTGTTGTAGGGAGGAGGCCTGCTCTTCAGTGCGCTGGGAGAGATCGTTGCTGCCGTGGGCAATTTCGTAGGCGGAGCGCTCTAGGACATTGGATGAGTCACTCACCCGTCCCATGGCAGTGCGCAATTTAGCGGTATTGAATAGGTAGGCGTAGGCGAGCTGCCCCACCTCATCGTTGCGACCGGTGTAGATATAGCGGGCTAACGGGTTATTGGCCTGCCGCTCTGACATGTTAGCCAGCTTTTTGATGGGTGTGATGAGCCAGTGGATTATCAACGAGATCAGGAGGGCGGTGGTGCCGATAGCGATTAGGCTGAGCCACCACTGGTGGGGATTGAGAAGCAGCAGAAATAGCAGCAGCGGCACTAGGGGGAGGAGGGTGGCAAGGGTTAATTTCCCCCCTAAACCGAGGGGGAAGCGTTGTAGTTTGATCTCATCTAGTTGGGAGCGGCGTCTGTCATCTTCCGATTTGCCACGCATTATTTTTTGGTAGAGCTGACTCGCGCGGGTTACCCACTCCTGCTTTGGTTTAAAGCGCACCGATTGGTAGCCGTCGATCTGGCCGTTGGTATATTGCGGCGAGACAAAGGCGTCAACCCAGTAGTAGTCGCCATTTTTACAGCGATTTTTGACCATCCCCATCCACGCTTTGCCCTCTTTGAGGTAGTGCCATAGATCGGCAAACGCTTCGGGTGGCATATCGGGGTGGCGCACTAGGTTATGGCTCTGGCCAAGGCACTCCTCGCTCTCATAGCCGCTAATGGCGATGAAGTCTTGGTTGGTCGAGTCGATGCGACCTTTGAGATCGGTGGTGGAGATAATCTCCGTGTGGCTGTCGTAGTCGATTTCGCGTTCATTAACCGGCAGGTTAATCTTCATAGTTAATGCTCTCCAAGTCGTGTCACTCTCTTCTGTATTGACATAGGGGTTAGCTTGCCATAAGTGGCGCTGCATGAGTAGTCTCATGGCTATATTTAATCGACAAAAATTGTGCATGACTGAATAGTCATGGAGGGAGGGAGGGGGCGGTGGGGGCGTTTTTTTTGCAAAATGAGGGCTTAGTTTCATACGCCTGACACAGTTTCATGTAAAATTGGTGCGGTTGATTTGATAACCGACTGACTACAAGAGGAGCGCTATATCTATGGCCGATGAGAAAATCTACCCCGTCTCTGCTGCGTTTGCTAAGGCTGCCTTAATTGATGAGGCGAGCTATGCAGAGATGTACCACCGCTCAATTAACGATCCCGAGGGCTTTTGGGGCGAACAGGCTGAGCAGTTTTTAAGTTGGGATAAGCCTTGGGATAAGGTGCTCGACTGGAGCTACGCCGAAGAGGATCTGCATATTAGATGGTTTGAGGGGGGGAAGCTTAATGTTAGCTACAACTGTATCGACCGCCATTTAGAGCAGCGCGGCGATCAGGTGGCGATTATCTGGGAGGGGGATGATCCATCGGTCGATAAGAAGATCACCTACCGTCAGCTCCACACCGAAGTGAGCAAGCTGGCCAATGTCCTTAAAGCTCGTGGAGTGGCTAAAGGGGATCGGGTCTGCATCTATATGCCGATGATTCCTGAGGCGGCCTATGCCATGCTCGCGTGTGCCCGTATCGGGGCGGTTCACTCGATTGTCTTTGGTGGCTTTTCGCCCGAATCGCTCAAAGATCGTATTCTCGACTCCGATTGCCGCGTGGTGATTACCGCTGATGAGGGGCTGCGCGGAGGTAAGCATGTGCCGTTGAAAGCGAACTGCGATAAGGCGTTGACCGAGTGTCCTGCCGTTACTACCGTCTTGGTGGTCAAACATACCGGCGGCGATATCGCTTGGGATGAGACGAAAGATATCTGGTATCACCAGGCGATGGCTCTGGTCGCTGCCGACTGTCCGCCGGAGCCGATGGACGCTGAAGATCCGCTGTTTATCCTCTATACCTCCGGCTCTACCGGTAAGCCGAAGGGGGTGCTTCATACGACCGGTGGCTATCTGCTCTATGCGGCGATGACGACTAAATATACCTTTGATCTGCAAGAGGGGGATGTCTATTGGTGTACCGCTGATGTCGGCTGGGTGACCGGTCACAGCTATCTGGTCTATGGGCCACTGGCTAATGGGGCGACGACCCTCTCCTTCGAGGGGGTGCCGAACTACCCCGATACCTCTCGCTTCTGGCAGGTGGTCGATAAGCATCAGGTGTCGGTCTTCTATACCGCCCCGACTGCGATTCGGGCGTTAATGCGTGATGGCGATGGGCCGGTAAAGCGGACTAGCCGCAGCTCATTACGGCTGTTAGGCACAGTGGGTGAGCCGATTAATCCTGAGGCGTGGCAGTGGTACTACAATGTTATCGGCGAGGGGCGCTGCCCGATTGTCGATACTTGGTGGCAGACCGAAACTGGCGGCCATCTCATTACGCCGCTGCCGGGAGCGACAGCGCTGAAACCGGGCTCGGCGACTCGACCCTTCTTTGGGATTGAGCCGGCGCTAGTCGATCCGCAAAGCGGCGAGATTCTGGAGGGGGCTACCGAAGGGGCGCTGGTGATGTTACGCCCGTGGCCAGGCCAGATGCGGACGGTCTATGGCGACCACCAACGCTTTATCGATACCTACTTTAAGACCTATCCGGGCAAATATTTCTCCGGCGATGGCGCCCGTCGTGATGAGGATGGCTACTACTGGATTACCGGGCGGATGGATGATGTGCTCAATGTCTCTGGCCACCGTATGGGCACGGCTGAGATCGAGTCGGCGCTGGTACTGCACGCGGCGGTGGCTGAAGCTGCGGTGGTCGGTTTTCCACATGATATTAAAGGGCAGGGTATCTACTGCTATGTGACTCCCGTGGCTGGGGTTGAACCGACCGATGCGCTGAAAAAGGAGCTGGTACAGCAGGTGCGTAAAGAGATTGGGCCAATCGCCTCACCCGATGTGATTCAGTGGGCGCATGGGCTGCCGAAAACCCGTTCGGGTAAGATTATGCGGCGAATTTTGCGCAAAATTGCCGCCAATGAGCTCGATAACTTAGGTGATACCTCTACGCTGGCCGATCCCTCTGTGGTTGAGGATCTGATTGAGCATCGGGCGAATCATTGAGCATAGGCGACCCGCTATCTGGGTCGATGCCGATGCTTGTCCGGTTGTGATTAAGGAGATTCTGTTTCGAGCAGCCAAACGGACTGGCGTGTCGTTGCAGTTAGTGGCGAATCACGCGATAACTGTGCCAAGAGCGGCCAATATCGGATTGCACAGGGTGGGTGCTGGATTCGATATTGCCGATAACTGGATAGTTCAACAGGTAGATAGCGGCGATATTGTGATTACGGCCGATATTCCGCTAGCTGCCGAGGTGATCGACAAGGGGGCGAACGCCCTCTCGCCGCGCGGTGACTGGATGACAGCGGGTAATATACGCGCCAAACTCAATATGCGTGACTTTATGGAGACGATGCGAGCGAGTGGGGTGCAGACCGGTGGCCCCCCCCCGCTGAGTCAGAACGATAGAAAGGCGTTCGCAGATCATCTTGACCGCTGGTTAGCGGGCATTAGGGGGCGCGCTAGGGCGGAGGATGAGATCGGTTAAACTGTTCTTATCCCCATGGCCGACTTGATCGGTTTCGAGGGCGCGGGCATCTACGCGATTGACTACCGAGGAGACTTCTCTGCTGACGAGGCAATAGCTCGAAAAAATCGTCGATCATCGGTAAAATAGTCCCCCCTATTGCAACCTTTGCGGAGTCTGTACTTTATGAGCATTGTCGGTGACAACTCCATCTTTACCGCCATGAAGCAGAACGGCCCCTTTGCGGTGACTAATGAGCTCAATTTCGGACGGATAGTGACTCTCCACTCCAGAGCTTGGGTGAAGCGCTTCTGCCACGAACCGGTGACGGTGACCAAATATCGCTCCGTTCGAGCCCATATTTTTGATCTGCTGCAGATTGATTCGTTTGCCGAAATCCACCCACTGCTCTCTGAGAGTAGCCAGCTAGCTGGCCGTACCCAACGCGCCTACGCCCTGTTGGCTAATCTCTATGCGATTGAGGGGGAGCATAGGGAGATCGCTAACCGTATCTATCGCTATGCTGCGAGTGCCGATGAGGTGATTAACCACCTGCAACAGCGAGTCTTTAACGGTTACGAATCGAGTATTGAGATTAGTAACGAAATCGAAACGATTCATAACCCGATCGAGCTGCTGCTACTGATCTTTGATAGCCGTTACGATAAAAAAGTTCGTTTTGAAGCTAAGCGCAAGTTAGTCCTCATGGGGCTAGCCGCCTCCATTGATCAACGGGAGCGCGAAACCGATATCGAAAATAAGTTTGCTGCCTTTTTAAATTTTCTTAACCGCTATGTCTGGACGCCTCGATTAAAAATTGGTGAGGTAGAGACCGCCTGGCTCCATAGCACCCATAGTGAAACGGAGTTTAGCTGTGAGAGTGTTGAGGTGATCGAGAGTGATATTAACCATCCACCGCAGCGCCGAGGAGAGCGGGAGAAGGTTACTCTCATCAAACGACGGCTGTTTCAGCAAGGGGAGCGTCAGATCCCGGTCTATGTCTCGGTTAGAAAAAAGGATGCAGCGGCAAAAATTATCAAGCTGTTGCGTAAAAATGAGAAAAATCCTGCTGTCGCCGTCGATGATGAGTTAGGGTTGATGGCTGTACTCGATAGTATCGCCGATATTAAGCGCTTTATGCGCCATCTGACTAAAGCGGCGGTAAGACACGACTCGGTGATGGTGCTAGAGGATATTAGCGATACCCTTACCGGGGGGAGATATCACGCGACCTCTACCGGTAGTAGCTCTAGCACGCCGATGTTAAAGTTTTTTGCCCGCCTCGGTGGATTACGGGTCGAGTTTATTATTCACACTAATCAGACCTATCTTAACTACCGCTATCAGCGCGGTATCTCCCATGATGAGTATGAAGTCAGACGGCTGTTTGATAGTGGGGTGGCCGAGTTTCTCTTTCCCGCCGATATCTACAATCTGCACCTAGATAAAATTCGCAAAACGCAGCTGCATAGATTTCGCCGCTCTATTGAGAGGGAATGAACGGCGACTATTCAATAGTCGGATTGTGTCGGGAAGTGGACAATTAGCCTAGCTCTATGGAGAGTCAATAGATAGAATAAGATTGATATATAAAATATATTAAAAAATAGGTATGGCATTTGCTTAATTAATAAGTTTAACTAAATTATAAAGTCAACCTATTATGAATATAAATTATTTTATCTCAAAAATGCCAGAAGTTGAGGCCTATAGGGCCTCGCTAACTACTCTCTCAGAGCGTTGGAATCTATTGACGCTTTTAGGGCAGATGTCCAATATTGGTATGGATATGACAGAGACTAGAAAAGGATTTCAGAGTTTGACCGACAGACTGTTAGAGCGATTAACGAACGAAACGCTCAATAAACTCACTTCAGAGATGGAGGCAAAAGCTCAGGTTGCCGTCGATATTGTGATTAGAAATCTGTTTGAACGCACAGCTGACATCGGTTTTTTAGCGACTGATGATGATATTCGCGCTTTTATACAAGAGATGAGAGGTAGTCATTTAGACCAAAACAGAAAACAGACGCTCTTATCTAAGATAACCAATAGATTTAATGAGTATGTTTCCAAATATTCTGTTTATCACAATATTGTTCTGCTCTCTAAAGAGGGTACGCTATTAGCTCAACTAGATCATAATAACCCGCTCACACACTCAGAAGATCCTCTGCTTGATGAGGCGGTTAGAACCCCTCTCGACTATGTTGAGGTCTATCGCTACTCTGATATCTCTCCTAACCAAGGGCGTGCGCTGATTTATGCTTACAGAGTTACTGAGAGTAATGACGCAGGTTCACCGGTATTAGGCGTACTGTGCCTGCTGTTTCGTTTTGAAAATGAGATGAAGGGGGTCTTTAATAACCTTCTTGATGAGGAGGATTGGGCTGAAATCACGCTGCTAAATAGTGACGGGGAGGTGATCGCCTCTAGCGATCCCTACCATATTCCGTGCGGCTGCTCGTTGCCAAAAGTTCTCGATAAACCCTATCAGATTATCCATTTTGCGGGGAGAGAGTATTTGGCTAAAACCTGCGCAACTCGGGGGTATGAGGGCTTTACCGGCTTAGGGTGGTTTGGTCATGTTATGGTGCCTCTCGACTCCGCCTTTCGGGTGAGTGTTAATCAAACTCAAAAGCAAATTAATAGTGTGATGATGAAAAAGGTTGTCAGTGCCTCGACACTCTTTGCAGATGATTTAGTGGATATTCCCCGTCAGGCAGATAGAATTCAACGCGATTTAGATGTCACAGTATGGAATGGTAATGTACAAATTGCCAATACTAAAACGGGAGATAACTCCTTCTCTAAAAGCCTATTGAACGAGATATCCCATACGGGAGCTAAAACTAAACAGGTGTTTGAGGAGTCTATCGCTAATCTTAATCAGACTGTTATCTCCTCTTTTTTGGAGGATGCTGAGTTTCACGCCATGTTGGCGGTCGATATTATGGATCGAAATCTTTATGAGAGGGCTAACGACTGCCGTTGGTGGGCTTTAACTTCCCGTTTTCGTCAAATTTTGGCAGCAGGGGAGCTACACCCTTCAGAGGTGGCAACGATAACTAACATACTTAGCTATATTAATAATCTTTATACTGTCTATACGAATCTGATTGTCTATGATCGTAACGGTAAGATTGTCGCTGTCTCTAATAGCGCAGAGGCTCAGCTAGTTGGCACATCTCTGTCGGTCTCGTGGGTTAGCGAAACGCTCTCGCTTACAAATAGCCAGCACTATACTGTGAGTCCATTTAAACCTAGCCATCTCTATAACGATAAATATACCTATATCTATGGCGCTGCGATTACGGATATAAAAGAGGGTCGCACCGTTGGCGGTATCGCGATAGTCTTCGATTCGGAACCACAGTTCTATGCTATGTTGAGCGATGCGCTACCTAAGGATGGAAGAGGGGAGGTGATTCGTGGTTGTTATGGTATCTTTGCTGATCGTCATAAAAGTGTTATTGCTACCACGAATTCAGACTATCCGATAGGCTCTATTTTGAAACTAGATGATAGATTTTTTACCCTTAATAGTGGCGAGAGTTTGTCAGATATTGTCGAGATAGAGGGGGGATACTATGTTGTTGGCGCCCAAATGAGCGCGGGTTATCGTGAGTATAAAACCAGTGATATATATAAAAATGATGTTGTCGCGCTGATCTTTTTTTCGATTGGCGAGGTAAGTCAGAGTCAGACGCCGAACCAGCAGGAGGGGACGCCTTATAATATAAAAACGAGTTTTCTCTATCCTAAACTTCACGGAGGGGAGGAGACGGTGGAGATATCGACCTTTTTGGTTAATCAGCGCCTTTATGGCATCGAATCACACTCCATTATCTGTTCGATTAACGGGCAGGAGGTGACAAAAGTGATGGGAACAGCCTCACACTATCTTGGTCTGATCTCGTTTATGAAGCAGACTATTCCTGTCGTTTCACTAAGAGCGCTAGTCGGAGGGGATAATAAGTACGATAAAGAGTGTGACTCTATTGTTGTGACCAAGTTTCAAGATGATTATCATAATGTCGAACTGATAGGTTTAGTCGTCGATAGGGTGATGGATAGCCCAGAAATTCCTGTGCGTTCTTTAAGTGTTTATGAAAAAATGATGCGTTCGAAGGAGGGGTTGGTTCAATATATTGTGCAGCCTGATATGGGGTATGAGAGACAAGAGATGCTCTCTATTCTCAATGTTAAGGGTATCTATCGGGCTATCTTTGAACCCAACTTAATCCAACCGGCGCTGCAGCGACTAGAGCAACCAGTCATTCCCGCTAAAAAAGTCACTTTTAAAAAGCAATAAGTTATAGCTATAAAAAAATAGTTTTCGCAGAGGTGGTGATGGAGGGTAACGGTTGTGACTGTCACCAGTAACCTGTGTCGTTAGGGTTAGGGGGGGCGGGAGAGTGTTGCAAGCTAAATTGGTGCATGACCTTAGCTAATGGGTGGTGGGGCTGGGTGGCTAAAATGGCTTCCGTATAGCCGGTGGCGACCGACCACTGCTCGTCGAGCATCGCCTTTAAAGTTAGCTCTAGTAACTGCTCATGGAGTAGCACCATTGTGTGGCGTGTCAGTTCGGTATCGTGGAGCTGTTTGGCTCTGTGTAGCCGTTTGAGTGCGCTGCTATATTCGCGCTGTCCAGCAAGCCATATCCCCTGTTGCAGCAGCGTTTTAGCTTCAGCCTGAAGGGCGATAATTGAGCTAAAATCGGTGCCGCAGCGAGGGCATTGAGCGCCCGGTTCGCGGGCGCGACAGACAGGACAGCGCGTCACGATTAGCTCTGCAGGTAGTAGATAATATCTTGCAGCTCTTCGCTGTAGCGGGTGACCGCTTCGTTATCGCCATCCTCTTTAGCGCTGTTAATCGCCTTAATAAGGCTATTAATATCCTCCTGATCATCCTCAGAGACCGACTCTAACAGCGCGGCCGCTTGGGCAATGAGCTCATCAGTAGGGCTCTGTGGCGAGGGGGTGGCGCTCATTGACTCTGTTGCTGTGGCGTTGTCGCTGCTCTGACCACTGTCACCATCTTCGCTAGCGAAGAAGGCGTTTAGACGCTCTTTTGAGGCCGATAGCTGTGTCGCATCGGCTTTAGCTAGGGCATTTTCTATCGTAATGCTTTTGCTAAGACCGCTACTCTTCTCCTTGGCGGTGACATTTAAGATACCGTTAAGATCGAGATCAAAGTTGATGATAATCGGATTGCCTGAGGGCACCTTCTGTAGCCCGTGCACATGGAACTCGCCGATGAGGTCGTTTTCGGAGGCGTGCCGACTCTCCCCCTGATAGACATCGACTAAGATGGTCTCTTGGTTATCGACATTGGTGTAGAAGACTTCGCTTTTATTAATCGGCAGTGCCGAGTTTTTGCGAATAATCGGTATATAGAGGTCGTTGCTCAGTTGGCCGTCGAGTTCGCCAAGGCAGCTAGTGCCGTAGCTATAGGGGGTGATATCGACCAAAATGGTGGAGATATCGGCATGGCCGATGAGACCGGCCTGGACGGCGGCACCGGTAGCGACACAGAGATCGGGGTTAATCTCTCCGTGCGCTTCGAGCCCAAACTCGCTATAGAGCCGCTCGCGAATGACGGGGGATTTGGTACTGCCGCCGACGAGTAGGATTTTGTCGATATCGCTAACGGTCAGACCGGCATCTTTTAGGGCGGTGTGGGTTGCATCGAGCGTTTCGACGATATAGTCATTAATTAGCTCATTAAATTTATGGCGAGAGAACTCTAACGACAGGTGGAACGGTTGACCCTCTTTTTCAGTTAGATACTCCTCGGCGATGGTGATGTAGGGCTGATCGGAGAGGGCGATTTTGGCGTTTTCGGCCGCGCGGTTAATACGAGCCATCGCTTTGCGATCAGCGCTAATCTCTAGATCGTGCTCATCTTTAAGATATTCGAGCAGATAATCGACCACTGCTTGGTCAAAATCGTCGCCGCCGAGGTGGTTATTGCCGTGGCTAGAGAGGACTTCAACCACATCCTGTTCCATATTGACGACTGAGACATCGAAGGTACCACCGCCGAGATCATAGACGAGCACTCTGCTTCGACTCTGTTGCGGTTCGTAGGCGAGCGCGGCAGCGGTCGGTTCGTTAATAATGCGCACCACTTCGAGACCGGCAATCTCTCCTGCCTCTCGGGTCGCTTGGCGTTGGGCGTCGGAGAAGTAGGCTGGAACGGTAATCACCGCTTTAGAGATAGTCTCTCCTAGATAGGATTCAGCTAGCCCCTTTAGGTGGCGTAGAATCATCGCTGAGATCTCGGCTGGAGAGTAGCTCTGCTCTCCTAAGGGGAGGCTGACCTCCTCTCCCATGCGGCGCTTAATCGAGCGGATAGTCCGTTCGGGGTAGAGTAGGTACTGATTTTTAGCCGCCTCGCCGATGAGCAGTTGATTATTATCGTCCAGACCGACGACCGAGGGGACGACACTGCTGTGTTGATCCTGAATAACGGTCACTTTACCGTGTTCAACGACGGCGACTTCAGAGTTGGTGGTGCCTAGATCGATACCAATAATCGTCTCGCTAGTCATAAGTTAATTGTTCTCCTGTGATGTGGGGGTAAGTTTATTGACGCTGACCTCAGCTGTGCGTAGCAGCGTACCGTTCCATAGAAAACCGCGCCGCTGTTCGCTACAGACAGTGCCATCGGCTAACTTCGGATTTTTTACTGTCTCGACGGCTCGCATAGTGTGGGGGTCGAGTAGCCGACCGATAGCTTGCAGCGGCTCTACCTGATAGCGTTCGAGGAGTTGTTCGATACGGTTCAGAGTCATCTGCTGCCCCTGTCGTACCGCTTCGATAAACTGTTGATCCCGATGACGACTGAAGAGGCCAGGCTGGTAGTTGTTTAGCTGCTCTAGGGCATGATGCATTCGATCGTAGAGCTCTAGGGTGTCGAGTAGCATATCACGCAGGCGACTCTCTTGAAACTGCTGTTGTAGCTGGCGCTGGTGATCGCGACTCTGGTTGAGCTGCTGTTGACTCTGTTCGGTGATCTCATAGAGTTTGTGAAACTCCTCTAATACCCCCTTAAACTGTCGCGATTCGGTCTTTACCTCAGTGCGCAGGGCGGCCATCTCAGTGAGTAGGGTATGGAGATCGATCGGCTGCTCTTTTAGCCCCTCTTCCGGCTCAACCCGATCAAGGTAGAGGCTAAAGGCGCTGAGTAACTCCTCCTTTTGCATCGGCTACGCCTCCTGAGTCGTGGCAGAGGAGAGGGTGGTTGCAGCCGTTAACAGCGCTTGGCGCAGGGCGGCCTCATCTGGACGCTCAAAGGGGTTGCGCTGTTGTTGGTTGAGCTGGGCGATCACCTCCTTAGGTTGACAAGGGGCGCAGTAGAAGAGCTGATAGTGGCGCCGCTGTTTGGCGGTGGCGATGGTCTCATACGCTTGACGAATGCGCTGAAACGCCTCCGGCGCGTGATCGGGGGGGAATTGGCGGGTCTTGGTGAGATAGGCGAGTTTAATCTGCTCATCGTCATCAATCGACTCATCAAGGCCTAAAATGGAAAATGGGGTCATAGTTGCTCCAGTCGGTGTGGCAAAAGCGTAAACAAGAATAGAGGGTAAAAAGCTATTCTAAATTGAGCAGCGCCTTCATAACGGCATTGGGCCCCATCTTTATGATCTGGTCGATCTGCTCAGTGGTTGGCTCTGAGGTACCAAAGAGTGCCATTGCCAATTTATCTAGCTGTTCGGAAAGATCAAAACCTCTCAAATCAGGGGGAGGGGGGAGGGCTTGGGCGATATAAGAGCGGATCGTTGAGGCTGTGTGGCGATCATTTAGCTCATAGGCCTGATCAGCGAGATCCATCATCTCCTCCCCATAGACATCAACAGCCTGCTTTGGATCACACTCACACTCTGCGACAATCCAGTAAAACTCAAACAGTATCTGATCAGGCCACTCTAGCGTGCCATAGTTGGCGAAATCTAGCAGCAGTTTATCTTGGTTCATCTCATGTAACAGCCGACAGCAGCTTAAACAGAGGCTCTCGCTAGTCATATCCAAATCACACTTTTTTAGCCACTCATACCAGCGCCTAAAGGTACCGTGAACCTCCTTAGGGAGGGTGTCGTAGGCGCTTTTAAGGGTGACCAATAGCTGTTCGAACTGCTGTTCTGTAGGGAGTTTGTCCTCAATCGGCATCGGTAGTAGGCTCTTTTTGGCCTCTAGGGAGGTGGAGGCGGTGTAGAGCTTTGGATCAATATTGAGCTTGCGGCACTCTAAATCGATGAGTACCGAGGCGACGAGTAGGTTGTCATGGCACCGTTTTAGGGCACTTTGGAGCTGCTCTATCGCGATATCGCGCTTTTTGTGGTGGAAGTTGGCGAGCAGTGCTCGATTAATCGGTAGTCGCGGATCTCGGCTCCCTTTACGATCATACTTTTGAGCGTGTTCGAGCTCTTTTTCGGCTAGGTGCCACTTTTGCTGTTTAAAGACTTTTTGAAAGTGGGAGAGGTGGGCGTTCACTAAAATAGTGCGGGCGGTGGTGTTGATAGGATCGACGGCTAAAATTTTTGTGGCATAAGTGGCCGCCTTCTTATGGCTGCTGCGCTGACTTGCGGCGAGGGCGGCCTCGGTCAGTAGGGTGACATTGTTGGGAAACTGCTGTAGCGACTCTGTTAAGAGTTGATTGATATCTTTATCGCTGTAGTCACTATAGCTTCGATAGGCGAGTAGCAGTAGCTCATAGCTCTCAATCTGTTCAGGGTATAGGTCAATCGCCTCTCGCAGTAGCTTGACAATGGCTTTTGCCGTCTTAACCGACTGGTGTCTATTATCCCAGTTTAGCCACTGTTTAGCGCGATGGTGCTGTACCATGGCCGCCAATATTCGCTGCTGAGGGTCGTTGATATTAAAGCTCTTCTGATAGCCCTGCCACAACTCATCCGCGTTGGGGTAGTAGTGCTCATCCTCTCCTAGAGCGGCAATGCGTAGCTGTTCATCTTTGGAGATATTTTTAAAGATATGGATATAGCGCTCGAGGTGTTGCGGGGTTAACAGCGGTAACCAGTGGCGTAGCTGCTCTTTGACATAGTCGCTGCCGATGGTGCGGTGGTGGCGCAGCATGAGGGTAAAGAGCGTGTTATCATGCTCATCTATCTGCTGCAGCGCCGTTAGTGCCTCCTGCTGCTGGGGGGTGTAGCCGCTGATCTTTGTTCCATAGCGACCGAGATTAACGCGATGATCACTCTCATCGGCTTGCAACGGCGCGGTGAGTAGGGCGTAGGTTGGATTGCTCTTTAGGCGCGATAGCTGGCCCTCTAGCTCGTGGCTTGTTGCGCCGGCCTCATAGCTCAATAGCAGGCGCAGTAGCTGTGCCCACCCCCGCAGCGGCGAGCGAAAGGGGATCTGTTTTAGCAACGGCTCTAGGGCCTCACTGCTGCCGCCGTGGCAGTAGCTTTGAAGTAGCGCCTCTGCCTGCTGTAGCGGCGGCAGCCAGTCGGGTCTCGACTTTGCAAGTAGGGAGTGGAGCTCAGGTTTGGCCAGCAGCAGGGCAAAGAGACGAGCCTGTAGCTCAGGCTGCTGCGCTATCAAGCTAGCGTAGGCCTCCTGACCGCAGAGATTGATGAGCCGCTCATGCCTACCACCCGCGAGCAACCAGAGCAGATAGTCGCCCAGGCTCGGGTCGGACTCGGCGGCGAGAGTGGGCTGGCGGTTCTCCCAAGTGATGCTCGCATCTTTGTAGCGCCCCTGCTGCGCCTGCTGCTGGGCTCTACCTAGGTAGAGTTCGGCTAACTCAATTTTATCGGTCTCAGGAGCCATCTTTAGGAGCTGTTTGAAGCTCTTAATCGCCTCGGCGTAATTTTGGTTTTCTCGGTAGCTAGCAATCTGTTGTTGCAGTGCCGATTCACTGACCACGGCGGTACGGCTGCTACGACCTTTGCGTTTTTTCACTCATCCTCCTTGTGGCTGATTCTATGGTATCGTATGGGGCTTAAGGTTAGCGGGGCGCTATTGTAAGCGCTTCTTGGTTAAGTTTGAAGTGGGTAACGGTATGTTTTTGACGAAGCGGGGCGGTAGCAAGGTGCCGTTTAGGGATAGGCAGCGGGGCGTGGCGCTCATTACGGCGATGCTGGTGGTGGCGTTAGCGACCCTTTTAGCGGTCAATATGGTTTCGCGACAGCAGTTCGATATTCATCGAACCGCCAACCTGCTCCACGCCGAGCAGGCGCGACTCTACCACTATGCGATTGAGGATCACGCCACGCCACTACTACAGAGCTACTGGGAGCAACTTGAGTTTTTAACCCGCGAGCAGTACGAGCAGTTTGCTGCTATCTCCAGCGTCGGTTATCAGGAGGAGATTGAGGGGGGGTGGGTGTCGGCCGAGCTATTGATGGACTTGCAGGCTCGGTTTAACCTCAATAATCTCATCGGAGCCGAGGGGAGAGCGAATCCTGCCGCGATTGAGCAGTTTAAACGACTATTAACGCTGCTTAAACTCGATAGCGACCCTATCGATGCGATTATCGATTGGCTCGACAGTGACATGGAGGTGACCTTTCCTAACGGCGCTGAAGATTTAGCCTATATGAGCGACAATGGTGGCGGGTATCGCACCCCGAACCGGTCGATGGTCGATCTGGAGGAGTTACGGCTAGTCTATGGGGTGGAGCAGGCGTGGTTCGATACCCTTAAGCCCTATATTGCCGCGCTCCCTTCGGGGAGTAAAATCAACATAAACTGGGCCACAGTCGAGATATTGCAGAGCATAAGTGATAAGATCTCGGCAATGGATGCCGAAGATATTATTACCCGCCGTACCGAAGCGGCATTTGAATCGCTAGAGGAGGTGGGGCAGCACACCGCCTTTAAAGATAAAGCGATCGATCTAGGCCAGATCCAAGTTAGCAGCGACTACTTTCTGTTACAGACCGCAGTGCAGATAGCCCATGTGCAGCGCCTGTGGCAATCGTTGCTCTATAAAACGCCACAAGAGGTGGTGCAGGTTATTTTGAGAACACGGGAATTTAATTAATTTGTCTATCTCCAGTTATACCGTGATTCCCGATAGTGGGTGGAATCACTTCATTTGGTTCAGCCATCAGCGCGGTGCGGCGCCGAAGCTAGCACGGGGCGAGAGCCCGCCGGCTACCGGTCAGAGTCGAGTGGTGCTTGTGGTGCCGGTACAGCAGCTACTGTTAACCGACATTTCGATCCCCAGCCGTTCGCGCCAGCAGCTACTGCAGGCACTCCCCTATGCGCTTGAGGAGCAGCTCTGTCAGGAGGTGGAGGCGCTCCATTTTGCCCTCATTGGCCGCGAGTGGCAGCGACAACAGGTGGCTGTCACCTCCAATGCTCTCATGCAGCAGTGGTTGCAGTTAGCTGAGGGGGTCGGGTTTGCGCTCTATCGGCTAGTGCCCGATCTACTGCTACTGCCGTGGCGGGAGCAGAGCTGGTCGGTGGTGGTTGAGGGCGATAAGGGGTGGCTCAGAACTGGCCGTTATCGCGGCACGCGCTTAGCGACGACCCAGCTAGGGGCGCTGCTACCGGCGCTGCTAGAGGCAGAAGAGGCATCGCAGCGGCCCGAAAAGATCTACTGGTATGGTGAACCGATTGAGACCGATCTGCCAGAGAGTATCGAACGGGTAGAGGAGCCGTTGCCGCCGGAGGGGGTCGCTGGATTGATGGCTGGGCAGCTAGCGCAGCTACCTGCGGCGGTCAATCTGCTACAGGGGCGCTATAGTCGCCAAAGTGGTTGGGGGCGCTATCTGCGTCCATGGCGTAACGCGGCGCTACTGCTGCTAACGCTAATGGCGCTGTTAATGGCCGATAACCTATTTAAGCGACAGCAGCTACTAACACAGGAGCAGGCGCTGCAGCAGCAGATTGAGCAGCTCTATCGCGAGACCTTTCCCGATGCACGCAATATCGTCAACGCCAAATTACAGATGGAGCGTCGATTAGCAAACATGCAGCAGCCTAAGGCGCAGCAGGGTTTTATCGACCTAATGGCGCTCTCAATGCCGATTATTGCCGCTACGCCCGGCAGCACGCTGACTATCCTGCGCTATAAGCAGAGTGCGCTTGAGATCGATCTCATGCTAGAGAGTCTGCCGACGCTGGATCGGCTAAAACAGCAGCTACAGCAGCAAGGGCTGGTGATGAGTGTGCAGAGCGCTACATCGGGTCGCAGCGGGGTTAATAGTCGAATTGTGATTACCATGGCGCAGGAGTAGAGAGTGATGCGTGACTATTGGAATAGTTTACAGTCCCGAGAGCAGTGGCTAATCATGCTCGGTGGCGGGGTGCTGTTGATGCTACTGCTCTATCTCGTGCTGTGGGAGCCGGTGGTCAAAGAGTCACAACAGCTAGAGCAGAGCGTTATTAACCTAGAGCGCGATTTAGCTTGGATGGCGCAGGCGGCGGAGGTTGTGCAGCAGTTACAGCAGCGTGCAACCGAACAGGGGGGGGCAGGTTCGCAACCGCTGTTGACGATTGTCGATAGAACCTTGAAGCAGTTTCAGCTCGGTGACAATATCGAGAGGGTGCAACCGGAGGGGAGCCGAGTCCAGATTCGGCTTAAAGAGGCGGCTTTTGATCAGGTATTGAGCTGGATTGACCAGCTCGATAAGCGCCATAACCTCACGATAGATAGTCTGGTGGTAGAGAGAAGTGATGCCCTAGGTCGGGTTAATACCCGCTTAGTTGTCGGCAGGGAGGCGGGATAATGGGACGACTATTGGGGTACAGTTCGCTGTTTCTGTTGCTATTAAGTGGCGCTCTACTGCTACGGCTGCCGGCGGCTCTGGTCTATGAGCAGTATGAGTCGCAGCTTAGAGCTAACTTGCCACTGGAGCTTAGGCAGCTACGGGGGAGTCTCTGGCAGGGGCAGAGTGATGAGCTACTCTATGCGAGTCAACCGCTTGGCGCTGTGCAGTGGCGTACTCGCTGGGGAGCGCTATTAGCCCTACAGGCGGGGGGTAGTTGGCGCTGGTCACCCCAGATGCAGAGCTATCTGCAGGGGGAGAGCTATTTGAACCTTGCCGGGGTGATTCTGACCGAGGCAAAGGGGCAGCTATTGGTTACCGATGTGACCCGTTTCGTCCCCTTTATGCCGTTTGTGTTGGAGGGGCAACTGCTGGTCGATCTGCCGCTGATACGGGCGACGCTAACACAGTGGCAGGAGATTCAGGGGACGATTCGCTGGGTGAATGCCGCGACCAATGTGCCGCGACAGATAAGTTTTGGCACGGTCACAGCTCAGCTATCGACCACTTCGGAGCAGGTGTTGCGGGCTGAATTGAGTAATGAGGGGGGCGATATGTCGTTTGGTGGGGAGGCGACGATGACCCAAGCCAATCTGCTCAAATGGAGTATCGACATTGCCCCCAGAGATCGCAATGATCGCCAGCTAGCGAACTCGCTGGCGCTCTTTAAGCGCCCCGATAGAGAGGGTGTGACCCGAATTCGTGGCGAGCGGCGGCTGAAGTAAGTTGGCCTACTCGGCGGCGAAGCTCACCGGTTCGGCACGAATGGCGATACCGACTAGGGGATGATCGATATAGTGAATCTCCCGACTGCGTATCTTGCGCAGCGTCTGTATCGGGTAGTTGCGACTCTGGCCATCGCTACGACTGTGGCGATAGAGCAGGTTGAGATCGATATTCAAAAAGCGAGAGAGTGAGACCGTGACGGTGCCATCGAGCTCGATTTGGTGGCTTATCCCACTCTCATCTGCTACCGTTTCGATAAAAGGGGCTCGATCCCGACGCCACCCAGGAGGGGTCAGTCGCAGCGTTACCGCTTGGCGTTGTGAGAGCCCGGGCTGGTACCAAGCGTAGCTATAGAGTCGATGGTAGCGGCTGGAGATCTGAATACTACGAGCCACTTTGCTAAATTGCCGCTGCTCTGAGGCGACCTCACTAAAGGGGAGTGGACGCCCAGTGGTGCTATCCAAAGCAGGGCCGAGTAGCGGGGTGGCAACGGCAAACTGCCGTAGTAGCGGTTCGACACGAAGCGGTGAGGGCTGCTCTGTAACTGCCTGGGTTAAGGGTTTGTGCAGAAATAGCACCATCTCAATGGCATACCAGCGATCCTCTGCTAGCACCTGAGTTGCAAGCATCGATAGCAGCGTGAAGAGAGTCGTTCTAGTAGCGGAAGCCATACTCACTCGCTAGCAGTTTGCCGAGTCCTTGATACTCTGCCGGATTGGCCTCTTCAAAGCGGGCGGCGTTAAAGAGGGTCAAAATATTGTTGGCCACTGCCGCCCCCTCACCACTTAACAGCGCCTGTTTGATACTCTCAGCGGTCGCCTTATCGACCCGTGAGCTAACGGTAAGAGTGCGGTTAGGGTAAGTGTGGGGGGGAAAATCGAGTGAGATGAAGTCGGGGTTAGCCAAGGTTTGCCACTGATTGAGTGGCATCAGCGCCACATCGCCACGACCGCTGCGCAGACACTGCTCTAGTTCGCTAAACCCCTGCGAGCGGATTAAATGGGGTCGCTGGAGCGGATTGGGGAACTGGTCCAAAAAGATCATGGTTAACATATTCGGCTGTGGAAAGGCGCAGACCCGTCCCCGACCGAGGCGGAGATCGTCAAGTGAGCCGATATTAGAGCGCTTGCTAGCCACCACCGCTAGCTGTATTGCGCCGGGGAGTCGAACTAGCGGAGTGTGCCGTTTAACATCCATGCGCCAGCCGACAAAGTGGGGGCCATCGAACAGAATGTCATATTTATCGCTACGAACTTTGAATGTATAGCTAGTGAAGTGGCTCTCTAGCTCCAGTTTGATACTCTGGCCGCTCTTTGCCTGTAGATAACTGACTAGCGGTTGATAGAGCGCTTCGGCGGTTAGGCGGTTTTGGGTGGGGGCGGCGGAGAAGATGAGCGGCTCAGCAGCGGTGGCTGGGGGGAGGTAGAGCAGCAGCAGAATGAGGAGTGAAAAATAGAGTGTGTTACGGATTGGCATGATTCTCACCTCAGTCTTTGGGTTAATAGAGTGGGTAGCATGGTAGCAGCTTCGCTATCGTAGGGGAATAGCTCTCCTGAGTCTTGGCGCTATAACTAAGGCTGTAGCCTACTCTGCACCCGTGCCGAGGTGATTAGTTGTGGCTCTATCATCGTCGGGTAGAGGCGCCAGTGGTGCTCTATCGTCGCGGCGCAGCGGTGTAGCTGTTGCTCCAGATGGCCTCTGAGCTCTGCGGATAGATGGGGTAGGGTCAGCAGTACTGGTGCAATCCAGTTAAAGTAGTTTTCGACTAATGGTTGTGAGGCCTCTGGCCAGTGGCGGCTAAGTAGCAGCGGGGAGAGGTGCTCTGCGGCGAGCCTAGTTTGGGTTCGTAGCACCGTACCACTGCCATCGCTATGGCGCTCAATCCACTCTTTACGAATATTGAACCCGACCCGCGCCTTGACTAGCGCGGTTAACGCATCGCCATTGGGGTAGCTCGGTTGGCTGGGAATATCACTGCTAAGGCAGGCACTCCAGCGTCTTGGCTCCGGTTTCGGTCTGCTCTGTTCGGGTCTAACCGCAGCGATAAGCGCTAGGGGGAGCCCCTGCTCTTGATCGAGCAGCCATAGTTCGTGGCTGTCGGCTAGCGCAAACGGTAGCTGACTAAGTGAAGCTTGCACGGCGGCAACAACCTCATCGGCACGGGGGCGCAGGCCGTTATTGTCGTAGTGGGAGGCGTAGCTGCGGGTCGCTAGCCCTTCGCTCGCAGACCAGAGGCCGTAGCGAAAGTAGGCGGTCTCAGAGGGTTGTGGCAGCGAGCCCCATAGCGTTGGGGTGCGGTCACTCTTAACCTCAATCTCCCAGTTGAGGCCGTTAAAAGAGAGCGCTCGCCCCATGGCGCTCTCGACGACCTGAATCAGACCGAGAAAGGGGTTGAGTCGCCGCAGGGCGTAGCAGCGGCAGACGGGAGGCGTCACTAGTTGAGTCCCAATTTTTGGCGCAGGCGGGCAATGAGCTCCTCGGCTGGGGATTGTAGTTCGGGGGGAATGATCTCAAACAGATACTCCATCTCATCTAGGGCACGATTTAGTCGCTCCGGTGTCTCCATCGAGTCGATTTGGGCCGCAAGCTGCTGCATATATTGGTAGGGGTTGATGCCTGACACTGCTCTCTGTTCCTAAAAACCTAAGCAAAGTTGCTCATGGCAGTTTTTCGGTAATTCGCTCTCCGTTGATAACACCCGTACGGGCGAGCAACTGGAGTCCTGGTTGAGCAGTCCCAACCGGAGGCGCTCAGTCCGCGCTTGCAAGATCGTCTTCACCTGTCGGTACGGCATGAACCGATCGATGTCAAGATCGGACAACCGTGCCAGCACGTTTCGCGCAGCGTTCTGGTCTGCCTGCAACACAACCCCGTCGAAACAGTAAAACCGATCCCCCTGGCGTTTGCCGAGTAGGCATCCGTTGCGGGAATCAATTTGCGATGTGTAGGCAGGATTGACCAGAACGACCGCAGAACCTCTGCGGCTTGAAACACTATCAAGTGCTTCGGCAATGACGCCTTTCGTCCAGCTTGCCAGCCGACGATTGACGTTCTTGCCGAAGGACTTGCCCGACATCGGGGCGGTGAGGTCTTCCGCCGCAATCACGGCGGCTTTATCAACAACCTTATGAACCGACTGAAACACCACATCACGGATGCTTGCATGGGTTTTGTCCATCTGCCGGTTTAGCTTTTTGCGCCCAAGGTTAAAGCGACGAATGTGCTCGCGTTTATGCGGGTTACGGGTCGTGTTGGCGAGCGCTCGCAGTTTTGATCGGCGCTGATATTTGGCTTTTAGCTTATCGGATTGTTCGGTCAGTACTTGACCGAGCTCCTGGCCGTGGTGATCGCCGTCTGAATCCACAAGCACTTCGGAGTAGCCTTTATCAATGCCGAGGGTGCGCTTGCCGCAATCCTGTTTGGTTTCGACATTAACGGTGGTGTGAACCTCAATACGGTCATCGTTTTTGATAATGACGCGCAGAGTGCCAGTTGGCGTGATCGTGGTATTGAGCAAAATGGCGATACGCTGACCTTTAACAAGGCCGGGGATCTTGATCCAGACGCACCCACCCAGGAGGAAGGTAGTGTAATTATCTGAACGGACAATAATCTGGTTATGGGTATGGTTATGGCCATGATGCCAGTGCTTACGCATGAGCCGGCGCAGATAAGAATCGCCCGTCCATTCGTTGCGCTTGAGGGCAGTGAACAGGCGTTTTTGCTCGGCTTCGTCCCGGGTGTGACGAAAGACAGATTGGCGAACCTTAACCTTGGCCGCTTCCATGCAGGCGGTGATGTTGCCATTCGCATCGCGTAGGGTCTCTTTCCAAGCGTTGGCGGAAACCGGAAAGGCGCGACCTTCCTTCAGCCAGCCATCGCGAATCTTGCGATCCGAGAGACCCACGCCACCGACCGACCCAAACCTCTGCCAGACCTCGGTACGCACTTGGCCAAGCCGACGCGCCTGCTCGCGCAATGCGGCGACTTTGCCCTTGTTCGGGCGTTTTGCGTTCAAAACTCGCGTGACCTTCATTCGCACACATCCTTGGACTCGGCAATACACCACCACATCTCGCCTCTTAGGCGCCCCGCCCAGCATCAGGCGAACATCGGACTCATCGAAATACCGATGCCCCGATGGCAGGCGCTTGGACTGTAACTTCCCCTCTCTTTACCAACGCAGCACGGTTTGCACTGACCGCCCAATGCGCGTGGCAAACTCGCCTATGCTGTATCTACTGCTCATAACACGTAATTATAGACATCTTTGAATGTAAATCAAGCAGCTGTTAATTGCTCCTTTCAATTGAGGGTCAACTTTTAGGTAGCGCAGTATATCCTTCAGTCTTGCATTAAGAAAGTGGTGCCCCGACACGCCGTTGATGACCAAAAATCGTTCGGGCCTTGAAAACACGGTCATCCTATCGCCGCGCTTGCGGTAAGGCTAGTGACATGGTTAACTTGACCCCCATCGCTGCCAACGGAGAGTCGCCTCATGGAACGCTTTTTTAACACCGCCGGCCCGCAAAAGCCGGAGCTAAACTACACCATCCCCTCCTGCCAGCGCATCGACTGGGAGGAGCTACTCCACCTAGTCGCCGCCCAGCGCTATTTTCTGCTGCACGCACCGCGTCAGACCGGCAAGACCACCGCGCTACTGGAGCTCATGGAGGCGCTCAATGGCAGCGGCAACTATCAGGCGCTCTATGTCAATATCGAGACTTCACAAACCGCTCGTAATGATGCCGAGCTAGGTGACCGCCAGTTTTGCGACTCGTTTTTACAAAGCGCCCGCTACTACCTACCCGATAGGATGGATGAGAGCGCCTATCGTCGGCTAGTGGCGGAAGGGGAGCCGCAACAGCGCTTTAAAACCGTCTTATCGTACTGGGCGACCACGGTAGAACAGCCGACCGTGCTACTGCTCGATGAGGTCGATGCGCTGGTGGGCGATACCCTAATCTCCCTACTGCGCCAACTACGCGCCGGCTACACCCAACGCCCCAACGCCTTTCCGCAGTCGATTATTCTCTGTGGCGTGCGTGACATCAAAGACTACCGCATCCATCAGGGCAATGGCGAAGTGATTACCGGCGGCAGCGCCTTTAACATTAAGACTGAATCGCTGCGTCTGGGCAACTTCAGCCGGCAAGAGGTTGAACAGCTCTACTTGCAACACACCGCGGAGACCGGCCAGCGCTTTGCCGCCGAGCTATTCGAACCGCTCTGGCTCGACACCGCCGGTCAGCCGTGGCTAGTTAACGCCCTTGCCCATGAGATGTGCTGGAAAGATCGCAGCCTGCGCGATCGCACCCAGCCGATTACCCTAGCACACTACCTAGCTGCACGAGAGCGCCTGATTCAGTCGCGGGCGACCCATCTAGATCAACTGGCCGACAAACTCAAAGAGCCGAGAGTGCATCGGGTGATTGCGCCGATTTTGGTGGGTGAAGAGGGGAGCGAGACCATTCAACCGGATGATTTGAGCTATGTGGCCGATTTAGGGCTGATACGCCAAGAGCGGGGAGGCACCGTGGTGATTGGCAACCGCATCTATCAGGAGATTATTCCAAGGGAACTCTCTTGGGGGGCGCAACTAACCATCAGCAACCAGGAGCAGAGCTGGTATTTAACCCCCGCGAACCGCCTCGACATGGTGAAACTCTTGACCGCCTTTCAACACTTTTTTCGCGAACACTCCGAGAGCTGGTTAGAGCGTTTTGACTATCAAGAGGCGGGGCCGCAGCTACTGATGCAGGCCTTTTTGCAGCGAATTATTAACGGCGGCGGTCGGATTAACCGCGAATACGCCCTCGGTCGCCGTCGCACCGATCTGATTATCGAGTGGCCGGTGAGCGAGGCGGGCTTTTGGGGGGAGGTGCAGCGCATTGTGGTCGAACTCAAACTGCTGCGCGGTTCGCTAGAGAGGCTGCTGCCTGAGGCGCTGCTACAGATCAGCGACTATGCCGATAAAGCGGCTGCGGCTGAAGCGCATCTGGTGATATTTAACCGTGCATCTAGCGTGAGTTGGGATGAGAAAATTTGGCACCAGCGCCATAACGCCTCAGGGCGGGTGGTTGAGGTGTGGGGAAGTTGAATGAGGAGAAATAACAGTGTTAGATAACTATCTACCTAAACATATTTTAATTACCGGTGGCTCCGGTTTTATTGGTCGTGCGCTGGTGGCATCTCTCCATCAGCAGGGGTGTGACGTGACTGTCTTGACCCGCAGTGCGATGGCGACGGCAAAAAAGCTGTTTCATCAGGCGAAGCCGATTGAGTCGTTGCAGCAGTTCGAACCGAATCAGCCACTGGATGGTGTGATCAATCTTGCCGGAGCCTCCTTAGCGGCTAAGCGTTGGAGTGAGCGCTATAAGGCGGAGATTGTCGCTAGTCGAGTTGAGACGACAGCCGCATTAACCGCATGGTTGCAGCAGCGCCCGCAGCCGCCTAAGGTGCTGTTAAGCGGCTCGGCTATCGGCTTTTATGGCCCGGCGGGGGATGAGGCGCTGACAGAGTCGAGTTTAGGGGTTGATAGCTTCTCCCACCGCTTATGTCGCGATTGGGAAGAGGCTACGGCAGCGGTGGAGCAGCAGGGCGTTCGGCGGATTATGCTACGAACCGGCGTTGTGCTCGGTCGTGAGGGTGGCTCGCTACCTGAGATGCAGCGCTCTTTGCTGGCCAAGATGGTCGTCCACTTTGGTACCGGGAGGCAGTGGCTATCGTGGGTACATCTGCACGACTATATAAAGATGGTACTGTGGTTACTGCAGCGCGACGATATCGCCGGTCCTGTCAATATGACCGCGCCACAGCCGGTGACTAACTACCAGTTTATGGCGACGCTAAAGCGGGTTCATCGAGGCTGGCTACAGCTACCGATGCCGGCGGTGGTGGCGCGGCTGCTCTTAGGGGAGATGGCCGATGAGCTGCTATTAACCGGACAGAGGGTGATACCCCAACGGCTGCTAGAGGCGGGATTTGAGTTTGACTACCCTGAATTAGAACCTGCGCTGCGGCAGTTACGGCAGTAGAGGAGAGCGTTAGGGTGACGAAGCAGCTACAGCGGGCGATAGACGATAATCTCCACTTTTTAGTGATAGAGGTCGCATCGCAGTTAGCGACCCTAACGCACTACCTACAGCAGCCGAGCGAGACGGTCGGTGAGGCGCTTCTCGGTCGCAGTGGGTATGGCTATAACCTCAAGGTGCGCATTCAAAACCACTGCCTAGAGCTACTTAAAGAGAGCGAAGCTGCCAATGTCCACTACTGGCGCGGTATCGAAACGGTGGCCTCAGAGCTAGCGCAGATAACCGCACTAGGGCGTCACATTGTGCATCAGGTTGACCACCTACAGCGTCCTAGTCAATTAAAACAGAGCAAGCTGGCGCAGTGGTTAGAGATCGTACAGACGGCGATTGCCGATATTGAACCGGCACTGGCGCAAAAAAATAGCCGTCTGGCGCTAAAAATTGGCCGTAGCGAAGCGAGGCTCGATCGCCACTACGCCCGCTATTGGCGTCAAACCCTCAAACAGCTACAGCGGGGTAGAGCGCCCGAAGAGCGGCTGCTACTGTTGCGAATAGCGCAGTTAATCGAACAGATGGGGGATAGTCTGTTATTGATGAGCGAGGCGATCATCTCCGGCAATGTGGGCCAACCGCTCGATATGGAGAGCTTCTACTCGCTACAGGCATCGATAGAGTCGCTGACCGAGGAGGGGGATGCCGAGTCGGTCTCGATGCGGTCAATCGCTGAAACCCGTTCCGGTAGCGGTATTTCGGCCTTAACCCTCTCGCGCGGCGAACAGCAGACCACGGCCATCTATAAAGCGGGTCAAAAGAGGAAACTCAAAGAGGAGCGCGAAGGGGTCGAGAGCTGGCACGAGATCTATCCCGGTCTAGCACCGCGTATCCTCTCCTATAAAAAGCGGGGTGAATCGGCAGCACTACTGATTGAGCACCTTGCCGGCGAGACCTTCGAGCGGATAGTGCTACACCAGTCGCAGGCGCAGATTATGACAGCACTCAAATATCTCAACCGAACCTTAAGCCAAGTCTGGCTAGAGACGCGGCGCAACCAGCCGATTCAGGCGAACCACATGGCTCAACTGCGCCAACGGCTGCCTGATGTCTATGCGATTCACCCCCATTTTCAAAACGGTTCGGTGACGATAGGGGGCAGCCGCTTAAGGAGTTTTGAGCAGCTATTACAGCGGGCCGAAGAGGTAGAGCAGCAGTTAATCGCCCCCTTTTCGGTCTATATTCATGGCGATTTTAATGTCGATAATGTGATTTTTGATCCTAACGAGAAGCGGATTAACTTTATCGACCTCCACCGCTCCTGCTATATGGACTATGTGCAAGATATTGCGGTCTTTATGGTCTCGAACTATCGACTCAGAATTTTAGATCAACAGGTGCGGCAGCGGATTATGCTCCTCTGCCGCCGTTTTTATCAAAATCGGCGTCAATTTGCCCTAAAACAGAGGGATAAGAGCTTTGACGCGAGATTGGCACTAGGGCTGGTGCGCTCCTTTGCCACCTCGACTCGATTTATTCTCGATCAGACCTTAGCTGAGGAGATGTTCTATCGCAGCCACTACCTGCTAGAGCAGCTCTTAGCGGCGACACCGCAACGCTTAAAAAAGTTTCGCCTGCCGATAGAGGCACTATTTCGAGGGTAGGGGCGCTAGCATCCCTATCGGCTATCGGGCATAATGGGCCGGTTATCTATTTTTTCTTAGGGTACTCTGGCAATGGAAGTGATCTATTCATTAATTCCGGGAATGATCTTTTTGGGGTTAATTTTGGTAGGGGTGCTGATTTGGGCGGTGCGTCGCGGTCAGTATGATGATCTTGATGGTGACGGCCAGCGCATCTTAATGGACGAAGATGAGGAGATGATGCAAAATTCGGTGGCGAATAAGCGGGGCCGTAACTGGCCCGACGCCGATTAGTCTGAAATTAGATCTGACATTAAACTCAGGAGTAGAACTATGATGGGCATGCTGTTTTCAATGATTGGCTTGGCGTTAATTGGTTGGGTGATTTACAAAGTGGTGCAATCGAAAAAGGGCGATAACAGCTAAACCGGAGCGCTCGGTTGGGTTGGTTGACGAAAGGATCTATTCGGCCGATTCACATAGCGCGGTGGGGAGGGCAGATTGCCCTCTTTTTAATTCTGCTCTGGGGCGCTGAGTGGTGGTTGAGTCGTGAAGTGGTCAGGGGGGAGATGCCCGCTTTTGTCGCGACGACTATTGAGGGCGAGCAGTTCAATAGCCGAGAGTTTGCAGAGCAGCCGTGGCTGCTCCATCTATGGGCGAGCTGGTGTCCGGTGTGTGAGCTGGAGCACGCCTCAATGGAGTCGCTGGCGGTGGATGTACCGCTAATGAGTATCGCCATGAGCTCTGGCAGCCTCAATGAGGTGGCTAGTTATATGGCCGAGGAGCAGTTGAGCTATGCGGTCATTAACGATCCCGAGGCTGCCTTGAGTCGCGCTTTAGGGGTCTTTTCCGTGCCGGTAACGCTAGTTGTCGATGGCCACAACCAGATCCGTTTTGTCACCCGTGGCTATACCAGCGAGTGGGGGCTACGGGGGCGCTTGTGGTTGGCGAGCTGGTTACAAGACTGATGCTCGTTCCAATGAGTCAGCTACCGCAACCGAGTGGCGATGAGTTGGCGCTCTCACAGCCGCTACAGCGGCAGCTAGTGGCCGAGATGAACGCCTCTGCGGTGGGGGCGATCTCTTTTGAGCGCTTTATGACGCAGGCGCTCTACCAACCGCGCTATGGTTACTACTGCCGCCCGACTGAGCTATTCGGTGTCGCTGGGGACTTTATCACCGCCCCAGAGTTAACGCCGCTGTTTGGTCAAAGTTTAGCTAATGCGCTGTTACCGCAGCTAGAGCAGTGGGGTGAGCAGACGCGACTTATCGAATTTGGTGCCGGCAGTGGTAAGTTAGCCGCCGCGCTGTTACAGCGCCTAGCGCAGCTAGATAGGCTGCCGGAGCGCTATATTATTGTCGAACTAAGCGCAGCACGACAGCAGCAGCAGCAGCAGCGACTACAGCAGCAGCTACCTGAGCTCTTCTCTCGCATTGAGTGGTGGCACACGCTACCGTCACAGCAGGCGTTAACGGCGATAGTTATTGCGAATGAGGTGATCGACGCCATCCCCTTTAACTGCTACTGCCAGAGCGAGTCGGGGCTACATGAGCTGGGGGTGGGGTGGCGTGATGGGGCCTTTTATTGGGCCGAGATGGCGCTGGAGTCGAGCCGAATGCCGCCGCCATCGTGGCCTATCCCCGCCTCGGTTGATCTAAGGTTTGAGTTTGGCCGCCAGCACTCTGCTTGGCTAGCGACCGTGGCCGAGGCGCTGAAAGAGGGGGCGATTTGGTTACTCGATTATGGGGTGACGATGGCCGACTACTTTGAGCGACCAGAGGGGCGGCTGCGCGGCTACTATCGCCACCATCTGCTCGATAACCCGCTGTTATGGCCGGGATTGGTCGATTTGACCTGCGATGTCAACTTTACCGCGCTGGCCGATAGTGCGCTGGCGCTGGGGTTAGCTGTGCGCAGCTTTACAACGCAGTCGCAGTGGCTACTCGGTGCCGGGCTATTATCGTTAGCAGAGGGACAGCTCTCAGGCGGTACGCTTAGCGATACCGACGCTATCAAGTTAACGCAGCAGCTACAGTGGTTGACCGATCCGGCTGACATGGGCGATAAGTTTAAGCTACTGCTGCTGGAGAAGGGGCGCTCTACGCTCGACTACCCGTGGCGTGATCTGCGCTATCGACTATAAGCGACTCTATCATATTTTAATATATTTCTAAGGAGAAGAGGCAGAGTGAGTGGTGCGATAGGCTTTATTAGCCTCGGCTGTCCTAAGGCGACGGTCGATTCAGAGCGAATTTTGACCCGCTTAAGGGCGGAGGGGTATCAGTTTGTCAATGACTATAGCGCGGCCGATTTAGTCATTGTGAACACCTGTGGCTTTATCGATGCGGCGATAGAGGAGTCGTTAGCCACTATCGGTGAGGCGCTGCAAGAGAGTGGTAAGGTGGTGGTGACCGGCTGTCTGGGGGCGAAGACGGGGGTGGTGGAGCAGGCGCATCCGCAGGTGCTAGCGGTGACCGGGCCAGACTCTGCCGCCGAGGTGGTTGACATTGTCCATCGCCACCTGCCGCCAGAGCACGATCCTTTGACCGCTCTACTCCCCGCAGGCGGCGTCAAACTGACCCCGCGCCACTACGCCTATCTGAAGATTGCCGAGGGGTGTAACCAGCGCTGTAGCTTCTGTATTATCCCCTCCTTGCGGGGGCCGCTAGTTAGCCGCCCGTTGGAGGCTATTTTGACTGAGGCGAGTGCGCTGGTTGACGATGGGGTTAGAGAGCTACTCATCGTCGCCCAGGATACGGCCGCCTATGGGGTCGATAAGCGCTATCAGGCCGCCTTTTGGCGTGGTAGGCCGCTGAAGAGCCGTATCGAGACGCTGGTGGCTGAACTCGGTGAGCTGGGGGCGTGGATTCGACTCCACTATCTCTACCCCTATCCCCATCTTGAGGCGCTGATTGAGTTGATGTCCGATTCGCTTATTTTGCCCTATCTCGATATGCCACTACAGCACGCCTCAGCGCCACTGCTTAAGGCGATGCGTCGCCCAGCGAAGCAGGAGAATATATTGCGGCGCATTGAGTCTTGGCGTCAGCAGCTGCCCCATTTAACCTTGCGCTCGACTTTTATTGTCGGTTTCCCCGGGGAGAGCGAAGCGGATTTTGAGCAGCTACTCGATTTTTTAGCGGCGGCTCAGCTCGATAGGGTCGGTGCGTTTACCTATTCGGCGGTGGACGGGGCGGTGGCGAATCGGTTGCCTAATCCGGTACCCGAGGCGCTAAAGCAGGAGCGGTTAGAGCGCTTTATGGAGCTGCAAAGTGCCATTAGTGCCAATCGGCTACAGCAGCGGATCGGGGAGCAGAGTGTGGCGATTATTGATGAGGCGCTGGGGGGGCAGTGGGTGGGGCGAACCCCGGCAGAGGCACCGGAGATCGATGGGGTGGTTTGGCTCGATAGCCGTGAACCGTCTCGCTATCAGGCGGGCGATGTGGTCGATATCGAAGTGACCGCAGCCGATGAGCACGATCTGTTTGCCACTATCGTCAGTTAATCCAGGGTTGAATCGTTAGGAGGAGGGAGAAGTGTTGAGAGTAAGACGAGGTATCGGGCTGTTACTATCGCTAGTCGTAGCGGCGCTACTTTGGGGGTGTCAGAGCGCGGCACCGTTTAGCCTCAGCGCCCGTTTTATGGGGGTCGAGGGGCTGAAACAGGGGGCTGAGGTAACCATTGCTGGGGTAGTGGTGGGCGAGGTGACGCACATTGCGCTCGATCCGCTAAGCTACGAAGCGGTGGTGACGCTAGCCATCGCGCCCCAATATGGCCGTCTGCCGAGTGATACCGGTGCAATGATCGGTAGCTACGGCTTTTTAGGCGAGCGCTATGTGCAGCTACAGCCGGGGGGGGCGAGTGAGCTGTTACAAGCGGGGGCTGAAATCGTGCTCACGCAGCCTGCGATGACGCTAGAGCGACTCATAGGACAGTGGCTCTTTAGCCAAGGTGGTGAGAGTCGTCACGGAGGGTGGTAGCGGGTGTTACAGGTTGAGCAGTTAAGTTGTGAGCGGGGGGAGCGGCGTCTGTTTACAGGGGTTAACTTTACCCTAAAGCCAGGAGAGCTTCTCTATGTGGAGGGTCGTAATGGGGCCGGTAAAACGACGCTAATGCGAGCTGTGGCGGGACTCTTTAACCCCGCGGAGGGGGAGATTTGGTGGCAGAAGCAGTCGATTGGCGAGTTAATGGAGGAGTATTTTAAGCAGATGCTCTATGTAGGCCATCGTGCTGGTATTAAAGAGGAGCTGACAGCGACAGAGAATCTGCAGTTTGCGGCCGCGATGAATTGCCAACCGGTCACGAAGGAGTCGGTATGGCAGGCGCTATGGCAGATCGGGTTAAGGGGTTATGAAGATCAGCTAGCTAGAGCGATGTCGGCGGGGCAGAAGCGGCGAGTAGCGCTAGCGCGGCTGCTGTTAAATCGGGCGCCTCTATGGCTGCTAGATGAGCCCTTTACCGCACTCGATAAGCGAGCGGTGGCTCAGTTAATGGCGACGATTCATGCCCATCTGCAGCAGGGGGGGATGGTGATGATGACCACCCATCAGGAGGTCAATTGGAGTGATGTCGAGATTCAGCGGCTGCAGTTACAGGGGCTCACGCATGGGTAGGGCATTTTTGGCGATGGTTCGGCGTGATCTGCGGCTAACGATGCGTCATCAGGGCGATATGGTGACGCTGCTGGTCTTCTTTTTAATTGTCACTAGCCTCTTTCCGCTGGCGATTGGCCCGGAGCTGGAGGTGCTGCGGATGATCGCGCCAGGTATTGTCTGGGTGGCGGCACTGCTGGCGTCGATGCTGGCGCTAGAGCGGCTCTTTGGACAAGATTTTGCCGATGGCACCCTAGAGCAGCTCTGTTTGAGTAGCTGGCCGCTGTCGCTGCTGGTGCTGGCGAAAATTGTTACCCACTGGCTGGTCACCGGGCTGCCGCTGGTGGTGATGGCACCGATAGTCGGGCTACAGTATGGGCTACCGGGGGGGGCGTTGTGGGTGCTGTTTATCTCGCTGCTTTTAGGGACTCCAGCGCTAAGTGCGATTGGCGCGATTGGGGCGGCGCTAACTCTGGGGCTGCGTGGGGGAGGGGCGCTGGTGTCGCTCCTGATACTGCCGCTGGTGATTCCGGTGCTTATCTTTGGTGCAGGTGCAGTGGAGGCCGATAGCTCTGGACTGGGTGGGGAGGGGCACCTCTATCTGTTAACCGCCATGACGCTAGTTGCGCTCTTTTTCGCCCCCTTAGCGGCCGCTGTGGCGCTGCGGATATCGTTAGAGTAAGTGTTGTGTTTGAACAGGAGAGATGAGAATGGGGGTGGGTAGAACAACCTCTTAAAGGTGGCGAGGCTAGATTGCCTGACTCAGGCCGATCATGCGCTCTATCGGGCGAAGCATGATGGCCGTAACCGAGTCGTGAGTGCCGGCTTGGCCGAAAAAAGTTAGCGCAGGGAGGAGGCGAAGGCGGCAATGGCTGCACTATCCATATCGATTTGGGCCGGATTGAGGTTGCGTTTTGCATAGTTCTCAATGATATTGCTGCGCAGAAATAGTGCGAATAGCTCGGCATCTATGTGCTGTTTTTCACTCATTGAGGCGAGAATTTTTAGCGCTTCGCTCAAACACTTGCCCTTTTTATAGGGGCGATCATCGGCAGTTAACGCCTCAAAAATATCGGCAATGGCGACCATTCGGGCGGTGGTGGAGAGCTCTTTGGCTGTTAATCGACGCGGATAGCCGCGACCATCAAGGGTCTCATGGTGGTTGCCGGCAATGTCGACTACCTTGCCTAGCCCCTCCGGAAACTCTAGCTGACTTAGCATCATTTGGGTCTGAATGATGTGGTCGTTAATTTTATAGCGCTCTTCGGTCGTCAGAGTGCCGTAGGAGATCGAGAGATTATAGAGCTCACCCCGATTGTAGAGCAGCTCTGGAGACTCTAATTTGAACCCCCACGGATTATCGATCGGCATCACCTCATCGGCGGGGCGGGCAATGCGCTGCTCTGCTCTGTCGGTTAGTAGGGTTTCGGTGACCGGTAGCGGCTGCGGCGGCTCGCTATAGCGCTGTAGCTCCATATAGGAGAGGCCGAGTCTATCATCGAGGGTGCGCTGCCAGGTGCGGGCACCAATCTGTTTGAGGCGATCGATATTGGCCGGATCCATAAACTCATTACCGATATTGCACTCGGCGATAAAGGCGAACTCCTGATCGAGCTGCTGCTGCTGCTGTTGGCACTGCTGTTTTGCTTGCGCGTCACTCTCCCCTCTGAGAATCGCTTGGTAGCACTGAATCTCGGCATCGCGCTTTAATATCTCAAATCGTTGTCTTACTTCGTGAATACGATTATAGATGGTTTCGAGCTTAGTCGCCTTATCGACCACATACTCCGGAGTGGTAATTTTACCGCAGTCGTGTAGCCAAGAGGCGATATGGAGTTCGTACTGCTCAGCGGGCGTGAGCTGGAAATCGGCGAAGGGGCCGCTGCTCTCTGCCTGAGCCGCTTGGGCCAACATTTGGGTTAGTTCGGGAACACGGGCGCAGTGGTTGCCGGTGTAGCGACTTTTAGTATCGATAGCGCTACCGATGAGTTGAATAAACGACTCAAACAGCTTTTTATGTTGGCCGGTTAGCTGTCGATTCTCCAGTGTGACCGCGACGAGTCCAGAGAAGGCTTCAATAAAGCTAATTTGGGCATCATCGACCGGCTGCTGCTCGCGCAGTAGTAGGAGTAGGCCGATCGGTTGTTGTTGGCGGTTAAGTAGCGGCACGGCCACTTGGTAAATGGGCGGATCGGGTAGGGGGGGGAGGCCTAGAGCGGCCATCTCGGCGGCGCTTAGCTCTGAGCTGCGGGTCGAGCCATCGAGCATGGAGAGGGTCGCTAGGCTCTTCTGGCTACCGCAGTCGAGGGGGGTGGTGGGGAGGGGGAGGGCGTTGCCGCTATGGTGAATCGCCACTGTCGGTTCAAGGCGACCGAGTTTATTATTGTAGATGTAGAGGAGGCCGTAGCGGGTCGTCGATATCGCCAACATCTTTTTAACGATATAGGGCAACAGTAGGGTATAGTCGTGTTCAGCCACTAGCGAAGTGCTAGTCTGTTGGAAGGTATTGATGGTGCTCTGGAGATTTTTGAGTGTCAGTGCGAGCTCGTTGACCTCAATAATCAGCGAGGGATGCGCTTCAATCTTGCTCGAAAAGTCGAAGTGGCGCAGCCGCTCGGCGTAGCGGGCCACTTGTCGAATTGAGCTAGCAAGGTGGTTAGAGAGCCACCAGATCACCGGAATAACGGCTAAGATAATCGCCAAACTGGTCAGCGCCGAGCGTTTAAGAATCGTATAGGCTTCGGCAAATAGCTCCGGTTCGGGCATGGCCGAGAGTAACAGAATATCCCCCGCCCCCTGAAGCAGAAACGGCGTTAGGTGGTAGAGCCAATCGCCCTCTTCTAGTGAGACGGTGCGATAGCTATCGCCGCTGTGTAACGGCTGTTGGGCTATCGCTTGGAGTAGCGGATCGCCACTACCACTTAGGGTTGGCAGCCCTTCCGTGCGCCTCTGTTGCAGTAGCTGCTGCATCTGTTCGTGGGCGATAATCGCCCCTTGTGGGGTAATGAGTAGCAGCACGGCGCTGGGGGTGATCTTCTGCTGTGACATCAACTTATCTAGCGTTTCGGTAAGGATATCAACCCCGATGACGACGCCCTCCTCTCTAACGCTGCCGGCGATGGTGTAGCCGCTCTTACCGCTAGTAAAGAAGGGGTAGGGGCGGGTGGTAATTAGCTCGTCACTGCCAATCGCGGCCTGATACCAAGGGCGTTGCCGAGGGTTGTAGCGCTGGGGGTAGTCGGGTTGTTCTAGCTGCTGTAGCTGTTGCAGCTCGGTATCGAAAAAGAGGACTTGACCTCGCTCCCCTTCGATGGTCTGCACAATATAGCGGCTGTGGGCCGGTATCGGCACCCCAAACCGTTCGTTGTCGTTCTCAATGGTGTGCAGATAGAAGAAGTCGCCATCGCCATAGGCCAGATAGAGGGAGGTAATCACGCCATCGGCATTGTCAAGCACTTGGCGCAGAAAGGGGAGGTGACGCAGGCGCTCTGTGGTGCTGCTGCTCTCAATGAGGGGGTGAGCGCGAATTAAATTGACCGCCATTTGCGCCGGTTTGACCATGCTGTGCAGGGTGGTTTGGGTCTGTTGACTGACTCGGGTGGTCAGTTTATCGGCCGTTGAGGCGAGGATCGCGCGGCCCTCATAGTAGGAGGAGAGCCCTAATAGCAGACCAGTGAGGGTGACTAGCGCGATAAAGAGGGTCGAGATGTGGATATGGAGGGGGTATTGCTGTTTCATGGCGTTAAGTATTAATCACCCTCGTTTGGCAGTGCAACTCTTTTTTGGTTTGGAACGATTCCCATCTCTCGCTGCCAGTCCTTATGGTGGTACTGGTAGGTGGCTAGCGAGCCGAGGCGGTTGATCGCTATCGACTCAACCTCATCAAAGTAGTGGCGACTAAATTGAAAGGCCGCTAAGAGCACCCCTTTGGTCGTCCAGCCGTCGTCAACCGGCATCTCTGCGGCTGTGGCAATCCGTTCTGAGGCTGGGGGATCGTTTAAGGTGGCAAGATGCCAGCCCCATTCGCCAAACGAGGGGACATTGGCGTGGTAGGGTTCGACATGGGTAAAACCGGCATGTTTTAGCGTCTTGCCGATAGAGAGAAAGGCGCGTTTGGCATGATAGGGGGAGGTGGATTGGAGAGAGAGTACCGCATCGCCTGCCATCACCATGCGAATTTTGCTGTAGAAGCGGGAGGAGTAGAGTTTATTCAGATCGGGGTGGTTCGGATCGGGTAGATCGATAATGACGACATCAAAGAGCCGCTGTGCCTCAATCAGACTATCTATGGTAATAAAGGCATCGCCAAAGTGGGTCTTTACCCGCGGATCGCTAAAAGCGTGTTGATTGAGTTGTAGTAGTCGTTGATTGACTACGCTACCTTGTAACTCTAGCGGTCGGGTAAAGAGATCAACTAGCTCTGAGTCGAGATCGAGTAGGGTGACAGTGTCGGGGTTCCAGCGCAAAATATCGCGCAGCGCTAAGCCATCGCCACCGCCGATAATTAAGATATGGTGACGGTGGGGGTTCGCTACCATCGGCGGGTAGGTAAGCATGGCGTGGTAGATATGCTCATCGGCACTTGAGAACTGGGTACGGCCATTGATATGGAAAAAGATCACCTCCGGCTCTGTCGGCGAGAGCTGGCGTGAGGTGACTACTAATCGCTGAAAACGGGTGTTGTGGCGCAGTACCACCTCATCTCGATAGATGAGATCCTCCATGGCGTGATCCCAGTCGCTGCCGTAGCTCGCTATCTGTAGAATAATCAGCGCTACGGTGGCGTTAACTAGCAGCAGCGCTCCGGCATGGCCGATGCGTTGCCGAAATAGGGCGAAAAAGGTGAGCCCTAGCAGCAGGTTGACCGCAGCGGTCATTGATGCGGCTAGTGTGACCGGCAGCGATAACATCGCCACAATCCATAAGGTCGCGCCGATACCGGCACCGATATAGTCGATGCCGTAGATAGCCCCGGGATCGTTGCGACGCCAATCTTGGTAGAGCTCGGCCCGAATGCGGCCGATAAGCGGAATTTCGATACCGATTAAAAAGCCGAGCAGGGCGCCGAGTAGATAGGGGCTGAGGCGGGTAAACTGCGCTAGGCTCTGTAAGACTCCCCCTTCAGGGATTAGATCGCGCGGTAGCGCGAAAGTATCGGCCAGACTCTGTGGCAGCAGGTAACTTAGGGCAAAGATAGCCCCGATAATGAGGGTGGCCGAGGCACCGATGAGGGCTAGCAGGCTCTCTAACCAAGCAAAGCCGGTAAAGGGGTTGGTAATCTTTCTGGCCGCAAACGATCCTAACCCCATCGAGATCATCATAGTGGTAATCATGCCGAAAATAGCCACATCCATCGCGCCTAAAACCCGTCCGGCGTAGTGGGCGAGTAGATATTCGTAGATGAGGCCGCAGCCGGCACCGATAGCTAGAATCAGCAGTAGCAGTCGATCTAGTAGGCGGGGGGAGAGTTGGTTCAGGGGGAGGCTCCTGTCTATGTCGCTATAAGGGGGCTATGGTAGCCTGAAGCGGGGAATTAATCCAATGGCCGAAGAGGGGCGGGTGGGGGCCATATTGCAACGACGATGGCGAGCGAGTTGTGCTACACTTTCAACCACATTTTTCTCTGTAGGAGCTTTACTCTATGGGCAGTTATGGCAAAAACTATAGCCGATCGATTTTGATTCGATTTGTCATTCTTACCTTGCTAGTCGGGGGGCTGGTCGTCTATGGCGCGATTGAGCTGCGGGCGATCTATTGGGAAGATCAACTCACCACCACCGGCTTGTTAATTAATGGTGCCATTTTGGCGCTATTTGGGCTAGGAATGGTGAAGCTGTTTCTGATTTTATTACGCTATCAGGCTGAGGAGGGGGCACTGGCTCAGTTTGTGAGTGCCATTGATGCCGGTGAGTCTCAGCCGACTGACGATCTGTCGCCGAAGCGGATCATCTGTCAGCGCTACGAGATGGTTAAGAAGATGAACCAGCGTAGCGTACCTATCGATCAGGCGGCGCTCGCCTCGATGCTGCTAGCGAGTGAGAGTACTCGTATCTCACTGCCAAAATTTGTCCACAATATTCTGATTTTAAGCGGCGTGTTTGGCACCATCGTCTCCCTCTCTATCGCCTTGGTTGGGGCATCTAATCTGCTAGAAAATAAAGAGATATTTGGCAATATGGGGATGGTGATTCACGGTATGTCCACCGCACTATCGACCACCATTACTGCCATTATTAGCTATGTCTTTTTCGGCTACTTCTATCTGAAATTGACCGATGCCCAGACCCATCTATTGAGTCGAGTGGAGGAGGTGACCTCGGTCTATCTTCTGCCCCGCTATAGCCACAGCGAGCAGTCGGTGATTGCCGAAGTCGGGGGATTGGTGCGTCAACTGCACAACATTGTGATCACTATGCAGAGTAGCCAGCAGGAGTATGCAGCAGCAGGAAGAGAGCTCTATCAGGCAGTCGATGGCTTTCGGCAGCAGCTCGCTCCCGTTGCCGGTGAGATGGAGCGCATTACCCGCCTGCTACAGCTCGGTTTTCGCCTCTCTGAGAGCGATCTGGAGGCACTAAAACGGGGCGATCGGCCATCATGTTAAGAGGGGGCTTTGTCGATCTGCGCCACGATAGCAGCAGTGACCACGGTGCCGGCAGCTTCTGGCCATCGTTTACCGACATTATGATGGTGGTGGTGATGATCTTTATGCTGGCCAGTACAGTGCTAGTGCTGCGTAACTTTGAGCTGGTAAAGGAGCTCAGTAGCACCATGGAGGCAGAACAGCTCGCTAGCCGTCTCGCTGAAGTAGCGACCGAAACCAACGCCACACTCGAAGAGCAGCTATCGCAGACCCAGTACCAAGTCTCCGAACTAAGAATGAAACTGATGCAGCGGGAGGAGGCCAATGAGCTGATGACCCAAATGTTGCAAGATCAAGATAAGCAGCTAACCGATCTAAATGGGCAGCTCCAGCGACTGCGTGGCGATCTCTCGCAGCAGAGTCAGCTAGCTCGCGAGAGCCAACAGCAGCTACAACAGACCCGCGAGGTGAAACAGCAGCTCGAACAGCTACTTCAAACAGAGCAGCAGCGGCTAGAGAGTCTGCAACAGAACTACCAGCAGCAGGTTGTCGATTATGAGACGCTAAAGCGACTTAGCCGCAGTAGTGATCAGCGGCTCTCACTAGTACAGGGACAGTATGAGCAGCTCAAAGTAGAGTATGACAAGTTGGTGCGTCCGGCCCGTACCGCGCAGGGCAAATATGTGGTCGATGTGCGCTATCGAGTGGAGGCAGGGGCTAAAATTATCGAGTACCATCTACCGGGGGAGGCGGGTTATACCCAACTGTCGCTGCCCGAACTGCATCAAAAATTGCAGCAGCTACAGCAACAGCACCATAATCAGCTCTACATTAAGGTGATTATTCCCGATAATAGCGGCCTCTCTTACAACGAGGCGTGGGAGTTTACCCAAAAGGTGCTCAGTCGTTACGACTACTACTATCAATAGCAGGTGGCATAATGTGTGGAATAGCCGGTGAGTTCCGTTTTGATGGCCAAAAGCCCCAACCCCAAACCGTGGCGCGAATGTTGCAGCAGCTACAGCGTCGTGGGCCGGATGGCGGTGGGCAGTGGCAGCAGGGGCAGATCGCCTTAGGTCATCGCCGTCTGGCGATTATCGATCTCTCTGACGCTGCGGCGCAGCCGATGGTCGATAGCGAGACCGGCCTGACGCTGGTCTTTAACGGCACGATCTACAACTACCCCGAACTGCGGCAGCAGCTCATCGCTAAGGGGCACACCTTCCGCTCCCATGGCGATAGCGAGGTCATCTTAAAAGCCTACGCCGAGTGGGGCGAGGCGGCGGTGGCTCGGTTAGATGGCATGTTTGCCTTTGCAATTTGGGATAGTCGTCAGCAGAGGCTCTTTTTGGCGCGAGATCGAATTGGCATTAAACCGCTCTATTATAGCCACACCCCGCAGCGCTTTCTGTTCGCCTCTAACACTCAGGCGCTACTCGCGACGGGGGGGATCGACACCACGCTCAACCCTATTGCTCTGCACCACCACTTTACCCTGCACGCGGTGGTGCCGGCACCCGATACCATTTTGGCCGGCATCCATAAACTCCCCCCCGCCCACACCCTGCTGATTAACTATCGAGGCGAGGCACAGCTCAACCGCTACTGGAGTCTGACCGCAGAGCGGCCCGCGACGCCGTTATCAGAAGCTCAGTGGTTAGAGAGGATCAAGCAGCAGCTACAGCAGGCGGTAAAAAAGCGGCTAAAGATTGCCGATGTACCGGTTGGGGTACTGCTCTCAGGTGGGCTTGATTCGAGTCTCTTAGTCGCTCTGCTAGCCGATCAGGGGGTGAGTGATCTGCACACCTTCTCCATCGGTTTTGAAGATCAACCCGAAGAGAGGGGGAGTGAGTTTGAGTACTCCGATCAGGTGGTCGAACGCTATCAGAGTCAGCACCATAAAATTATTATTGCCAATGAGCAGGTGCTACAGCGGCTGCCAGAGGCGGTCACCCAAATGGCCGAGCCGATGGTCGGACAGGACGCAGTCGCCTTCTATCTGCTAGCCGAACAGGTCTCACAAACCGTGAAGGTAGTACAGAGTGGTCAAGGAGCCGATGAGCTCTTTGGGGGCTACTTCTGGTACTCACAGATGGTGGCGGCGGAGGGGAGCCCATTAGAGCGCTTTGCGCCGTTCTATTTTGATAGAGATCATGCTGACATGGTGCAGATGTTGCAGCCAGAGTGGATAAGCGGCGATGTTACCGCCGCCACCATTGAGGCGTTACTGCAACAGCCGGGTGCCGACAGTTGGCTCGATCAGATATTGCGGCTCGATGTGACAACACTGATTGTCGATGATCCGGTCAAACGGGTCGATAATATGACCATGGCGTGGGGGTTAGAGGCGCGGGTACCGTTTTTGGATCACCACCTAATTGAGCAGGTGATGCAGGCACCGCCAGCGTTAAAACTCGGCCCGAAAGGGGATGAAGCCAAATATGCCCTAAAAGAGATTGCTCGGCCGCTACTACCGGCGGCGGTGATTGATCGTCAAAAGGGCTACTTTCCGATGCCGGCGCTCAAATATGTGCGCGGGGAGTTTCTCGACTTTATGGGCGATATTTTAAATAGTCAGGCGTGTCGTCAGCGGGGGCTCTATCAGCGACGCTATGTCGATAAGCTACTCTTAGAGCCAGACCAACACTTCACCCGTCTGCAGGGGAGTCAACTGTGGCATTTAGCGCTGCCGGAGCTCTGGCTGCAACAGCAGGGGTTATAGGGCGCATTAGGGGGAGGGCAGCAGGTAGTGGCGCAGCGCCTCACCGCCACCGAAGGCGATAAAGTGGGGGTTGAGCAGCTCCTCACGGCAGTTATAGCGTAGCGGCGTTAAGGTGGTATCGGTCAAGTGGCCGCCCGCCTCTCGCAGAATAATCTGCGCCGCGGCAGTATCCCACTCCGAGGTCGGGCCGAAGCGGGCGTAGATATCGGCTACCCCTTCGGCGACAGCGCACGATTTTAGCGCACTGCCGAGAGTGAGAATCTCATACTCCGGTAGGCGCTGTAGCAGCCTTTTTAAAGCAGCGCTGTAGCGGGAGCGGCCACAGGCGAGCACGACTCTGCCCCCCTGCCACTGGCGCACCCTAATCGTTTTAGGGGGGCGTGTCGCCTCCCGTTTCCACGCCCCTTCCCCCTCACAGGCGTAGTAGTAGCTCTCCACCACTGGCGCATAGATTACCCCCAATTTTGGCATTTGGTCGCAAATGAGGGCGATATTAACGGTAAACTCCCCCGTATGGTCGATAAATTCGCGGGTGCCATCTAAGGGGTCAACCAGCCAATAGCAGCGCCACTGCTGCCGTTCACTAAAGGGGATAGTTGCCGACTCCTCACTTAAGACCGGAATAGCGGGGGTGAGCTGCTGTAGTCGCTGTTGAATGAGGCGGTGGGCGGCAAGATCGGCGGCGGTAACGGGTGTCATATCGGCCTTTTGTTCAACTTTTAGCTCGGTGGCGTAGAGCTCTAAAAGGGTGCGCCCGGCTTCGTGTGCGATCTCGATCACCGCTGCTGTCAGACGGGAGATATCAGCAAGTTTGATCATACTTGACATCGGCTGCTCTCTTTAGCTTGTGGTAACATTAGCGCTCATCATAGCGCATTTAAGGGGAGAGGCCTATGCCGACGATAGCTTGGGAGCAGATTGATACCGTTTTTCTCGATATGGATGGGACGCTGCTCGATCTTCATTTCGATAACTACTTCTGGCTCACCTATGTGCCTAAACAGTACGCTTTGCGCCATAACCTGCCGCTAGCGCAGGCGACGGCTGATGTGATGGCCAAATCGCAGGCGCTGCAAGGGCAGCTAGAGTGGTACTGCGTTGACTACTGGAGTCGGGAGCTTGAGCTCGATATTGCGCTACTAAAACGGGAGGTGAGCCATCTGATTCGAATTCACCCCCATGTGATTCCCTTTTTAGAGTCACAACAGCGCTCGGCGCGGCGAGTCGTCTTAGTGACCAATGCCCACACAAAGAGTTTGGCGCTAAAGATGGAGCAGACTCGGCTTCACACTTGGCTCGATGCCTCGATTAGCTCCCACGATTTAGGGGTGGCCAAAGAGCATCCCGACTTCTGGCACCGATTGCAACAGATTGAGCCGTTTGATCCCGATAGAACGCTGTTTGTTGATGATTCTGTCTCGGTGCTACAGGCGGCGTTTAACTACGGTTTTCGCCATTTAGTGGCGATTTTAGCCCCCGACTCTAAACAGCCGAAGCGCGAGGCGGGTCAGGTGCCGTGGCTCTGTGTCGATAGCTTTGCCGAACTAGTGAACTAGTCAAGCCGTTATAAGGATGAGTGTACAGCCAATAAAAAAGGGCCACGATCACTCGTAACCCTTTGATTTTAATTGGCGTCCCCAAGGGGAGTCGAACCCCTGTTACTGCCGTGAAAGGGCAATGTCCTAGGCCTCTAGACGATGGGGACTAAACAGTTACCTCTCTTTTTGGTGGAGCTAGGCGGGATCGAACCGCCGACCTCTTGCATGCCATGCAAGCGCTCTCCCAGCTGAGCTATAGCCCCGAAAGGTGGGCGTATTATAGATAATTTTCTGAATGTGTCAAGGCTATTTTTTGATTTTATGCCCCCCGCCGCAGCTTCTGCCACGCCTCATGTTGCGGATGGGCGCTATAGGCACCGTCAGCATCATGTTTTTCGTGGCCGGTTACCGGGGGGTTAAAGGCGCAAATGAGCCGCATGTCTTCGCTGCCGCCACGCAGAATGTGACGGTCATGATTATTGAGCAGATAGAGGGTACCGTCACGAATGGGGTGGATCTCGCCGCTAGCTAGATCCTCTATCTCTCCATCACCGGCGACGCAATAGACCGCTTCAATGTGATTTTTGTACCAAATCGGGGTCTTTGTGCCCGCTTTAATGATAGTTTCGTGGAACGAGAAGCCGGCTCGATCGCTATCAATAACAAAACGGCGACTAACCCAGTTACCGCTATCGGCATGAACTTCCCGCTCGGTGCCCTTCATGTCATCGAGTGTACGAACGATCATGCGGCAGTATCCCCCGTCATGGCGATCTGTTTTTGCGCTAGTAACTCACCGATGACCTCATCGATAATAGCGATGCCTTGTCGTAGCGTCTCCTCTTCAATGATCAAGGCGGGGAGGAACTTAACCACACTATCATCGGCACCGGCTAGCTCAATGACTAGATTTTTTTGAAATGCGGCACGGGAGACCTCGCTCGCAAAACCGGTACGGTGAATATCGAGCCCCCATACCATGCCGCGACCGCGCAGTTCGATATCGAGTTTGGAGCGATACTTTTCGACAATGGCACCTAGCTCCTGCTCCATAATCTCGCCTTTATAGTCAATAGCGTTAGCGAAGTCGTCATTATCCCAGTAGCCCAGCGCTTGGGTAGCGGCAACAAAGGCCAGATTATTGCCGCGAAAGGTGCCGGTATGTTCACCGGGTTGCCACTGATCGAGCTCAGGTCGCATGAGCAGCAGTGCCATCGGCAATCCGCCGCCAATCGATTTGGAGACGGTAACCATATCGGGTTTTATGCCGGCTCTCTCAAAGCTGAAGAAGGTGCCGGTGCGACCATTACCCATCTGGATATCGTCGATAATGAGTAGAATATCGAACTCATGGCAGAGGTGCTCTAATTCTTTGAGCCACTCAAATGAGGCGACATTAATGCCCCCTTCACCCTGAACCGTCTCGACGATAATGGCGGCGGGTAGATCAACGCCACTAGAGCTATCGCCGATAATTTTACGCAGATAGTCGATGGTATTGACCCCCTCGCCTAGATAGCCATCGAAGGGGACTGAGTCGGCGTTATTGCGGGCACCATACGACTCGTCGCGATAAAAATCGTTACCGGTGACCGCCAGCGCCCCCATGGTCAGACCGTGATAGCCGTTGGTAAAGGCAATAATATTAGAGCGCCGTTTGACCATTCGGGCCAGTTTGAGAGCCGTTTCGACAGCATTCGTCCCCGTAGGGCCGGTGAATTGCACTTTGTAGTCGAGATTGCGCGGGGAGAGAATGGTGTCGCGAAACTTCTGCAAAAAACTCTTTTTGGCGACCGTCGCCTTATCGAGGGCATGTACAATGCCGTCCCGCTGCAGATAGTCGATCAGGGCGCTGCTAATAAGCGGATTATTGTGGCCATAATTTAAGGTGCCGGCACCGGCAAAGAAGTCGATATATTCGTTGCCATGTTCATCGTAGAGAAACGCCCCTTTGGCGGTATCAAATATGGCCGGAAATGCACGAACATAGCCGCGAACTTCAGACTCCATCTCCTCAAATATACGCATGGTATTCTCCTGTGTTGCTAGAAAAGTGGGATAGGGCGCCAGCATGAGCTGCTGACGATAGAACTGATTAGATTTTTAAGGTTACCCGTAATAGAATTTCGCTCTCATGGGAGGCATCGCTGCCAAAGGCGGTGGCGGGAAGAAAGAGCTCTTCATCGATAGCGGTGCCTTGATCGTGTGCGACTCCCTCAAATATCTTGCGTGAAGCGATATTGTTGGGGTTAACTGTGGCCTCGATTTGGGTAATATGGCGCAACATTGGTTGTTGCAGTAGCCAGTCGAGCATACGGCGAGCAATCCTTTGTCCCCTTAAGTTAGGGGCGACCACGACTTGCCAAACAAACAGCGTCTTAGGTCGAGTCGGCAGAGGATAGGCGGAGATAAAACCTCCGATTTCGCCCGCTGTCTCGGCCACAACGCAGCTATTTGCAAAGTGGCGGCAGAGTAGGTAGTAGCTATAGATCGAGTTGCTATCGAGCGGCGGGTTAGCAGCTATTAAGTTAGTGATGATAAGCCCCTCATCGGCAAGGGGGTGACGGAAAAGGAGGTTTGATTGATGTGGCATAAGTTTGACTTGTTGCTATCAGCAATTGTTTAGACGACTAAATATTAACACGGCCTAGAAGAGATAGCAAATGTATCTATACAATGTCATGTATCAAAGGGATAATGATGAATACGCATGAGCAGGTACTGGTGGCTCTGCGCCAGATTATTCGAGCCATTGATTTAAACTCAAAGAAACTTGAGCGCGAATCGGGACTGACGGGGCCTCAGCTAGTGGTACTGCACGCGATTGGTGAGAGTGAGGATAGTTCGATTTCGGCCGGAGAGGTGGCGCGTCGAGTGAGCCTAAGTCAGGCGACGGTGACCTCTATTCTCGATCGGATGGAGCGTAAAGGGGTGGTGCGGCGGCGGCGATCAGAGAGCGACCGGCGTAAGGTCTATCTCTCTTTGACCGAGCAGGGGGCGGTTGCCCTACAGCAGGCCCCACAGCTAATGCAGCAGTCGTTTATCGAAGCTTTTAGCCGGCTAGAGCAGTGGGAGCAGTCGCTGCTGCTCTCTTCACTACAGCGGGTGGCGAGTATGATGGATGCGAATGAGCTAGATGCCGCACCGCTTATCGATTCAGCGAGTGCGGAGGTGGACGAGGCGTACTAATCTTCTAACTGGCTAATCTGTTAATCTTGGGAGTGGGGCTGCGATAGATTAAAGTCGTGCAAAATCGTGTAGAGCGCGGGGACTGTAAACAGAGCCGTTAAAGTTGCCGAGGTTAACCCAAACGCTAGGCTAGCTGCTAACGGAATCACCACCTGTGCCTGCAAGCTGGTCTCTAGTAGGAGTGGTGTGAGTCCGCCAATGGTAGTCATTGAGGTGAGCACAATGGGTCTGAAGCGGGCTCTGCCGGCCTGTTTTGCCGCATCGATCACGCTCTCGCCTTGGGTGTGCGCTTCGCGCATAAAGATCACCAATAGGATAGAGTTATTGACCACCACGCCAAAGAGTGAGGCGAGTCCGATAATACTCGGCATAGTCATATCGAGCCCTAGCACCCAGTGGCCTACTAGCGTTCCAATGAGGGCTGCCGGCATAATGGCCATCACGACCACCGGCAGTAGGTAGCCGCGAAACTGGATCGCTAACAGGATATAGACCCCAAACAGGCCGGTGAGAATATGGCCTAACATGGAGCGGCTGGTCTTAGCCGATTCGTTACTCTCTCCTTGAATATCGATCTGGATATGGGGGAACTGCTGTTTAATTTGAGGAATAATCTGCTGTTGCGCCAGTGCTAACAGCTCTTGAGCATTAGCCACGCCGTGCTGGACATCGCCTTGAATGGTAATCGCCCGCTGACCGTTAATGCGGTGAATTCTAGCCCAGCCGCGTACCTCCTCAATATCGGCGACCACCGTGAGGGGGATGAGTACCCCCTTTGGGCCGGTAACGGTAAACTGCTCCAGATCGGTAATACTCTCTCGATCCGCGGCGTTAAGTTGTAGCTCAATCTCGATAGTCGAGGAGCCGTTAGGGTATTGATCGATCTCTATCCCTTGAAAGGCGGTGCGTAGCTGACTCGCTAGTTGTGAGGCGTTCAACCCTAAGACACCGGCGTCGGGTTTGAGCCGAATGCGATACTCCCGTTTTCCCGGGCGCAGATCGTCGCTAAGATTAATGACTCCAGCATAGCTATTTAGCCACTGCTGTAGTTGGTGTGAGGCCTCTTTCAACTGCTCCAGATCGGGACCAATAATGCGCAGATCGAGCGCTTTACCACCCGGTCCCATCGTCGGTTCGGCAAATTTAAGCGCAATGACATCCGTTAAATGATCTACCTCGGCGGCCCAGTGATCGCGAAACTGATCCATCGTGGTGCCCCGTTCTGAGGTGCTTAACAGATCGACCACGATTCGAGCCACATGGGGGCCGCTCTCAAAAGCGTCGGGGTTTTGACCGTAGATAACGCTAATGTTACGAATTAAACTCTGCCCCTCTGGCTGCGCCGCCTGAAAGTGCTCACCGCTACGGGTTGCCGCAGTGGTAATCTGTTTTACTAGCTGCTCGGTCTGCGCTAGAGGTGTGCCTTGGGGTAGCAGTAATCTTGCTTCAATAATATCGCCGTCGATATTGGGAAAGCCTTTGAACTTAAGCCAGCCGCCAACGGGGAGAGCGATGGAGAGCAGGAGCGACATCACCACTAACCCCACCGTTAGATAGCGGTAGTCGATAGCCAGATCGAGAAGTGGCCCGAACCAGCGATCTCGGAGTGCGTTAAAGCCCTGCTCGACTTTGCGCTGGATATAGGGCTGCTGGTGCTTATCCATGTGGGCTAGTGAGTGGCCTAAATGGTTCGGTAGGATTAAAAACGCCTCTAATAGACTGACCGATAGCACAACAAGCAGTACAATCGGCATGACTCGCAGCACCTGACCTATCTCGCCGCTAATAAAGGCGAGTGAGCCGAAGATAAGAATAGTGGTGGTAAAAGAGGAGAGCACGCTAGGCAGAACCTGTGTAGCACCAGCCACTGCCGCCTGTAGTGCCCGCTCCCCGCGATGGAGACGGGCGGCGATATTTTCTGAAATCACAATGGCATCATCCATTAACAGACCGATGCCGATCAGTAGGCCTACCATCGAAATCATATTGATGGTGACCCCTAGATGGGGCAGAATCGCCAGCGCCCCTAAAAAAGAGACCGGTAGCCCTAGGGTGACCCAGAAGCTATAGCGGGTGCCAAAGAAGAGCCATAACATCAAGAAGACCGCAGCTAACCCTTGAATACCGTTTCGGACTAGCATACTGAGGCGATCTCGCACGATTGAGGAGACATCCTGAGTGATCGTTAACTCTAGCCCCGGCGGCTGATTTTGGCGCTCTTGTGCAATAAAAGCGGCGATCGAATCGAATGAGTTGAGGGTATCTTGATCTCGGGTTTTGGTGATACTAAGCATCGCAGCCCGTTTACCGTTAAACTCTATCCTCTCTTCGGTATTGGCAAATTCGTGCCTAAGGGTGGCAATATCGCCTAAGCGGATCGCCGCGCCATGCACGCCTGAAATAACCGTTAGATCTTGTAGCTCAGACACTGTTCGACGCTGATCATCGACGCGAATAATCGCATCCTCATCCACCCCTTTAAGCTGACCTGTCGGGGTTGAGAGGCTCCGCCCCTGCACCAGTGCGGCAATATCGGCAGCCGAGAGGCCATATTGGCGTAGGGTCGCCGCACTCAGTTCGATCACAATCTGCTCGGCGGCAAAGCCGTTAATGGTGACGGTGGCGATATCAGTTTCGGCCAGTAGGCGCTGTTTTAGATCTTCAGCATAGCTTTTGAGCACGACAGGATCACTCGGCCCGGTAATGGCGAGTGACATCACCTGGTCGGTGCGGCCTAACTCCTGGATCGTCGGTAGCTCTACTTCGTCAGGAAAGTCGGTAATGGCATCGATTTCGGCCTTAACATCGTCGAGAAAGCGCGACATATCGCCCTCTTCGACCATAATGGCTGTGGTAATGGCGATCCCCTCTCGCGCTTCACAACGGGTCTCATCGAGTAGGGTGATACTATCGAGTCGGTTTTCGATCCGACGGCAGATCGCGTCTTCGACCTCATCGGTCGTTGCTCCCGGATAGAGGGTGCGAATCTCAACTTTGTCGTTTTTAATGGTTGGAAAGGTCTCTCGCTGCTGTTCGGGTAGCGAAAGGAGCCCTAATCCCATAATGGCTACCATCATGAGGTTGGCTGCGGTCGGGTGGTAGGCGAGCCACTGAATCATCGGTTACTCTCCCGAGTGAGTGGAGCTGGCTAAGGCGTGAAGTGCCGCTGTCGCCTCTCTATCGACGACAGGTTCTAGTCGCATCGACTCAATCGCAGGGACTAGATCGGTGAGGACTATCTGATCTCCGGCCTTAACTTCCCCGTTCATAATAGCCCAGCCATTTTGGTAAAACAGCGGTGTGACCGGTACGATCTGTAGCCGGTTATCGTGGTTAAGACGGTAGAGCTGCTGTTGGTGCAGCGCAGAGCGGGGAACCACTATCCGATCCTGCTGCTCTTTGCCTCGTAGGGTCACTTCGACAAACATCCCTTTAGAGAGCGGAGGTCGCACGCCAGGGCTGCTCTTCTCTAACGGCTTATCGACCGCGACCACCACGCCGATAGTACGGGTCTGGCTATCGATAGCATCACTAAAACGGACGAATTGCGCCTGCCACTGCGCCTGATGGGTGCCGATATCGAGACTGAGTGTGGCATTAAAGCCGGTGAACTGCTGTAGGCGACTGTTATCGTAGAGCAAAGAGGCGTCTTGGGTGGGGTGGCGATAGCGCTCATCGAGCAGTAGGTTGCGAAATGAGCTCAGTGGTAGCTGGGCGATCACCTCGACCCTATCAACATAGTCGCCGCTAAAGAGCTGCTTATTTTGGGTCACAAATTGGTTCTCTTCTATCTGCAAATTGGCCACGCGCAGATTAAAGGGGGCTCGTAAGCGGGTGTGTTCTAGATCGCGCTGAGCCTGTTTCACTTTGGTTTGGAGTATCTTGCGCTGAGTGGGTATGAGCGCTAGCGTATTCTGTAGGTTTTGTACCGCTGTGCGGCTATTTAACAGGGTGCGTTCGGCACTATCGGCGCTGCTTTGGGAGACGCTATTTTGGGTGCGCAGCTCAGAGAGTCGTTGCCACTCCCGTTCGGCTAAGGCCAAGCTACTCTGCTCTATCTGTAGCAGTGCGGTGGTGTTCTGCTGGCGAATAGTGAGTTCGTTCAGTTCGGCTTCGGCCTGAACTAAGCGTAACTCGTAATCGGTCGGATCGAGACGCAGCAATAGCTCACCGGCGGCAATCATCTCACCGTTTCGTAGTCGTGGATGCATCTCAATCACCTGCCCCGATACTTGGGCTACGGCTTGCCAAACCCGAGCCGGGGTGACGCTGCCGTAACCGCGTACCTCGGGGATGAGGTTAATCGGCTCTAATGTTAGCGTTCGAACCGTGCGAGCCGTCTCGCTCTGTTCGATTCGAGTCGGAGCGGGACGCTCGGAGGCGACAAAGTTAACCACGGCAATACCGATAAGAATCGGCGGAAAGAGCCATACAATAGACCAACGCTGCATAAATTGCTCCAAACTGAGAGTGAGTAGGGTGGGGGAGGCTACGGAGTGGCTGGGGTTAGGCGGTAGAGTCCGCCGTTGCGTTCATCGGTTAGTACCAGAATCGAACCATCGTGTGGGTCGATCTCGACATCACGAATGCGACCGATGCGATCTTTAATGTAGCGCTCTTCGGCGACGATTTTTCCCTGTTCAACATCAAGCCGCACTAGCATTCGAAATTTAAGCGAACCGAGCAGTAGATCACCTTGCCACTGTGGAAAGAGATCGCCCCGATAGAGCGCCATTCCAGAGGGGGCGATAGAGGGGATCCAGTGGTAGCGAGGCTGCGCCATCCCTGGTTTCTCATACCCTTCACCAATGGGGGTACCGCTACCGTAGTTCACCCCGTAGGTGATGACTGGCCAGCCATAGTTTTTGCCCGCCTCAATGAGGTTAAGCTCATCGCCCCCCTGTGGCCCATGTTCGTGAATCCAGATCTGATTAGCGCTATCGACCACCATTCCCTGCGGATTTCGGTGGCCAAAGGTGTAGATACCGGGGTGGGCCGAGCCTTGGTCGATAAAGGGGTTGTCACTCGGAATCGTGCCATCATCGTGCAGCCGAACCACTGAACCGGCGTGATCGGCCAGATTTTGTGCCCGCTCCTTGACGCCTCGATCACCATTGGTGATATAGAGGTAGCCTTGTTGATCAAAAACCAGACGGGAGCCGAAGTGGTAGCCGGTGTGGGTCTTAGGATCGAGTTGAAAGATAATCTCTAATTGAGTGAGTCGATTCGCTGCCAATCTTGCCCGAGCGACCTCCGTACCGACAGAGTTACCCTGACCACCGGCATAGGAGAGGTAGATGAGGCGATTTGTGGCAAAGTCGGGGTGAACGGCGACATCAAGTAACCCCCCCTGACCGAGAGCGGCCACTTTAGGTACGCCGGTAACGCTATGTTTGCTGCTGTTATCGAGATCAATATGGTATAGCGCCCCCCCCCGTTCGGTGACTAGTAGCGTGCCATCGGGCAGAAATGCCATCCCCCAAGGGTGGCTCAGATCGGTCATCATCGGGGTGATCTGTAGTTCGGTGTTAGCCTGGGCGGTACCAAAGAGCAGTAGAGCGATGAAGAGTGACTGGAACACTATAGCCATGAGAGGCGCCTCTAGGTGGGTTAAGGGTGGTACAGGGTAGCTTCAATGCGGTTGAGTGCCTTCTCTAGCTGTGCCATCGAGGTGGCAAAAGAGAGCCGTATCGCGCCAGACTGGCCAAAGGCGGAGCCGGGGACAACCGCTACTTTGGCTTCGTTAAGCAGATAATCGGCGAGCACGATATCGTCGCTAAAGTGGGGGTGTTGGGCAAGATAAGCGCTGATATCGACAAAGGTATAGAAGGCCCCCTCTGAGGCGATAGCCGAAAAGCCCTCCATTTGATTCACGCGCTCTAACACATAGTCGTGGCGCTCTTTAAAGGCGGTCACCATGTCGCTCACACAGCTCTGATCGCCACTTAGCGCCGCCTCGGCGGCGGCTTGGGAGATAGAGCAGGGGTTGGAGGTGCTTTGCGACTGTACCCGTTTCATCGCCTTAATAATATCGCTCGGCCCCCCAGCGTAGCCGATACGCCAGCCGGTCATGGCGTAGGCTTTAGAGACACCATTGAGGACGAAAGTGCGCTCATAGAGCTCGGCGCAGGCGTTGACGATATTGCAAAAGGGGAGGTGATTCCAACGAATATGCTCATACATATCGTCTGAGGCGATATAGATCCCTCTATGGGGCAGTAGTACTTCGGCCAGTGCCGCCAGCTCCGCCTCGCTGTAGCAGACCCCAGTGGGGTTAGAGGGGCTGTTTAAGACCACTAAGCGAGTGCGAGGGGTCATGGCCTGCTGTAGCTGGTCGGGAGTGATTTTAAACTGCTGGTTAATGCCGGTCGGAACAATCACCGGTTTAGCCTCGGCGAGTAGCACCATATCGGGGTAGGAGACCCAGTAGGGGGCGGGAATAACCACCTCATCACCAGAGTTTAGCAGCGCTTGAGCCAGATTAAAGAAGCTCTGTTTGCCACCGGAGGAGACTAAAATTTGATCGGGCTGATAGAGTAAGCGGTTATCGCGCTGAAACTTATCGATAACCGCAGCTTTTAGGGTCGCCGTTCCATCGACTGCGGTATAACGGGTCTGATTATGATGGATCGCCGCAATCGCTGCCTGTTTGATATGGTCTGGGGTGGCAAAATCGGGTTCGCCAGCACCGAGGCCGATGACATCGATCCCTTCACTACGAAGCTGCTGCGCACGGGCGGTAATGGCCAGAGTGGGGGAGGGTTTTACCTGTTGGACGCGAAAAGATAGGGGGTGTTGCACGGGGGGGTAGCCTCTTACAGTACAGTAGATCGAGTGTTAGTGTATCACTATTGTCGGGGGAGCATTGGAGCGGCTTGACTTAAACCGTGCTACCCCGTTTATCGATAGCTATATAACTTCGCCGCCCAAAAACATTGCGATAGGCGGGGCGAATAATTCGCCGAGCGGTAAAATTAAGCTCCTCTATGCGGTGGGCACACCAGCCGGCGATACGCGCCATAGCGAACAGTGCGGTATAGAGCTCTTTAGGAATCCCGATGCTGGTATAGACAAAACCGGAGTAGAAATCGACATTGGCACAGAGCACCTTTTTATTGCCCTTAATCTCACTAAAGACCTCTGGGGTGAGCCTTTCAATATGTTCAAATAGCCGAAACTCCGCCTCACGCCCCTTCGCTTTGGCGAGCTCTCGTGCTCGCTCTTTTAGCAGTACCGCGCGTGGATCGGAGAGGGTGTAGATAGCGTGGCCGATGCCATAGACCTTACCGGTGCCGTCATACGCCTCTTTGCGTAAAATGTTGGCGATATAGGCGCGAATCTCTGCCTCATCATCCCAATCGCTAATATTGGCCTTAATGTGATCCATCATATCTTGCGCCTCTAGGTTAGCGCCGCCGTGAAGCGGCCCCTTTAGTGACGCGAGGGCTGAGGCGATAGCCGAATAGGTATCGGTTCCCGAGGAGCTAGTGACGCGAATCGTAAAGCTGGAGTTATTACCACCGCCATGCTCGGCGTGGAGAATGAGTGCTAAATCGAGCAGCTCCGCCTCAAGTGGGGTGTACTCCTCTCCTTTGAGCATATAGAGGAAATTTTCGGCGGTGCTTAACCCCGGCTGCGGGTAGCGCATAATGAGCGAGTCGCGATGGTACTTATGGCGCATACTAAAGTAGGCATAGACGATAATCGCGGGGACTTTGGCGATGAGCTCTAGCGATTGACGCACCAAATTGGTATGGGAGGTATCATCACCACAGGTATCTAGCGTATAGAGACCTAATACAGTACGGGCGAGGACATTCATCATATTAGAGCCCTTGAGCGAGAGGATAAAGCTGTTGACCACATCGCGATTGAGTTCACGATTGTCGGCTAAGTGGTTCTCGAACCCCTCTAATTCGCTGCGAGTCGGTAGGCGGCCGGTTAAGAGCAGAAAGGCGACCTCATCGAAACCGTAGCGACCGCTCTGCTGAATCCCTCGCACGAGATCGTTGACACTAATGCCGCGATAGTAGAGTTCGCCCTCAACCGGAATGAGCAGCTCCCCCTCTTTTTGGTAACCGACCACTTCACCGATATTGGTCAGCCCGACCAGTACCCCGCTATGGTCAGCATTTCGTAGCCCTCGTTTGACATTAAACTGGTCAAACAGCGCCAGATCGATATAGCTGGAGCACTTGATCGATTCAGAGATATTTTCGATGACATCAGTTTTAGGGGTACAGATCAGACCTTCTTCCATCAGATAACTCCTTAGCCCTCTCTGCTAGAGAGGTAGTTAAGTGCGCTGCCGGCGCGAAACCAAGCGATCTGCAGCTCATTATAGGTGTGGTTCAGTGTGAGCTGCTCCTGAGTGCCATCGCGATGGTGCAATGTGGCCTGTAGCGGCACGCCGGGGCTGAAGCTGTCGAGACCGTGAATGGAGAGCTTATCCTCTTCTCGCACACTGTCGTAGTCGCTCTTATTAGCAAAGGTGAGCGCTAGCATCCCCTGCTTTTTGAGGTTGGTTTCGTGGATACGGGCGAACGATTTAACAATGACCGCAGCGACACCGAGATGGCGCGGCTCCATCGCGGCGTGTTCTCGCGAGGAGCCCTCACCATAGTTCTCTTCAGCGACAATGATAGAGCGCAAACCGGCCGCCTTATAGCTACGAGCGGCATCGGGCACCGCGCCATACTCCCCGCTCTGCTGATTAAGCACCGAGTTAGTCTTGCTATTAAAGTGGTTCACGGCCCCGATAAGCAGATTATTAGAGATATTGTCGAGATGGCCGCGATATTTGAGCCACGGGCCGGCCATAGAGATATGGTCGGTGGTACATTTACCGCTAGCTTTAAGCAGTAGCGGGGCCTGTTCGATATCTCCCCCTGGCCAAGGGGCGAAGGGGGCGAGCCGTTGGAGTCGATCCGAGTCGGCGGCGACCTTAACTTCGACGCCGCTACCCTCGGCGGGGGGGGCTAAAAAGCCATCCTCCTCGACTGCAAAGCCGTTTGGTGGCAGCGCCTCCCCAGTGGGTGGATCGAGTTTGACCTGTTCACCCCGACTATTGGTGAGCGTGTCGGTGGCAGGATTAAAGCTGAGTGAGCCTGCGATTGCCAGCGCTGTCACCATTTCGGGGCTAGCGACAAAGCTATGGGTATTGGGGTTACCATCGTTGCGCTTGGCAAAGTTGCGATTAAATGAGGTGATAATCGAATTTTTACGGTTCGGATCGTCGGTATGGCGCTGCCACTGACCGATACAGGGGCCACAGGCATTAGCCATGACCGTTCCGCCGAGTTGAGTTAACGCCTCTAAAATGCCGTCTCGTTCAGCGGTATAGCGCACCTGTTCTGAGCCGGGGTTAATAATAAACTCTGCCTGACAACTTAGCCCCTTCTCCATCGCCTGCCGTGCGAGTGAGGCGGCGCGACTCATATCCTCATAGGAGGAGTTGGTGCAGGAGCCGATGAGGCCAACCTCCAGTTTGTTAGGATAGTCGTTCGCTTTAACAGCAGCGGCAAACTGTGACAGAGGATGGGCGGCATCGGGGGTAAAGGGGCCGTTAATGTGCGGCTCTAACGAGGAGAGATCGATCTCAATGAGCTGATCGTAGTAGCTATCCGGGTGGTTGGTTACCTCATCATCGGGGCGTAACGAGGCCACCAGGCCATCGGCCAGTTGGGCAATCTCTTCGCGACCGGTCTGCTTGAGGTAGGTCGCCATGTTGGCATCGTAGGGGAAGAGGGAGGTCGTTGCCCCCACTTCAGCGCCCATGTTGCAGATGGTCGCCTTACCGGTGCAAGAGAGCGAATCGGCACCGGGGCCAAAATATTCGATAATGGCGTTGGTGCCCCCCTTGGTCGTCAAAATACCGGCCAATGTAAGAATGACATCTTTAGCAGAGCTCCACCCCTGTAGCTGGCCAGTTAGTTTAACCCCAATCAGCTTTGGCATCTTTAGCTCCCACGGCATACCGGCCATCACATCGACCGCATCGGCACCGCCGACGCCGATGGCGATCATACCTAAGCCACCGGCGTTGACCGTATGGGAGTCGGTGCCGATAACCATTCCGCCGGGGAAGGCGTAATTCTCTAAAATGACTTGGTGAATAATCCCAGCCCCCGGCTTCCAGAAGCCGATACCGTAGCGAGCCGAGACCGATTGTAGAAAATCATAGACTTCGCTATTCTGCGTTATTGCCACGCCCAGATCGCTCTTTGCACCAGCGTTCGCGGCGATGAGGTGGTCACAGTGGACGGTCGAAGGAACCGCAGTGCGCTCTTTACCGGCATTCATAAACTGTAGCAGCGCCATCTGGGCGGTCGCATCCTGCATCGCCACTCGGTCGGGGTGGAAGTTAACATAGCTCTCACCCCGCTTAAAGTCGGCAAGGGGCTCCCCTAAGTGGGCAAAGAGCACCTTTTCGGTTAGGGTCAGAGGGCGGCCAAGGTGCTGGCGGGCAGCCTCAACTCGGGCGGGGAAGTGGGCGTAGAGCGAGCGGACAGTATCGAGATCGTAAGCCATGTTTCAGTGTTCACGCAGTGGGTAGAGTCGCAGATGTGTGGTACTAGACCACCCCAAACGGCAGACTTAAAGGCAAATCTGGCGTTAGCCTCTGCCAATGTGGCAGAAAACGGCTGACAGTATAGGGATTTTTATAGCCGCTGCCAACAGCGATAGCGCTGTAACAGAGTCATAACAGTATTGGCAACGCGACTCGGTAGGATAGGGGCGCACGGCTGTGCGCCCACTATGGGTGAAGAGGGGGTTTAAACGCCCAACTTCACCTGATATCCCGGCTGGTTTTTCGGATGGCTCTGATCGGTGAAGATGGAGCGGTCATTTTTGAGCACGATCACCTCAAAGAAGGGCTCAAATTGCGCTTCGCTAATGCCCCATGTCTGCATAATCTTCTCAAACATCACCTGCTCCTCCCTTTCGGCCTGGCCGTCTGCGAGTGAGGAGTCGATAAGATTGACCAAAATGCAGAACCTCTGTCCTTCGGTTAGAATCGGAGTGCTCTCCTCCAGAAACTTATCTAGCGGATTTTTCTGAGCATAACGAACCGCTCGATCGAGTAGCGCCTTATTGTTAGCCCCTACACCGATAGAGCCCCCCTCTTTTGAACCGCCAAGTACCGAGAGTAGGTGGCCAATCTCTTCGTTATCGAACTCACCATCGGCTCCCATCATGTAGATTAACGCCGTGGCAAAAGCGAAATGGGGTGTCATCTCTTCGCTGTCACCCTTAAACATATCAAATAGACCCATAGCGCTGCTGTTACTCCTTACAAAGTCAAGTGTAGATGAACAAAATGAACAAAACAGAGTGTAGCCATAGCATCGGCTGCCCACGAAGGGGAGTATCCTGTAGTCACTCAGGAGAGTCAAGCAGCGAGTGAAAGGGGGGGGCTGCTCATAATTTAAGTGGTCAGAGGTGTTGTCATCAAATTTCAGAGCGGGTAATATGCGGGCAGTTTTTGGCTGGCGGCCCCTAGTTTAGGCCGCTGGCGGCAAATCATCGGGCATCGGCCACGGCTACTTCTTCTGTAAAGCGAGGTTACTTAATGAAATTCAAGATGAAAACGGTTGCAATTACCACACTGCTGGCTATGGGCGCGGTTTCTGGCTCTCTCAACGCAGAAGAGGCCACACCGGTTGCAGCGGTTACCACCTCTGCTGAGGCGGGCACGATAACGGTAGAGAGCACAACAAGTTATGAGGACTGTGTCACTCGTTATGCCAGCCAGTTTTATGGCAGCCAGAGAAATGACGAGTGCTTCATCCACTGGGATCAGTTCATCCCCGTCAATGCCCCAGCCCATACCGCAAGCTCGCCTAAGATCTACATTGAGCAATCGGTCTCCAGAGATAATTTCCATACCCGTGATGGCCGTTTTCTGCCCTTTGCAACGCTACTAGAGAAGGATGGCTATAGCGTCAACGCTTTTATTGAAGAGGGCATCAGCTTTGATATCGATGCCAGCGGTAATGCCAGCGGCACCTTGGCTAAACTGACTCGAAACGAGACCCTAGAGAGCATTGGTAGCGATGTCTTAGTCATCTCTAATGCGGCGACCAAATCCCAAGGGGAGCCCGATGCTTGGATGGATCCTATCTACAGCGCCTATAGCCCGAGCGAGATGGATGCCATTGTCAAGTGGGTCTCTGAGGGGGGGAATCTGCTCCTCATTGCCGACCACTACCCGTTCCCAGCTGCTGTGGCCGAGTTGGCGATGCGGTTTGGCTTTAAATTTGATAACGGCTACAACTTCGACCCTAACTACAACGATGTCTTTGTCTATGATCTGTTAGAGGGGCAGCTAGCGAAAGATATTCGCCGTCAATTGAAATTAACCTCTGATATCTCCATGGAGCCCTGTCCGGTAGAGAAGTCTGGGAATAAACTCGAAGATGGTATCTGCTATAACTACAAAAAGAAGACCGGTGAGTGGAAAGAGCGTACCGTTAAGGACGATCTGGTCGATGAAGTTCGACGGATTATGGTTGGCTTAGGTGCCGATGTTAACTCGCTGCTATTTTGGGCAGGTGACCTACCGACAGCCGAGCAGGGGTTTTCTGAAGGGGATGGCTGGTTGACTGACCACCCGATAACCCGCGGGCGAACTGCTGCAGAGTCGATCCCCTATGTGACCAGTTTTACCGGTCAGAGTTTTACCTATAACAAGCCGCTAGCGGGCGATCTACAGGCCTATGGTAGTGGTGAGCACGGTAACTTTCTTGAGCTAATGCGCTTAGGTGACGAAACCTACACCCTGATGACGACCGCACAAGATAACTACTTTGGCGTCGATGCTGATGCTTCAGAAGATAATCTGGTCGCAACCACACTAACCACCGGCAATGTTCCCGACTATACCGTGCCTAAAAAGGAGACCAAACCTGTGAGGCATAGTGATGGTTCGGTCGATTATTATCATCTGCAAGGGGCGGTATTAACAGTAGGTAAAGGGCGTTTGGCGGTATTTGCAGAAGCGGGAATGTTTACCGCCCAAATTGCAGCCGATGCCGCCTCCCAAATGGGTTTTAATAACCAGATGGCTACCAATAATCAGCAGTTCGTACTCAATACCCTGCGTTGGCTAGATGGAACTCTCAATAGCGCTACCGATGCCGATACCGCCGTACAAAATAGTGGTTTAAGCGCTGAATTGAGTGCGATTGCCACAGAGGTACAGCGCAAGGCTGATGCGGCGGTCGAATCTCGCGATGCAAAAACTGACGACGGCGTTATGGCCAATGGCGAGGTCTCCTATGCTCGTCAATACAAAGATAGCTACGACGGTACCGACTCATTCGGCTGCTCCACTAGCCGCAGCGCCACCGACCCGCTGCTGCTGCTGTTAGTGCTGCTCTCTGCTGGCTATCTAGCTAGAGGGGGGCGTCGCGAGTCAAACTAAACTCAGCCTCTTGACGACATAAGTCGATTTTAGAGTAAGGGGCCATCCATAGTGGGTGGCCCCTTTCTATTTCTGTATTAAAACTGTTAATTTCTTATCTGCCTAGAGAGATTCTGCATGGAAACGCTTAACGATCTTGTTGCTCTGCTGCGCCATCGTGCCGCTACAACTCCCGATAAAATGGCCTACTCCTTTGTCAAAGATGGTAAAGAGGTGAGCGCTAGCTACAGCTATGCTGAACTAGATGAGGCGGCTCGTGCTATCGCAGTGACGCTGACCGGACATCAAGGAGAGCGGGCGCTACTGCTCTACCCGCCAGGTATCGAATTTTTGGCCGGTTTTTTTGGCACCCTCTATGCAGGCATGATCGCGATTCCGGCCCCCCCCCCCGATACCGCTCGCCTAAAACGGACTCTGCCGAGATTAAATGCCATCGTCAATGATGCCGAGGCCGCTTGGGTTATCACCACCGCCAACATTCAGCAGCAGCTACAGGCGGTGATGGATGCCGATGAGGGGAGTCAAACCATGGCTTGGCTCGCCTCAGATCGTGTCGATTTAACGCAAGCCTCAATGTGGCAAGCGCTAGAGGCGATAGATCCGCAGTCGATCGCCTATCTGCAATACACCTCCGGCTCGACCTCGACCCCGAAAGGGGTGATGCTGACTCACGCTAACATTATGCGCCATAGCGCTGTATTAAAGCGCTCGTTTGCGTATGACGAGAGTAGCGTTGAAGTGACCTGGATGCCCTATTTTCACGACTACGGCTTAGTCGATGGGCTGATTCAGCCGCTCTATAGCGGCATTCCCTGCTATATCCTCTCGCCTTTAACTTTTTTAAAGCGACCGCTACGCTGGCTGGAGGTGATTAGCCGTTTTAAGGGGACGCATACCCAAGCCCCCAACTTTGCCTATGAGGCGTGTATTCAAAAGATAACCCCCAAACAGCGCCAACAGCTCGATTTAAGCTCACTACGAGAGGCGAGTAATGGGGCCGAACCGATTCGGCGCGATACGGTGGAGAGATTTATTCAGACCTTCGCCGAGTGTGGGTTAGATCCAGAAGCGCTCTATATGGCCTATGGCTTGGCAGAGGCGACCCTATTAGTAACCGCAAAACCTCACCAAAGCTTACCCCAATACTGTTATGCCGATGCGACGCTTTTAGAGCAGCAGCACCGCATTGAGGAGCTCTCTCCAGAGGGAGAGCGCCCACATCGCGCGATCGTGAGCTGTGGCGTTCCGGGCGAGGGGATGGATATTGTGATTGTCGATCCCGACACTAAGCAGCGGCTGCCCGATGGCGAAGTAGGTGAGATTTGGATTAGCGGTGAGAGCGTTGGTGCCGGCTACTGGCAGCGTCCAGAGGAGAGTGAAGCGACCTTTCGCGCCCGCCTCATCGATCAGCCACAGCGGGGGCCGTTTCTGCGTAGCGGCGATTTAGGCTTTATGCTCCGTGGTGAGCTCTATATGACCGGTCGTGAGAAAGATTTAATCATTATCGCCGGAGTGAACCACTATCCGCAGGATATTGAGTGGACGCTACAGACTAGTTCCGATCTGATTCGGCGCGATCACTGCGCCGCCTTCGCGATTGAGAGCGATGGCGAGGAGCATCTGGTGGTGGTGGCCGAAGTTGAGCAACGGCTTGAGGATTGGCAACCGCTGTTAGCGAGCCTGCGCCGCGCGATCTCCGAAACCCATGAGGTTGAACTCTACGGCCTGCAGCTACTGCGCAAAGGCCAAGTGTTAAAGACCTCTAGCGGCAAAATTCAGCGCCGTGGCTGTCGGCAGGCGTGGCTCGATAAGCGCTTTGAGAGCCACTTTAGCTGGTGTCGTGAGGATGACTCGGGCGCAGGCTCCGCTGAGAGTGACTCGGTGAGCATAGCGAGGCAAATAAACCCCGAGACACTGCGGCGCTGGCTGCGCCAGCAGTTAAGCCAGCGACTGCACCTCTCGGCAGCGATGCTTAACGATACGACGCCGCTAGCCGACTATGGCCTCACCTCCCGCGCAGCGGTCGAGTTGATAGGCGCTTTAGAGGAGTGGTTAGGCGAGGAGGGGCTATCGGGAACCCTCCTATGGGAATATCCGACCATCGACGCCCTCTGCCGCCACCTTAGCGGCGTTTCTGTAGCGATACAACCTGCACCGAAACAGTCAGCCTCAACCCATGAACCGATAGCGCTAATCGGCATCGGCTGTCGTCTGCCCGGCGGCAGCGACTCCCCTGAGGCCTATTGGGCGTTTCTTTGTAGCGAGAGCGATGGCGTTATCGATGTCCCTGCTGAGCGCTGGGATAGCGCGGCGCTCTATGATCCGATAGCCGGCACACCGGGTAGAATCAATAACCGTAGCGGCGGCTTTATCGAGGGAGTCGATCAATTTGATCCGACCCTATTTGGAATTACCCCGCCAGAGGCTGAGGTGATGGATCCGCAGCAGCGGCTGTTACTGGAGTGTAGCTGGCAGGCGCTAGAGTCGGCGCGGCTTAACCCCGACCAACTCGCCGGCAGCGATACCGGCGTCTTCATCGGCATCAGTACCCACGACTATAGTGAGTGGCAGTTGGCCGATAGGGCACAGCTTAGCCCCTATACCGCTCCGGCGCAGGCCTACTCTATTGCCGCGAATCGGCTCTCCTACTGTTTCGATTTTCATGGGCCGAGTATGGCGATCGATACCGCCTGCTCCTCATCCCTTGTGGCGCTGCATCAGGCGGTAGCGGCGCTTCGTCGGGGGGAGTGCTCGCTAGCGCTGAGTGGTGGGGTGAACCTCCTCCTCTCGCCAACCCTTTCGATTGCGCTGTCGCAGGCGCAGATGCTCTCGCCCGATGGTCGCTGTAAAACTTTTGATGCCGAGGCGAACGGCTATGTACGAAGCGAAGGGTGCGGGGTGGTGGTGTTAAAACGGCTTAGCGAGGCAGAGCGCGATGGCGATCCGATTCTGGCCGTGGTACGAGGGACAGCCGTTAACCAAGATGGCCGCAGTAACGGCCTGACGGCACCGAATGGTCTAGCGCAGCAGGCGGTGATTCGCGCGGCGTTGGCCGATAGTGGGGTCGTTGCCGGTGAGATTGGCTATGTCGAAACCCACGGAACCGGCACCGCACTTGGCGATCCAATTGAGTTCAAATCGCTACAGGCGGTGCTAGGAGAGGGGGAGCGGCCATGCCGTTTAGGAGCGGTTAAGAGTCGTGTCGGTCACCTAGAGGCGGCGGCTGGTATGGCCGGATTGATTAAGAGCGTGCTGGCGATTCACCATCGCCAACTGCCACCGAATGGCCACTTTAAAACACTCAATCCACTGATTGAGCTGGCAGGGAGTCGGTTTGAGCTGGTCAATACCACGCAACCGTGGCCGGAGGCGGTAGCTTGCTATAGCGCCATTAGCTCGTTTGGCTTTGGCGGGACTAACGCGCACGCCATCCTCTCAGCTGCCCCCGTTGCCAACAGAGGCGAAGAGAGTGGTGCGCCGACGGCCCCACTGCAACAGACTATTGTGCTCCTATCTGCCCAACAGAGTACCGCACTGCGGCAGCTAGCCGATCGTTATCGGCAGCGACTTAAACAGAGCGATCAGGCCGAGTTGGCCGCGATTGGCTATAGCAGTGCCGTCAGCCGGCCACTACAGCAGCAGCGGCTGGCGCTGGTGGGGGAGTCAGGCGCAGAGCTACTGCTGGGGATCAACCAGTTTCTGGCCGCCGAAGCGAGCCCCCACTGGCAGCAACAGAGTCAGACGGGGGAGGCCCCCGCAGTGGTCTGGCTCTTTAGCGGTCAGGGGGCGCAGTATCGTGGCATGGGTGAGGCGCTCTATCGGCGAGAGCCGCTATTTCGAGCCGCGATGGATCGCTGTGATCAGATTTTAGCGCCGCTATTGGGGCTAACGCTGCCAGAGCTATTCTGGTCTGAGGCCGCGGAGAGCAAACTTAACCACACCCGCTATACCCAACCGGCGCTATTTGCGTTGGAGTGGTCGCTAGCGCAGCTACTACTCCACTGGGGGATAGAGCCGCAGGCTCTCATCGGCCACAGTGTGGGAGAGTATGTGGCGGCAACTATCTCTGGACTATTGAGTTTGGAGCAGGGGCTGAGGCTTATCTGTCGGCGGGCTGAGTTAATGGGCTCGCTACCCGCTAAGGGGAGTATGGTAGCGGTGATGGCGACCGAAGCGGAGCTAAAACCGCTGTTAGCGCAGCAGCCAGAGGTGGTCGTGGCGACCCGTAACGGTCCGGCTAATGTCGTGATCGCTGGAGAGAGTCACGCCGTGGCCAACCTAGTCACAGCGCTAGAGCAGCGGCAGATTGAGACCCGTCCCCTCTCGGTCTCGCACGCCTTCCACACCCCGCAGATGGAGCCGATTTTGGCCGATTTTGCTGCCGCCGTGGCTCAGATCAACTTTGGTGAGCTAAAGATTCCCCTAATGGCCAATGTCAGTGGCGATTGGGGCGGAGAGGAGCTAGCGACACCCGACTACTGGGTTAACCATCTGCGCCAGCCGGTCGAGTTTGGCCAGGGGCTACAGAGGCTGCTTGATCAGGGGTATAACACCTTTATCGATATTGGCCCGCGGCCTAACCTTCTCGGCCTAGGGGCGGCGCTAGCGGGGGGGGAGGCGGCGCTCTGGCTGCCGACACTTCGCAGTAGCGTTGCCGATGGGGAGCAGCTAAGTCGCACGGTGGCCGCCTTGGCGCTACGAGGGGTGGCGATCAACTGGGAGCGTTTCTACGCCACTGATCGCAGCCATCGGGTAGCGCTGCCGCGCTACCCGTGGCAGCGCCAGCGCTTTTGGCTATCGAGAGAGGCGACCGCCGCCCCCCTTTCATCGGTTACCAATAGCGGCGAGGCGATGGCTGATCTGCTAGGTGAGGCGGTGGTAGCACCGCTGCTAGAGAGTCGCCTCTACCAGAGCGTTTTCTCACTCCAACGCCTGCCGCTCTACGCCCAGCATCGCGTCTTTGGTGAGGTAGTGGTACCGGGAGCGGGGCATCTATCGCTACTGCTAGAGGCGGCCAAGGCGGAGCAGGGGCAGAGCGCGTGCCGCTTAACGGAGGTGATCTTTCCCCAGCCGTTAGTACTCCCTGCCGAGGGGGAGCGAACCGTACAGCTACAGCTCAACCCCGAGGGGAGTTTCGCGCTAGTGAGTTTTAACACGCCAAACCACTATGAGGAGCACGCGACCGGTCGCCTGATGCCATTGACAGAGCCTCGGCTAGAGGCCGCGCCACTTCCGTTATGGCAGCGACAGTGTGGGCAGCTAAGCGAACCCTTTTATGAACATATCTGGCAGAGCCATATCGAACTGGGCGAAGAGTTTCGCTGGATTAGGGCCTTATGGCGCGGCGAGCGGGCCGTTTTGGCCAGATTGGAGCCACCGCTAAAGCAGCTAATGGGCGAGCAGCTACAGCTCCACCCGGGTCTTTTTGACTCCACGCTGCAGGTATTGGCTGCGCTAGTGGCGATAGAGTCTGATGAGGTGGTGATTCCGTTTGCCATCGATAGGCTCGACTACTATGGTCGCTCAGAGCCGTTACCGCAGCCGCTCTGGAGCTATATCGAGCTGCTAGAGGAGGATGAGGCGCGAGGGGAGGTGGTCAGTCGGGTCGAACTGGTCAATGAGAGGGGGGCGCGGCTACTCCATATCGAGGGGTTTCGAGCCAAACGGGTGGCGCAGCAGCAGCTACTGCGGGAGCTACGAAAGGGGTATGATGATCACCTCTACCACCCCGACTGGTTACCGTTTACCGACGTCGCACCGGCAGCTAGCGGGCGTTGGGCCGTCGTGGCTGATCGAGCCGGTATCGCCCTATCGTTACTACAGGCTGAAGGGGTGGATGACTATCAAACGATAGCACTAGACCAACTCCATAGCCTTGAGCGTGAGGGGGTAACCGCGCTTCTATTTGCCGCCCCGCTCGACTTAGAGAGTGGTGATGATGCCGCGCTGCAGCCGTTAGTGGCACCATTACTGACCCTATTAGGCCAGCTAACCGATAGCACACTCACCCTATGGCTACTGACTCGGGGGGGAGCTGCGGTTGCCAAGGGGGCAACGCTCAATCCTGCGGTAACGGCGCTGGTCGCGCTGTGGCGCGTGATCGCGCGTGAATATCCACAGCTCTGTTGCCAGTGGCTCGATCTGCCGCTTGATGGCTCACCTAATTCGCTGCCGCCACTACTGGCGCTCAAGCAGAGCCACGAGCTAGCTTGGCACAACGGTCAGCTATGGCAGCAGCAGCTACAGCGCTATAACCCATCAGCTTTGGCTACCGTATCGTTCTGTGCCGAGGCGAGTTATCTGATTAGCGGGGGGTTAGGCGACATTGGGCTACTGCTGGCCGAGTGGCTGGTGATGCGGGGGGCGGGGGCTGTGGTATTAATTGCCCGCCGCGCCCCCGATCAGGGGCAACAGCAGCGGCTGCTCGCGTTACGACAGCAGGCGCAGGTGGTACTGCTTCAGGCCGATGTGACCGATTTTGGGGCGCTACAGGCGGGATTGGCACCATTAAGGGCAGAGCTTCCGCCACTGAAAGGGGTGTTCCATCTAGCAGGGAGGCTCGACGATGCGCCGCTCACCGAGCAGAGCTGGCAGCGATTTGAGACGGTGATGGCAGCGAAAATGGCTGGGTGTCGCCACCTGCACCAGCTCACTCTCGATGATCCGTTAGACCACTTTGTCACCTTCTCCTCCATCGCTGCCCTACTCGGCTCTGCAGGACAGGCGAACTATGCACTCGCTAATGGCTGGCTCGATGGCTTTATTGCCCAAAGGCGCAGCGAGGGGCGGGTGGGGCTCTCGATTAACTGGGGGCCCTGGTCGCTGGGGATGGCAACAGTGCTGCAACAGCGCTTTTATGATCTCGGTATTGAGCCGTTGCAGCCACAGCCGGCGTTAATGACGCTAGGTCGGCTCTTAGGTTTAGGCAGCGAGCATGGTCACATGGCGGTCGCCTCTATCGACTGGAACCGCTTTGGTCAGCGTAGTACCGTAACGGCGCTCTATCGCCACTTCGTCCAGATCGATAGCCGTGCCGGTGGGGAGCTTTTGACCCGGTTACAGCAGGCCGATAGAGAGGAGCGGCACGCTCTACTAGAGCAGGCGCTACGGCATGAGGTGGCCAGCGCGTTGGGATTGGCCGATGGGAGGGCGATCGCCCCGCGCAAGCGGCTGTTTGAACTGGGGCTCGACTCGCTAGGCGCGGTTGAGCTAAAAAATCGCCTCGCGACTCGGCTCAACACCACGCTGCGTTCGACGCTGCTATTCGACTTTCCAACGCTTGAGGCACTACAGGGCCATATCGCCGATGAGGTTCTCGGTTGGCAAGGGCTCGGTGACTCCGATGCCGATAAGGCTACCGAGGCGGTGGCGGCGGAGTTAGCCGCTGCATTAGAGGGGGAGCTAGAGCAGCTCTCAGAGGATGAGCTCGCGCAGCTCCTAGCTGAAGAGCTAGGGCAGGCGCCGCGTTAACTATCCACAGTTCTTGTGGATAAGTGGGTGAATAACTCACTAAAGTTGCGATAGGAGTCGATTGGATGGGGTTGTGGTTATTTTTTGGCCAGCTAGTGGGGAGAGGGGCGTGGCGCTACTAACGGCAGTTAAGCAGTGGTTTAAACCCGCGGCGGTGGTTGAACCGCAGGCAACACAGTGGCTTATCGATACCTATCTCTGGGCGCTAGAGCAGTTTGATAGCGACTTTTTTCAGCACCATACGGTCTTGGTGCTACCGAATGAGCGCTTCTTTCCCGGACGGGCCGATCATTCCGATGCGATGGCCAATCTGATTTTGGATCATGTTAAGCGCTACGCCGGCACCACTCACTGGCCGCTGGTGGCCGTCTCCTCGCTCCAGTGTCAGCCGGTGGAGAGTCTCCGTCTGGCGATAGAGCCGCCACTGCGCCGGCCAGCGGCAGAGTCGATGCCGCCGGGGGCCGAGACGGCACTTATCCCGATCCCCTATCTGGTCGATCAGCTCACCAGACCGGAGGGGATGATCGCCACCTTTGCCCATGTGATTGGCCACTATTTGGCTCAAATGGGTCGCGAGCCGCCCCCAGGTGGAGAGGCGAGTTGGGGCTATGCGACCGAACTGCTGGCGATCTATATGGGCTTTGGGGTGATGTTCGCTAATAGCGCCTTTACCCATCGTGGCGGCTGTGGTAGCTGTTATAATCCCAATGCGGTACGACAGGCCAATCTCTCAGAGCTTGAGTCGCTCTACGCCCTAGCACTGTTCGCGGCGCTAAAGCGGCTACCTCCTCGCCAGATTACCCCCCACCTAAAGCGTCATCTGCGCAGCCACTTTAGGCGTTTTATGGCACAAATAGAGCGCCATTCGTGCTGGCCAAAGCTAGAACGGGCGCTACAGCGATGAGAGCAATGAACAGCTATCGCAAATTGGCACAGAGGCTGCTATCATTCTGCCCCTAAATTCGGATTGGGATTAAGTGTTAGGAGAGGTAGATGGAGCAAGTGCAGGCGCTCATGCAGCGGTTAGGTGAGGCGGCTAAAGCGGCGGCTAGAGTATTAGCCACCGCAACCACAGGGCAGAAAAATAGTGCTCTGTTGGCGATAGCAACCGATCTAGAACAGAGTCAGAGTCAGCTATTGCAGGAGAATCGGCGTGATCTTGAGGCGGGCAGGGCTAAGGGGTTAGATGAGGCGCTACTCGATAGATTAGCGCTCAATCCGGAACGGGTCAGCGCGATGGCAGAGGGGTTGCGCCAGATTGCAGCTCTGCCCGATCCGGTCGGGGCGATTAGCGAGATGAGTCGGCGCCCCTCGGGGATACAGGTCGGTAAGATGCGGGTGCCGCTCGGGGTGATTGGGATTATCTATGAGTCGCGCCCTAATGTGACCGCTGACGCGGCGGCGCTCTGCCTAAAATCGGGCAATGCGACGATTTTGCGCGGTGGTTCGGAGGCGCACTATTCGAATAACGCGATTGCCGCCTCGATTAGTCGCGGGCTACAGCAGGCGGCTCTGCCGGCAGCGACGGTACAGGTGGTGCCGACCACCAGTCGTGAGGCGGTAGGCGAGCTAATTCGGATGCAGTCGCTAGTCGATGTGATTGTCCCACGCGGGGGGAAGGGGTTAATCGAACGCATTAGTGCCGAGGCGAAGGTACCGGTTATTAAGCACCTTAATGGTATCTGCCATGTCTATATCGATAGCGATGCCGATCTCGATAAGGGGATCGCGATCGCCTATAACGCCAAAACCCACCGTTATGGGGTCTGCAACGCAATGGAGACGCTGCTTATTGCCGCTTCGGTGGCCGAGCGAATTTTACCGGAGCTTGTGCGGCAGTACCGCGCGAAAGGGGTGGAGCTGAGGGGCTGTCCTCTGACTAAAGAGATCGTTGCCGATATGGTATCGGCTAGGGATGAGGATTGGGATACGGAATATCTGGCACCGATTTTGTCGATTCGTACTGTGGCCGGTATCGATGAGGCGATCGCCCATATTCAGCGCCACAGTTCGGGCCATACCGAAGCGATTGTGACCGAAAATTTGACGACCGCACGCCGTTTTCTGACTGAGGTCGATTCGAGTTCGGTCATGGTGAACGCCTCTACCCGCTTTGCCGATGGCTTTGAGTACGGTTTGGGGGCTGAGATCGGTATTAGTACCGATAAAATTCACGCCCGTGGCCCCGTCGGGCTGGAGGGGCTGACCTCGCAAAAATATATCGTCATCGGTGACGGCCATATTCGGCAGTAGAATAGCCTTTGCTCTGCTCTGCGGCTCGCTGGTGTTTCTTGGCACGACGGTAGCCTCCGAGCGCTACTACGGCCCGGTAGGGGAGGGGGAGCGTCTGGATCAGATTGCGCGTCAGTTACGCGGCGAGTCGCCGTGGCATTGGCAGCGCTGGATGGTGGCGCTCTACTATCTTAACCGCCAGGCGTTTACTAACGATAATATTTGGCAGCTTAAACCGGGTAGTCGTTTGCAGATCCCCTCGCAGCAGCAGGTGGCGCAGATCGATCTCATTGCCGCCGTGACACTGGCCAATCGCCATAGGCGAGCACTAGAGCAGTTAGAGGGGTGGGATGATCATTGGCTCTTAACCCAAGCGCGACTAGAGCGGCTGCGGCAGCAGCAGTTACAGCAGCAGAGTCTGACTCTGGAGCTACAGCAGGAGCTACAGCGGCTAGAGAGTGAGCTGTTTAGTCTCGCTAAGCGGGTTGTCGAAGCTAAGTCGCAGCCGAAGATAGTCCCGCCCGAACCCCAGCCCGAACCCGATGCGCTACTGCTGCGTCAGCGGTGGTGGGCGAGGTGATAGAGGGTCGGATCGCTCTGTTCGGGGGGACTTTCAATCCGATCCACTACGGTCACCTGCGCGTCGCAGAGGAGGTGGCGGAGCAGCTACGGCTTGAGCGAGTCGAATTTCTGCCCGCCGCGCTGCCCCCGCTGCGTGATCGACCAGAGGTAGCCCCCTCGCTGCGACTAAAAATGGTTGAGCTGGCGCTGCAACAGAATCGCCGTTTTCGGCTCAATCCGATCGAACAGCAGCGCTGCGGCACTTCCTACACCGTCGATACCCTGTTAGAGTGGCAGCGTCAGCGAGAGGGGCAGCCGATGCCTTTTTGGCTGATGGGGGCGGATGCCTTTGTCAAACTGCACTGCTGGTCACGCTGGCGGCAGCTACTGACTCTCTGTCGGTTGGTGGTGATGACCCGCCCCGGCTACCCTTTGCGAGATGAGACACTTGCCGAACCGCTACAGCCGCTATGGCAGCGGCGAGTGGGGGTGGCCGAGCTCGATAGCGCCACTGCGGCGCTGGCTGAGGTGGTTGAGGTAGCAGTGACTCCGTTGGAGATTAGCGCTAGCGCTATTCGACAGCAGCTAGCGCGGGGGGGGTCGATACGCTATTTAACCCCCGATAGTGTGATTCAATTGATAGAACAACATGGCTGTTATGCGGCCAAAGAGATAGAGCAGATAGAAGAGTATGCAGAGTAAAGAGTTAGCCCAGTTAGCCGTTGATGCGCTAGAGGATCTGAAAGGGAACGACATTAAGGTGCTAAATGTGATCGGTAAGACCTCGGTGACCGACACCCTCATTGTCGCCTCCGGCAGTTCGAGCCGCCAACTACAATCCCTCGCCGAGAGTGTGGTCGAAAAGAGCAAGGCGGCGGCTGTAGTGCCGTTAGGTGTCGAGGGGGAGCCGTCGAGTGGCTGGATTTTGGTCGATTTAGGCGATGTGGTCGTCCATGTGATGCTACCTGAGACGCGCGCTTTTTATAATTTGGAGAAGTTATGGGGTGATGAGGCACCCGCTGCGGCGGTATGAATCTCTACCTTATTAGTGTGGCGAACCGAGCTGAGGCGTGGGTTGAGGCCGGTTATGCCCACTACGCCCGCAGACTACAGCGCGAGGTCAATTTGATCCTAAAGGTGCTACCGCTCCCTAAACGGAGTCAAAAGGGCGACATTGAGCGACTGAAACGGCAGGAGGCGGGGCTCATTGAGGCGGCACTCCCCCCCCGTGCCCATACCGTGGCGCTAGAGGTGGAGGGTCAGCGCTGGAGTACCGAGCAGCTAGCCTCACAGCTAGCGCAGTGGCAGCAGTTGGCGCGACCGGTGGCGCTGATTGTCGGCGGGCCAGATGGTATTGAGTCTGAGCTATCGCGTGGTTGTCAGCAGAGCTGGTCACTCTCGCCGCTCACGCTGCCCCACCCGCTGGTGCGAATCGTGGTCGCCGAGCAGCTCTATCGCGCCTGGTCGCTGCTCAATAACCACCCCTACCATCGCTTGTGACAGTGACCAGTGCGTTGTCGTTAATTCTCGCTTCGGCATCGCCTCGTCGTGCGGAACTGTTAACCCAAATCGGCGTGTCGTTTCGGCAACAGGTTAGCAAAATTGATGAGACGCCCCGCCGTGGCGAGTCGCCCGCTAGTTACGTAGAGCGTATGGCGCTTAATAAGGCGAGAGTGGTCGAGGGGGCCTTTCCGCGCCATCTGGTGCTAGGTGCCGATACGGCGATCGTGGTGGGTGAGGGGGAGATCCTCGGTAAGCCGAAAGATAGGCGCGACTTTATGCAGATGATGGCGCGGCTGTCGGGGCGAGAGCATCAGGTGATGACCGCCGTGGCGCTCGTATCGAACAATTTTGATCGGGTAGAGCGGGTCGTGAGTCGGGTGAAGTTTACCGAACTGAGTGAGCCGCTCATGGAGGCCTACTGGCAGAGTGGTGAGCCGCGAGATAAGGCGGGGGGCTACGCGATTCAGGGGCGAGGAGCGCTATTTGTCGAGCAACTACACGGTAGCTACTCCAATGTGGTGGGCCTACCGCTGTTTGAGACAGCGCGACTGCTACAGCAGTTCGGGTTTCCGATTTTGGGCGAACATGGCAGTAAAGTCTATTAACAAGGTAGAGATGAGCGAAGAGTTACTAATCAATGTGACCCCCGAGGAGACGCGGGTGGCCTATGTCGAAAATGGCGTGTTGCAGGAGGTTCACATTGAGCGCTGTAAAAAGCGCGGTCTGGTGGGCAATATCTATCGCGGTCGTATCTGTCGGGTTCTGCCCGGAATGCAGGCGGCGTTTGTCGATATCAATCTGGAGCGCACCGCCTTTTTGCACGCCTCAGATCTACTTCTGAACCGCGAGCGGGCAGAGTTTAACGGCGAGGGGGTACCGTCGATTCGACAGTTACTGCACGATGGTGAGGAGATTATTGTCCAAGTGGCCAAAGATCCCTTAGGGAGCAAGGGGGCGCGGTTGACAACCCAGCTCTCGATTCCGTCCCGTTTTCTAGTCTATCTGCCGGGGAGTCGGCAGATTGGGGTCTCACAACGAATTGAGGATGAGAGTGAGCGAGATCGGCTGAGGCGGCTAATTCGTACAGTCGTCGATGAGAGCGGTACCCTAAAGGGGGGCTTTATTGTCCGTACTGCCGCCGATGGGGTGACGGAGAGTGCTCTTAGGCAGGATATTAAGTTTCTGCAACGGCTCTGGAGCTCCATTGAGGAGAATATCGCCGCCACAACCGGCCCGACGCTACTGCATGAGGATATGCCGCTAGTGATGCGCACCATGCGTGATCTGGCCACTGAAGAGATCGAGAAGATTCGTATCGACTCCCAAATTACCTACGATAAGGTGATTAAATTTGCCTCTCGGCTCATTCCTGAGCTAGGGGATAGGATCGTCCCCTATACCGGTGAGCGACCGCTGTTTGATCTCCATGGGGTTGAAGATGAGATTCAGCGGGCGCTAGGGCGCAAGGTTGAGCTTAAATCGGGCGGCTATCTGATTGTCGATCAGACCGAAGCGATGACGACAATCGATGTCAATACCGGTGCCTTTGTGGGCCATCGTAATCTGGAAGAGACGATCTTTAAAACCAATTTGGAGGCGACGGCGGCCTTAGCACGGCAGCTACGGCTGCGCAACTTGGGCGGCATTATTATTATCGATTTTATCGATATGAATGAGCTGGAGCATCGGCGGCAGGTGTTACGCACTCTGGAGCGGGCGTTAGAGCGCGATCATGCGAAGACCCATATTAGCGATGTCTCGCCGTTAGGATTGGTGCAGATGACCCGTAAACGCACGCGCGAGAGTCTAGAGCAGGTGCTGTGTGAGGAGTGTCCTGTCTGTGGCGGTCGTGGCAAGGTGAAAACAGCCGAGTCGGTCTGTTACGAAATTTTTCGCGAAATTATGCGTGAGGCCAAAGCCTACGATACCCCAAGCCTGTTGGTTCTTGCGGCACCTGAGGTTATCGATGTACTCGAAGACGATCTCTCTACCGCGTTAGCGGAGCTAGAGGAGTTTGTCGAGCGCGAAATTCGACTGCAAGCCGAGCTACTCTATAGTCGCGAGCAGTTCGATATAGTCCTCATGTAACTGCCGCGACTCGGTTGGGATTGAGGGTGAGATTTCGTGGCGCGGGCCGAGTCGTATGGCGGCTACTGTGGCTGCTGCTGCTGGGGATGGCGATCGCGAGTACCGCGCTGCGGCTAACGATTAGTCAGATCGACTCGCTGCTGCCGCTGCTCAACCGCTATTTAGAGCCGCAGGGGGTGTCGCTGGTCGCTATCGAGTTGCAGGGGTGGGGGTGGCAGCGGGATCCTCTGCTCCGTTTTGAGCAGCTACAGCTACAAAATCGTGCCGGTGAACCGCTGGTGACGCTACAACAGGGGGAGCTTTCGCTCAATCTGCTGCGTTCGCTGCTCCACCGACAACCGGTTTTAGCGCAGCTACAGCTAGAGCTGTTGCAGCTAAAACTACCACAGCGCTCACATAGCGCTACAGCGACCGTATCGCAGTCGCAGCTCTCCGACTGGCTCGATCGACTGCTGCTGCAACAGCAGCTACAGATAGCGCGTGTCGAGGTGAGCGTGCCCCGAGATGCCGGGCTCCCCCTTAACTCACCACCAGAGCAGCTTGTGATTGAGGCGCTGCGACTGCAACAGCAGGGGTTTAGTAGCTATTTTCAGGCACGACTAGAGGCAGAACCGCTACTAGGTAAGACGCTACTTAAAGGGGAGCTACAGAACTATCTGTCGGGGGTGCTCGCCCCTACCGCCTCGCTCTACCTGTTTAACCAGTCGTTATCGCTACCACAGCTACCAGGTGATCTTAGTAGCCAGATTTGGCTCGATTTTGAGCAGGGGGAGCCCCTACAACTACAGTCGAATTGGCGCTTCACCCCAGCGACTCCCGCCATTAAAGGCGCAGCGAAGCCGCTGCCGCCGATGGAGGGGGGACTGGTGTGGCAACCGGTGCCACAGGGGTGGCAGGCGGTGGTGCAGTTTGTCAGTGGTGAGGGCGAACCACAGCAGATCCATCTGCTCAATCGTGGCCAGCAGACCGATATTGGGCTACAGCGGGTCGATCTATCACAGTGGCAACCGCTGCTACAGCCCTGGCTAGAGCTACCGCTAACGCTCCATCGCGGGGTGTTGCACCATAGCTGGATTCGTCTGGGGGAGGAGCAGCTACACCTATCGCTCCAAGCAGAGGGAGTGGTGCTCTCAATCCCTACGGCCGGCATTGAGCGGCTCGATTTGGGCACCTTGCGGGGGGAGTGGCAGCTACACCATGGTGATAGGGAGGGTGAGGGCGGCTGGCATCTGCGGGGGCGCGATCTACTGCTGCAAGGGCCGCTGCTAACGCTACAGGGGGATCTGCGCCTAAAACAGCCGCCGCAGCAGCCGCTCCATATCGATACCCAAGCGCGCTTTGAGCTGCCGCAAGCGATCGCGATAACCGAGCTACTACCGCAGCGACTGCTGCCGCCGCAAACGGCCGTTTGGCTACAACAGGCCTTTACAGCCGGTCGGATGAGTGGCGGACGGCTGCTCATGTTTGGCACGCTAGAGGAGCTACTCCAGCTCGCTCCGAGTAGCGTGATCGATGTTCGTGCCCGTGCCGAAAACCTCTCTATAGTCTTTAACTCTCACTGGCCAGCGCTAGAGGCGATTCGAGGCCAGCTTCGCTTCTATAACCAGTCGATGGATATCTTTGCGACCGAGGCGAAGATGGCAGCGGCAACGCTGCGTCAGACGCGGGTACAGATCGCCGATATGCGCCGAGCGCAGCTAAGTGCTGAAGGGGAGCTGTCGCTGCCGCTGCCGCAGCTACTCCCCCTGCTAGCACAGACCCCGCTACAGCAGCGGGCTCACCAAGTTGGGGCACAGATAGCGCCGCAGGCGGGTCGGGCTGAGGTGAAGTTAACCTTACAGATCCCGCTCAATCGCCCCCTTACCTTCGAAGATCAGGAGCTCACTGTGGCGGGTAAGATGGTGCTACAGCAGGGGAGGATGACCGCCTTTGATAGGCTAACGGCCACCGATCTCTCTGGGGAGCTGAACTTTGATAAGCAAGGCTTTAACAGCGGTACCCTGCTAGGCAGCTTCGACTCGCAACCGCTTCGCTTAGCGCTAGAGCGAGAGCGCGAGAGTCAAACTTTGACTCTAGCGGCGGTAGGTAGCCTCTCCGATCAGGGGTGGCAGTCGCTGCTGTCGCTGCCGAGCCGCGCCGTTACGGGGGGGAGCTCTTGGCAGTTACGGCTACAACTGCCGCAACAGGGGGCGATTCGAGTCGAATTTGAGAGCCAATTAGAGCCGTTAGCGCTCAATCTACCTAAGCCGCTCACCAAAGCGATTGGGGAGCCGCTACGGCTACAGTTTTGGGGACAGCTTGAGCCGGAGCAGCAGCGGTTTCAGCTTCAGCTAGGGGAGCGGGTCGGGGTCAATATACAGCGACAGGCAGAGACATTACAGCAGCTACGGCTCCACCTAGGGCCAACCGAGGCCCCGCTACCGCAGCAGGGGGGGAGCGGTATTGTGGTCACGGGGGGGGGCGAAGTGGCGCTAAAAGAGTGGCAGCAGCTACTGCCGTTCGGTAGCCAAAAGGAGCTAACCTTGCCGATTGATATCGATATGGAGCGGCTAACGGTGGTGAGGGCGGCAGAGCCGAGGGATCAAGAGCGAGGCGAGGCGACTGAGCCTGTGATACGGGAGGGGATGATACCGGTTAATGTGGCCATCAAAGAGCTGTGGATAGATGAGCGAAAGCTAGGGGCATTAAGACTCAAAATGGTGCCTCGTCAGGGGGAGTGGTGGGTGCCGACCCTGACATTAGAGGGGGCTAACTACCAGTTTAATGCCAGTGGTAGCTGGCGCCCTAATGAGCAGACCCGAGCGAAAGTGAAGCTCACTAGCAGCGATTTAGGGGCGACCTTGCAGCAGTGGGGTTTTGTGAGCGAGCTGCAGCAGGGGCAGTTTAACGCCAGTGGTGAGCTTAACTGGCCCGGATCACCGGAGAGTTTTGCCTTAGCTAAACTTCACGGTGAGATCACTCTCAGCGCTCGCGATGGCAAAATTCGCGATCTCCAAAATGGGGCGACTCGTCTGCTGCAACTGCTGAGTCTGAAAAAGTTACCGAACCACCTGCTGTTTAACTTTGACGATGTGCGTAGCCGCGATATTCGTTATGAGTCGATTCGTGGCGATATTCGCTTCATCCGAGGCAAGATGAGCAGCAGCAATATGTTGCTAAAGGCGGTACCGGGCAACGCCCTATTGACTGGCGCTATCGATCTACCACAGCAGCAGCTCAACCTACTGCTATCGATAGCTCCAAAACTGACCGAAACTATCTCACTCGCGGGGGCGATTATCCTTGGCCCGCAGGTCGGGGCCGCGCTATGGCTGCTGCAGAATCTCTTTGAACCGGAGGTGGAGCAGGCGGCGATGTTTCAATACCGTATTCATGGGGCGTTTGCCGAGCCGGTAGTAGAACAGTTAAATCGACCGATGGCCGACCTTCCCGACTAGAGGAGTGATGATGCAGCGCAGCGAGTTATTAGCAGCGATAGATCAGTGTGTTCTCTGTGGCCTCTGCCTACCCCACTGCCCCACCTTTCTGGCCGAGGGGCGAGAGCCGGAGTCGCCGCGAGGGCGTTTGATGCTGCTACAGGCGGTGGCTAAGGGGGAGATCGCCCCAACCGAGGTCGATCAAACTGCCCTAAACCACTGCCTACTCTGTCGTAACTGCGAGACCCATTGCCCCTCACAAGTCCGATATAGTGAGATTGTGGTGGCGGCTAGAGCCTCTATCCTACCCCTGCCGGCCGATGGGGGCAGGGAGCGGCTCTTAGACGCCGTAGCGCACCCCCGCTCTCTGGCGCTATTAGGTCAGATGGGGCAGTGGTACCAAAAGAGTGGTCTGCAACGGGTGGTTCGTAGGCGGGGATGGGTGAGAGGGGAGCTAGCGCGGTTAGAGTCGCTGCTACCCGACTACCGCCCACTTCCCCTAGAGCCACTTCCGCAACCCTCGACTCAACAGGGTCGAGTGGCACTGTTTCGCGGCTGTATGGGGAACCAGCTAGAGCCGGTGGCATTAGAGGCGGCAAAGCGGCTGCTACAGAGCTGCGGCTTTGAGGTGGTGGAGTTTACCCAGCCCCAGTGCTGTGGCGCCCTGCATAGCCATGCCGGTGAGATAGAGCAGGGAGATAGGTTAGCGCTAGCGACCCTAGCGCAGTTAGAGCGAAGTGGAGCTGACTGGCTAGTCGGGGTGAGTAGTAGCTGTATCGCGCAGCTACTATCCTTTGCCGCGCTTGATAAAATCACGACAGTCGAGGCGCTGCTGCTACGATACTGGCCTAATGCGTGGCAGCCGGCCCCGCTGTCGGGCAGCTACGCCCTTCATACCCCGTGCAGTAACCGTAACCGTCTAAATAACAGTGCCGAGGCGGTGGAGTTACTGACGAAGATTCCGCAGCTAGTTTGGCAGAGGCTGCCTGTCGATGGGTGCTGTGGGGCGGGAGGAAGCCATCTTCTATCCGATCCCGAGCATGCCGCTAGTTTTGCGATCGCCCCACTGCAGTGGCTACAGCAGCAGCCGTTAGGCGCGATTATCAGCACCAATATCGGCTGTACCCTCCATCTAGGTGCCGAGGCACGCCGACGGGGGGTTGAGATTGCGCTCTACCATCCGCTAGAGCTGCTACTGCGCTCACTACTTAACTCGCCCTCTCTTCCCCCCCATTAACTGCTATGAACCCTTAAGGAGTCACCGCTGTGTTAACTGACGAGACTGATAAGCCGCGACTACTCTCACTACTACGACACGCCAAGTCGGACTGGGAGAGTGGGGCGCAGAGCGATCACCAACGCCCACTGGCTAAACGGGGCCGAAGAGATGCGCCACTCATGGGGGGCTGGCTAGAGTGTAGTGGCCTAGTTCCGCAGCAGGTGCTCTGCTCGACGGCGCTTAGAGCGCAGCAGAGCTGGGCTTTGGTCGCCAACGAGCTGCGCTCTCCACCGCCATCTCAATGCAATGATCTGCTCTATGGCGCGTCAGTGGAGGAGGTGATATCGCTGCTACAGCAGCAGCCCGATTCGGTGCGCCATCTACTCCTAGTTGGCCACGAACCGACCTGGTCGATGCTGGCTAGCTATTTAATGGGCGGCGGGACGATAAGAGTCCCCACCGCCGCGCTGGTGACCCTACAGCTAGCGACCCCCTCATGGCGCACGATTGGGCCGAACGGGGCGTGGCTACAGAGTCTGATGATCCCTAAGATGATTAAAGGGTGCCGAGGCCGCTAGTTTAAAAATATCTCTGATGCTCAAAAGCCTAGATGAGTCACGGCTGGCAGGTTGACTATCACGATCAACGAGTCTCCTGGTAGCAGCCCGCCGAGGGGCTGCCGGACCGACCGTTGCCGCTCGCGCGAAACCCGCTTCTTTCCGTCTCTCTCCCTGCGGCGACAACCGCCTCAAACACCTCCCGACAGGCCAATTTCTTCTCCATCATCGCCCTCCGGTGGATACTTTCGCGTAGGCGGTTGGATTTCCTATCCTTAAGCAAGCTTGAGATTTCGTAATCGTTTGAGATATTAATACCAAGAGAATTGTCGGATAATGAATTCATATAATTACCTATCTCTTAGTTTATATGAACAGGTTCCATTAGTAAGCAAAGATAGTGAGTTTGATAAATATGGTATCGATAGACTTTGGTAGAGCATTTTTTGAGAAAATAAGATTAGGAAATAAAATGCTAACGATCCGCATTTCACCCTAGACTCGCCAATGGCCGCCCAAACGCCGGGATGCATCCCAGCCCCCTACCGAGCGCGTCGGCCCGCCGACACCCCGCTGTATCGGGTGGTGCAAAACCACCTAGAGACCTTCCTTGCCCTGTGCCATGACGACTGGGAGCAGGAGCGAGTCTCCCCTCACGCCGAACGGGAACTACGCCGATTTCTGGAGTGCGGTATCCTCGCCTATGGGTTCGCCCGCGCCCGCTGTGACGAATGCGGCCATGATTTCCTGATTGCCTTCTCCTGCAAAGGGCGGGGCGTCTGCCCTTCGTGCAACACCCGGCGGATGGCGGAGACCGCTGCTCACCTCACCGATCATGTCCTGCCCCGGCTGCCGGTACGCCAATGGGTGCTCTCCCTGCCCAAGCGGCTGCGCTACCACCTCCAGCACGACCGCAAGGCGCTCAGCAGCGCTTTGCGCATCTTCCTCGATGCCGTCGAGCAACACTTGCGCGAACAGAGCCCTGGGGCAGGTCCGAAGGCGCGAACCGGCGCGGTGGCGTTCATCCACCGATTCGGCTCTTCACTCAACGAACACACGCATTTCCATGTCGTCTTCATCGACGGCATTTTCGAACCCGACCCGGAGCAGGGCGTACACTTCATCGAAGTGGAGGAACTCGATGCGGACGACGCCGAGGCGGTGCAGACCCAAATCCGCCGCCGCATCTTGCGGGCGTTCGTGCGGCGGGGATTGCTGGAAAAGGCAGATCGCCAGGAGATGGAGCAGTGGGATCACGGCGGCGGGTTCTCCCTCGACGCCAGCGTGCGGATCGAGGCACACGACCGGCGAGGCATGGAGCGTCTGCTGCGCTACTGCGCCCGCCCGCCTTTCGCCGCCGACCGACTGGAGGAGATCGATGCCCAGCGGTTGATCTACCACCTGTCCAAGCCCGGCCCGGACGGGCAAACCCAGATCATCCTCTCGCCGCTCGAACTGATCGGGCGCATCGCCGCCCTGGTTCCGCCGCCCAGGCAACACCGGCATCGCTACTACGGCGTGCTCGCCCCCAACTCACCACTGCGGCCGGCGGTAACCGCCCTCGCGCCCGAGCCCGTGGCGGCGGAGCCTGAAACGAAACCGGCGGTAGAGACGGCAGCGGACGACCCTCCGGTGGCTATCGGGCGATCCCCCGCCCGCTACCTCTGGGCCATGCTGCTGGCTCGCATTTACGAAGCGTTCCCTTTGACCTGCCCCCAGTGCGGGGCCGAGATGCAGATCATCGCCTTCATCACCGAGGCCGTGGAGGTGCGGGCTATCCTGGAGCACATCGGCGAACCCGCCGCCCCGCCACGAATCGCCTCCGCCAGGGGACCGCCAGAGTGGTACGAAGAGTCCGTGGAGGACGCCATCGACGCCGAGGATTCCCTTCAGGGCGACCCTCTCGCCCAGCCCGAGCCGGAGTACGAATACGATCAACGAGTCTCCTGGTAGCAGCCCGCCGAGGGGCTGCCGGACCGACCGTTGCCGCTCGCGCGAAACCCGCTTCTTTCCGTCTCTCTCCCTGCGGCGACAACCGCCTCAAACACCTCCCGACAGGCCAATTTCTGTTTCATCCTCGCCTTCCGGTGGTCAGAAGGGGCTCTGACCGAATCTTGACGGCGCTCCGGAGCTGGGGGATACTTTGGCGTAGGCGGTTGGATTTCCTATCCTTTTTATGAGTTTATTTTCAAGGTACGCAAAACTGCGTAAAAGCGAATATAGCAGGAAAATCTATTAGTAAATGGTTAACTTTGTTTCTAAAATATAGTTAAATTTAATTACACAAGGCTCTGTGAAGTGTGTTGCGCTATTTAAATCACCTTAAGCGTGATAAGTCGCTAAGTCATACTTTAGATTATTATGTGTTATTCGCCTTAATCGTGGTTATGTTAGTAGGTTGTATGAGTCTACGATTAAGGGGGGGGGTTAGAGTGTGTGAGTCTTTAATTAAATATATGTGCAGATAAAATTGATTGGTTATTTGGGTTAACTGGTAATTAAGGTTTTTGTTATGATTTCAGCTGATAGACTTTTTGAAAAATCGAATCTTTTTCGTTGTGAAAAAGTGAGTTATTATCATGTTGTTTATTTGGCATCTGTTACTGCTGAAAGGCTGAAGTTATATTTGGATAAAGATAAGCATCGCGCGCTCTCTGCTAACAGAAAATATCAGCTTTCTCTGGTGGTTGTCAGTTTGGCTTTGTTAGTCAAGGAGGCTAAGGCAGACTACCTGAACTCGGGGGAGGGTGCAAAAGAGACAGCAAAAGGAGAGTTAAACGGAGATAGTGCTGCCCAATCCGATGTTCAATCTGAAGTAGAAAAAAATATTAATCAGATTGGAGCTAAAGATTTTGGTGGGTTAGTTGAACGGTTGTCGGAAATTTATTTATCTATTACTGGGTTAGGTTTAAGTGAGGATGAGCTGCAAGGATGGGTTGAGAAGATAGAGGCAGGAGAGGTTGATTTTAATGATTTTTTAACCATTCTCTCTCTGGAGCTGTCGGTTGATAAATCTGCTTTAGCTGAATTTGTGAAAAATGATTACGATAAGCTTGATTTGAATAATATTTATGGGGATTATAACAGGAGAGAATTTGCAGATGGTTTGCCTGTTGGTTTCTCATTAAACACAGATGTTTTTCAATCTTTTGATTCTGAGGAGTCCAATTTTCAATTGACAGGTGCTCCGCTCACCATTTTATCTTCAGTTCAACCGGAATCACAACCGCAACCCGAATCGGAATTGCAACTCCAACCTCAGCAGGAATCGCAACCGCAACCCCAACCAGAGTTGCAACTTCAACCTCAGCCGGAATCGCAACCTCAACCCGAACCAGAATTGCAACTTCAACCTCAGCCGGAATCGCAACCGCAACCCCAACCAGAGTTGCAACTTCAACCTCAGCCGGAATCGCAACCGCAACCCGAACCAGAATCACAATATCAAGCTCAGCCGGAACCCCAACCCCAACCCCAACCCCAACCTCAACCAGAATTACAATATCCAGAAATTGAAAATGGGTCGCAAATTATTAATCCTGATCCAGAACCTAATAGTCAGCAGCAGGATGTAATTCAAGGAAAGGTAAGTGATGGCTATATTGCTGGTGCAACAGTATTTATAGATGTGAACGGCAATAGAGCATGGGATGAGGGTGAGGCAAAAACCGTTACAGATGAAAACGGAGATTTTCAGCTTATTGAAGGTCGCGGTAATCTTATAGCAACTGGTGGTATTGACATCTCTACTGGATTGCTTTTTGAGGGAACTTTTACTGCACCAGAGGGTTCTACGGTAATCTCTCCAATCACCACGCTGGTGGATCAGATTGTGCAAAATTCAAATGGCAATATCACTGTAGATGATGCTCTGAGTAAGGTCACAAAGGTATTTAATATTGATCCCAGTGTAGATCTGTTAAATTTTGATCCCATCGCTACAGCAAATGATCTTAACTCAAGTAGTGAAGTTCAAAAAAGTGCTCTGGAGTTACAATCTTTAGCGGTGCAAATCGTAAATGTTGTGAACCAGTCGGCAACTGCAATATCAAGTTTAGGCGTTTCGGATGAGAAGTCGGCGGCTGATGCAGTATTTAAATCACTATCTGATAGCGTGATAAGCTCTTCTGTTATTGAAAATGGTCAACTTGATCTTCAGTCAGAGAGTACTGTTGGTTCAGTGATAAAATCCTCAGCAGAGGAGGTGACATCTTCGGTAGAAAAACTGTCTAAAATTGATAATGTTTCTCAAGCTTTGTCAGCTTCTATAGTTAATGTGAATACTGTTATGGCCGAAACTGCTGCCGCTCAAACCGAAGATGGTAGCGCTTCAGTTTTGCTTGCTAAGCTTGCGCAGACTCAGGTTGTTGCGGATGCGGTAAAAAAAGATATTGTTAAGGCGGTTGAAACCGGAGATGTATCGGATTTGGAACGCTCTTCAGATGTTGTGAACCTGACCACATCAATAGAGAGCGTTGTTATTGCTGAAATTATATTTGGAGTTGCAGATGATTTAATTAATAGTGTGGAAAAAAGCTCTGTAGTATATACGGTAGCAGGAGTTGCTTCTGGTACAGATGTTACAGTAGAGTTTAGTGACGGAAGTAGTGTTGTCTCAGAGGTGGTTGCAGCAAATGGAACTTACTTTATCGATTTGAGCTCGTTGAGTGATGGGGTTATTACATCGAGTCTCTTTATAACAGACCAGTTAGGAAATAGTACTACAGTTGAAGGGGGAGTGTTTGTTCTTGATACTTCGGTTCCTTCAGCGCCAACTGTGGCTTTAATAACAGATAGCGGAAGAGATGATTCAGACCTTGTTACTAATAATGGCGCATACACAGTATCAGATTTGGAAGTCGGGGCAAAGGTGGAGTATAGTGCCGACAATACTAACTGGAGCAGTGTAGAGTTAACTCCTGTTGAAGGTGAAAATATTGTTTATGTCAGACAGGTGGACGCAGCGGGTAATGTCTCATCTGTTAATAATTTTTCTTTTACCTACGACTCTTTTAACCCTGTATTTGCTTCGGCTATTGCAACAGCCGCCATTGATGAGAATAGTGGTGCCGGTCAATTAGTCTATACCGCCGTCGCGACCGATAGCGGTACCGTGACTTACAGCTTAAAAGCGGGTGATGACGCCGCACTATTCTCGATTGATGCTAATAGTGGGGAGGTCACACTCAGCGTTGATCCCGATTATGAGACTCAAGCTAGTTACAGCTTTACTGTTATCGCGACCGATGCTGCCGGTAACAGCTCAGAGCAGAGCGTCACCCTTGCCGTCAATGACTTAGATGAAGGTGCCCCTCAATTCACCTCCGGTGCCATAGCTGATGCCATTGATGAAAATAGTGGTACCGAACAAGTCATCTATACCGCCACAGCGACCGATAGCGGTACCGTGACTTACAGCTTAAAAACGGGCGATGATGCGGCACTATTCTCAATTAATGCTAATAGTGGGGAGGTTACTCTTAGTAGTAATCCCGATTATGAATCTAAAGCTAGCTATAGCTTTACTGTTATCGCAACCGATGATTCGAATAACAGCACCGAACAGACGGTCACGCTGAATATTAACGATTTAGATGAAGGTGCCCCACAATTCACCTCTGGCGCCACAGCAACTGCCATTGATGAGAATAGTGGTGCGGAGCAAGTTATCTATACCGCCACAGCAACCGATAGCGGTACCGTGACTTACAGCTTAAAAACGGGCGCTGATGCCGGGCTATTCTCGATTGATGCTACTAGCGGGGAGGTTACCCTCACAGGTAATCCCGATTATGAAGCTAAAGCCAGTTACAGCTTCACGGTAATTGCGACCGATGATTCGAATAACAGCACTGAACAGACGGTCACTCTGAATATTAACGATTTAGATGAAGGTGCCCCACAATTCACCTCCGGTGCCATAGCTGATGCTATTGATGAGAATAGTGGTGCCGAACAAGTCATCTATACCGCCACAGCGACCGATAGCGGCACCGTGACTTACAGCTTAAAAACGGGCGCTGATGCCGGGCTATTCTCGATTGATGCTAATAGTGGGGAGGTTACCCTCACAGGTGATCCCGATTATGAAGCTAAAGCTAGCTACAGCTTTACCGTAATTGCGACTGATAATGCCGGTAACAGCTCAGAGCAGAGTATCACCCTTGCGGTTAACAATCTGGACGAAAACGCCCCACAATTCACCTCTGGCGCCATAGCAACTGCTATTGATGAGAATAGTGGTGCCGGTCAATTAGTCTATACCGCCACAGCGACCGATAGCGGTACCGTGACTTACAGCTTAAAAGCGGGTGATGACGCGGCACTATTCTCGATTGATGCTAATAGTGGGGAGGTTACCCTCACAGGTAATCCCGATTATGAGGCTAAAGCTAGCTACAGCTTCACGGTAATTGCAACCGACGATGCCGGTAACAGCTCAGAACAGAGTGTCACCCTTGCGGTTAACAATTTGGACGAAAACGCCCCACAATTTACCTCTGGCGCTACAGCAACTGCTATTGATGAGAATAGTGGTGCCGGTCAATTAGTAAAGTTGTTTCCCAATCAAACCATATAGTTTATAATTAATTTTTTTAAACAATTTTTTGAAAGGTTTTAATGATGAAATTTAGCACATCAGAGTTAAATACTGATAGAGGTTGGGCTGCTGCTACTGGCATAAAGAAAAAGCAGTTTTACTTAATTTTGGAAACTTTCGAAAAAAGCCACTCTAGTATTATCGAATCGAAATTACTTAAAAATACGATTGAAATTGGTGATGAATTCTGTATCAAAAACACAGAGGAACTTTTATTTTTTACGCTGTTCAGTTTAAAGAGTGGATTAACTTATGATAACTTGGGTTTTGTGGCTGGAATATCATCATCTTATGCGCACAAAATTCAAGCATTTGGTCTCTCTGTTTTGGAGCACGCATTAAATGAGTTAGAATGTATGCCAATTAGAAAATTTAAGGATCCCACTGAATTTAAAGAGTTTTTTGAGAAAAATAATATCGAAAACATACTCATAGACGCAACCGAGCAACCGAAACAAAGACTACAGTTTCACGGTAATTGCGACTGATAATGCCGGTAACAGCTCAGAGCAGAGTGTCACCCTTGCGGTTAACAATCTGGACGAAAACGCCCCACAATTCACCTCTGGCGCTACAGCAACTGCTATTGATGAGAATAGTGGTGCCGGTCAATTAGTCTATACCGCCACAGCGACCGATAGCGGTACCGTGACTTACAGCTTAAAAGCGGGCGCTGATGCCGGGCTATTCTCGATTGATGCTAATAGCGGGGAGGTTACCCTCAGCGGTAATCCCGATTACGAGGCTCAAGCCAGTTACAGCTTTACTGTTATCGCAACCGATGATTCGAATAACAGCACTGAACAGACGGTCACTCTGAATATTAACGATTTAGATGAAGGTGCCCCACAATTCACCTCCGGTGCTACAGCAACTGCCATTGATGAGAATAGTGGTGCCGGTCGATTGGTCTATACCGCCACAGCGACCGATACAGGTAGCGTGACTTACAGTCTGAAAGCGGGCGATGATGCCGGGCTATTCTCGATTGATGCTACTAGCGGGGAGGTTACCCTCAGCGGTAATCCCGATTACGAGGCTCAAGCCAGTTACAGCTTTACTGTTATCGCAACCGATGATTCGAATAACAGCACTGAACAGACGGTCACTCTGAATATTAACGATTTAGATGAAGGTGCCCCACAATTCACCTCCGGTGCCATAGCTGATGCTATTGATGAGAATAGTGGTGCCGGTCGATTGGTCTATACCGCCACAGCGACCGATACAGGTACCGTGACTTATAGTCTGAAAGCGGGTGATGATGCTGGGCTATTCTCGATTGATGCTAACAGCGGGCAGGTTACCCTTAGCGGTGATCCCGACTTCGAAACCAAACCCAGCTACAGTTTCACGGTAATTGCGACTGATAATGCCGGTAACAGCTCAGAGCAGAGTGTCACCCTTGCGGTTAACAATCTGGACGAAAACGCGCCACAATTTACCTCTGGCGCTACAGCAACTGCTATTGATGAGAATAGTGGTGCCGGTCAATTAGTCTATACCGCCACAGCGACCGATAGCGGCGCCGTGACTTACAGCTTAAAAGCGGGTGATGATGCGGCACTATTCTCGATTGATGCTACTAGCGGGGAGGTTACCCTCAGCGTTGAGCCCGATTATGAGACTCAAGCTAGTTACAGCTTTACTGTTATCGCAACCGATGATTCGAATAACAGCACTGAACAGACGGTCACTCTGAATATTAACGATTTAGATGAAGGTGCCCCACAATTCACCTCCGGTGCCATAGCTGATGCTATTGATGAGAATAGTGGTGCCGGTCGATTGGTCTATACCGCCACAGCGACCGATACAGGCAGCGTGACTTACAGCCTGAAAGCGGGCGATGATGCGGTACTGTTCTCGATTGATGCTAACAGCGGGCAGGTTACCCTTAGCGGTGATCCCGATTTCGAAACCAAACCCAGCTACAGTTTCACGGTAATCGCGACCGATGATGCCGGTAACAGCACAGAGCAGAGCGTCACCCTTGCGGTTAACAATCTGGACGAAAACGCCCCACAATTCACCTCTGGCGCCACAGCAACTGCTATTGATGAGAATAGTGGTGCCGAACAAGTCATCTATACCGCCACAGCGACCGATAGCGGCACCGTGACTTACAGCTTAAAAACGGGCGCTGATGCCGGGCTATTCTCGATTGATGCTAATAGTGGGGAGGTTACCCTCACAGGTGATCCTGACTTCGAAACCAAACCAAGCTACAGCTTCACCGTCATAGCAACCGATGAGTCGAATAATAGCTCAGAGCAGAGTGTCACCCTTGCGGTTAACAATTTGGACGAAAACGCCCCACAATTCACCTCTGGCGCCATAGCAACTGCTATTGATGAGAATAGTGGTGCCGGACAAGTCATCTATACCGCCACAGCGACCGATACAGGTAGCGTGACTTACAGTCTGAAAGCGGGCGATGATGCCGGGCTATTCTCGATTGATGCTACTAGCGGGGAGGTTACCCTCAGCGGTAATCCCGATTACGAGGCTCAAGCCAGTTACAGCTTTACTGTTATCGCAACCGATGATTCGAATAACAGCACTGAACAGACGGTCACGCTGAATATTAACGATTTAGATGAAGGTGCCCCACAATTCACCTCTGGCGCCACAGCAACTGCTATTGATGAGAATAGTGGTGCCGAACAAGTCATCTATACCGCCACAGCGACCGATAGCGGCACCGTGACTTACAGCTTAAAAACGGGCGCTGATGCCGGGCTATTCTCGATTGATGCTAATAGTGGGGAGGTTACCCTCACAGGTGATCCTGACTTCGAAACCAAACCAAGCTACAGCTTCACCGTCATAGCAACCGATGAGTCGAATAATAGCTCAGAGCAGAGTGTCACCTTTGCGGTTAACAATTTGGACGAAAACGCCCCACAATTCACCTCTGGCGCCATAGCAACTGCTATTGATGAGAATAGTGGTGCCGAACAAGTCATCTATACCGCCACAGCGACCGATAGCGGCACCGTGACTTACAGCTTAAAAACGGGCGCTGATGCCGGGCTATTCTCGATTGATGCTAATAGTGGGGAGGTTACCCTCACAGGTGATCCTGACTTCGAAACCAAACCAAGCTACAGTTTCACGGTAATTGCGACTGATAATGTCGGTAACAGCTCAGAGCAGAGTATCACCCTTGCGGTTAACAATCTGGACGAAAACGCCCCACAATTCACCTCTGGCGCTACAGCAACTGCTATTGATGAGAATAGTGGTGCCGAACAAGTCATCTATACCGCCACAGCGACCGATAGCGGCACCGTGACTTACAGCTTAAAAACGGGCGCTGATGCCGGGCTATTCTCGATTGATGCTAATAGTGGGGAGGTTACCCTCACAGGTGATCCTGACTTCGAAACCAAACCAAGCTACAGCTTCACCGTCATAGCAACCGATGAGTCGAATAATAGCTCAGAGCAGAGTGTCACCCTTGCGGTTAACAATCTGGATGAAAACGCCCCACAATTCACCTCTGGCGCTACAGCAACTGCTATTGATGAGAATAGTGGTGCCGGACAAGTCATCTACACCGCCACAGCGACCGATACAGGTACCGTGACTTATAGTCTGAAAGCGGGTGATGATGCTGGGCTATTCTCGATTGATGCTAACAGCGGGCAGGTTACCCTTAGCGGTGATCCCGACTTCGAAACCAAACCCAGCTACAGTTTCACGGTAATTGCGACTGATAATGTCGGTAACAGCTCAGAGCAGAGCGTCACCCTTGCGGTTAACAATCTGGACGAAAACGCCCCACAATTCACCTCTGGCGCTACAGCAACTGCTATTGATGAGAATAGTGGTGCCGGACAAGTCATCTATACCGCCACAGCGACCGATACAGGTACCGTGACTTATAGTCTGAAAGCGGGTGATGATGCTGGGCTATTCTCGATTGATGCTAACAGCGGGCAGGTTACCCTTAGCGGTGATCCCGACTTCGAAACCAAACCCAGCTACAGTTTCACGGTAATTGCGACTGATAATGTCGGTAACAGCTCAGAGCAGAGCGTCACCCTTGCGGTTAACAATCTGGACGAAAACGCCCCACAATTCACCTCTGGCGCTACAGCAACTGCTATTGATGAGAATAGTGGTGCCGGACAAGTCATCTATACCGCCACAGCGACCGATACAGGTACCGTGACTTATAGTCTGAAAGCGGGTGATGATGCTGGGCTATTCTCGATTGATGCTAACAGCGGGCAGGTTACCCTTAGCGGTGATCCCGACTTCGAAACCAAACCCAGCTACAGTTTCACGGTAATTGCGACTGATAATGTCGGTAACAGCTCAGAGCAGAGCGTCACCCTTGCGGTTAACAATCTGGACGAAAACGCCCCACAATTCACCTCTGGCGCTACAGCAACTGCTATTGATGAGAATAGTGGTGCCGGACAAGTCATCTATACCGCCACAGCGACCGATAGCGGCGCCGTGACTTACAGCTTAAAAGCGGGTGATGATGCGGCACTATTCTCGATTGATGCTACTAGCGGGGAGGTTACCCTCAGCGTTGAGCCCGATTATGAGACTCAAGCTAGTTACAGCTTTACTGTTATCGCAACCGATGATTCGAATAACAGCACTGAACAGACGGTCACTCTGAATATTAACGATTTAGATGAAGGTGCCCCACAGTTCACCTCCGGCGCTACAGCAACCGTCATTGATGAGAACAGCGGAGCCGGACAAGTCATCTATACCGCCACAGCGACCGATACAGGTACCGTGACTTACAGTCTGAAAGCGGGCGATGATGCCGGGCTATTCTCGATTGATGCTAATAGTGGGGAGGTTACCCTCACAGGTGATCCCGATTATGAAGCTAAAGCTAGCTACAGCTTTACCGTAATTGCGACCGATAATGCCGGTAACAGCTCAGAGCAGAGTATCACCCTTGCGGTTAACAATTTGGACGAAAACGCGCCACAATTTACCTCTGGCGCCACAGCAACTGCTATTGATGAGAATAGTGGTGCGGAGCAAGTTATCTATACCGCCACAGCGACCGATAACGGCACCGTGACTTACAGCTTAAAAGCGGGCGATGATGCCGGGCTATTCTCGATTGATTCTAACAGCGGGCAGGTTACCCTCACAGGTGATCCCGACTTCGAAACCAAGCCCAGCTACAGCTTCACGGTAATTGCGACTGATAATGCCGGTAACAGCTCAGAACAGAGTGTCACCCTTGCGGTTAACAATTTGGACGAAAACGCGCCACAATTTACCTCTGGCGCCACAGCAACTGCTATTGATGAGAATAGTGGTGCGGAGCAAGTTATCTATACCGCCACAGCGACCGATAACGGCACCGTGACTTACAGCTTAAAAGCGGGCGATGATGCCGGGCTATTCTCGATTGATTCTAACAGCGGGCAGGTTACCCTCACAGGTGATCCCGACTTCGAAACCAAGCCCAGCTACAGCTTCACGGTAATTGCGACTGATAATGCCGGTAACAGCTCAGAACAGAGTGTCACCCTTGCGGTTAACAATTTGGACGAAAACGCGCCACAATTCACCTCTGGCGTTACAGCAACTGCTATTGATGAAAATAGTGGTACCGAACAAGTTATCTATACCGCTACAGCAACCGATAGCGGTACCGTGACTTACAGCTTAAAAGCGGGCGATGATGCCGGGCTATTCTCGATTGATGCTAATAGTGGGGAGGTTACCCTCAGCGGTGACCCCGATTATGAAGCTAAAGCCAGTTACGCATTCACGGTAATCGCAACCGATGAGTCGAATAACAGCGCTGAGCGGACGGTTACGCTGAATATTAACGACTTAGATGAAAACGCGCCGACCTTCACTTCAGGAGCGACGGCTGCTGCCATTAATGAAAATAGTGGGGCAGGCCAAACCATCTACACCGCTGTTGCGACAGATGATGCTGGAACGGTAATCTACAGCTTGAAAAACAGTGGGGATGTGGCTGCATTCACCATTAATGCTGCGACCGGAGCCGTCACCCTCAACGGTGACCCCGATTATGAAGCTAAAGCCAGTTACGCATTCACGGTAATCGCAACCGATGAGTCGAATAACAGCGCTGAGCGGACGGTTACGCTGAATATTAACGACTTAGATGAAAACGCGCCGACCTTCACTTCAGGAGCGACGGCTGCTGCCATTAATGAAAATAGTGGGGCAGGCCAAACCATCTACACCGCTGTTGCGACAGATGATGCTGGAACGGTAATCTACAGCTTGAAAAACAGTGGGGATGTGGCTGCATTCACCATTAATGCTGCGACCGGAGCCGTCACCCTCAGCGGTGATCCCGATTATGAAGCTAAAGCCAGTTACGCATTCACGGTAATCGCAACCGATGAGTCGAATAACAGCGCTGAGCGGACGGTTACGCTGAATATTAACGACTTAGATGAAAACGCGCCGACCTTCACTTCAGGAGCGACGGCTGCTGCCATTAATGAAAATAGTGGGGCAGGCCAAACCATCTACACCGCTGCTGCGACAGATGACGCCGGAACGGTAACCTACAGCTTGAAAAACAGTGGGGATGTGGCTGCATTCACCATTAATGCTGCGACCGGAGCCGTCACCCTCAACGGTGATCCCGATTATGAAGCTAAAGCCAGTTACGCATTCACGGTAATCGCAACCGATGAGTCGAATAACAGCGCTGAGCGGACGGTTACGCTTAGCGTCAATGATCTTGATGAGGTCGCACCATCAGCTCCAACATTAACCCTCAATAACGATAGTGGAGAGAATACAAATGATCTCATCACTAATGATGGAATATTTACTATCTCAGGAGTTGAAGATGGCGCAACAGTAGAATACAGTACCGATAATACCAACTGGAGCACAACCAAACCAACGGCTCAAGAGGGGAGCAATACTATCTATGCAAGACAGAGTGATAGTGCTGGGAATGTCTCACCTGTAGCAAGCCTAAACTTTACCCTAGATACAACATCTCCTTTTGTAGTAATCACTTCAGGTTCTTATACAAATAGTTCTAATCCTGTTTTTAGTGGTATCGCAGATGCAGGTAGTGACATCACCCTTGAGGTTGGCGGGGCTTTATATTCTACAATCACTGATAGTGAGGGTGATTGGAGTATAGATACGGGAAGTGTCACTCCAGATAGTGGAACACTTAGTCTTCCAGCAGATGGTGAGTATATAGTAGAGGTAACATCTAGCGATGTTGCAGGCAACAGTTACACCGCGAATCAAACTTTACACTTAGATACCCAAGCGCCCACACTGCTTGATATAAGTGTTCCAAACGAAACTCTTAGTTTAAATAATGTGCTAACCGCAACATTCACATTTAGTGAGTCTGTCAAGGATTTTATTTATGATGGATATGATACACCTTGGGGCGTAAATCCAATTGAACATAATGGGATATCAATATATGACTGGAGACCTGTAGCCGGTAGTAATAACTCTATATATACTGCTAAACTCAAAGCACAAGAAATTGGATTCATTGATGAGGTGGAATTAAGTGATGTAATATTTTACTCATTTAAAGATAGAGCCGGAAATGAATACATAGGTGATGCTTATATAAATAGTTATGTTGATCGTCATACAGGTACACCAGAACTTGTTGGTGTCAATGCGGGTGAATATGAGTTAACAATTTTGGACAACCAACATCAAGATCTTGAGCTAGACGTTTTAGCTGATGAAACCGGTGATATTACCTCTGTGCTTGTCTCAGTCGATAACGGAGAGACTTGGGTAGAGCTTATTGATAATAAAATTTCTTCATATTCATTAAATGGTACAAGAGATGCGGGAATATATTTGTGGAGTAATCCAACACTCCCGTTAGGTGAGAACGATCTTCTTGTTAAAGTTAGTAACAGTATAGGAAACTACCAGCAATCAAGTATCCCTTATACGGTTGTTGAAAATATACCTCCTGTGATCACAACAGAGGTGATTACAACTGATTATCTGATTGAAGGAATGGGATCACCTGGAGCTGAAATTGTTGTAGATTCGTATGGAGTTGTAACGGTTGATGATACTGGATACTGGTCATTACGGCTTGATCCAAATGAGTTTTCAGGGTCTGAGGGTGATTGGTCTTTTTATTTAGAGCAAACAGATGTTTATGGTTTATGGATTGAAGAATATCAAGATGTGATGGTAGATACATTGGCTTATGATCCGTCAGAAGTGAGTGCCTATGTAGGGGATGTTGGCTACTATGGTCATATTACCTCTGTTGAAAAAACAAATGGGTTTAGCTTGTCTGGATGGGGTGAGCCAAATGTTGATATTACGGTTTCGATCAAATCAAAAAATGGTATCCCTATCGTTTTGGAGAATGGAAACGTCACCACAGTAGATGCAAATGGAGATTGGGCACTTAGTGTAACGTCACAAGATATCGCCAAGCTTAAAGCAGATGAAGAAGTGTATGTCACAGCATCTCAGTCAGATGCTTATGGCAATATCAGTTACAGTGAGACCACTACACTTTACAATGATCCTATCATCCCTGATGGATTACATGTATTTAACACCTCATACTATGCCAATTTTTATGATATACACGATGCGTATTATATTAGAGGGTCTGCCAATCCTTTAACCGACATTCCGCATACATTTCCAAGATTTGGCAATTTAATAAAATTTTGATTTTAAATAAAGAATAATATTAAGCAAAATTCATGCCTGTATTTGATGTTCTGCATACAAAATTTTCACTTGAGTATTTAGCCAACGCCCAGATTTGGTGAATTTTAATATAGCATCAGGTGTAGAATTGTATGTCAGTCCATGTAGAAACAGGTACCCCATTACATCCCAACCATTACGAAACCAAAACCCTAGACCATTTGGGTCTAGTATCCGCCATGATTGATGAATTAGGGTTGGTTGAGCAAATAGATGCCCTACTACCTAAAGATGAAGAGAAACAAACTATTTCCCACGGACAGGCTGTTAAAGCAATGATTTTGAACGGATTAGGGTTTGCTCATCGCGCACTCTATCTCACGCCTCTTTTTTTTCGGGATAAACCTGTCGATAGATTAATCGGAGAAGGAGTTACTGCTGATCAAATTAATGACGATGCTCTGGGGCGAGCCTTAGACGCTGTATATAACTATGGCATTGACTCACTCTATGGACAATTAGCTGTTAAAAGCGTTCATACACTCGGCTTAACGGGAGGTATCTACCACATGGATAGTAGTAGCTTTCATACTGATGGCAGATATAATAGCGAATGTCCTCCCCAAGAGGGTAGTGATATTATACATGTCACGAAAGGTTATAGTCGCGATCATCGTCCTGATTTAAATCAGGTTGTTTTACAATTAATTTGTGAAAATAAGTCGGGTATTCCGGTGCTCATGCAACCTCTCAGTGGTAACAGTAATGATAAGATTAACTTTAGGGATACAGTGACTAAGCATATAGCCCAATTAAAAAAGGACGTTGGGTTGGAATATTTAGTTGCCGATAGCGCGTTTTATACTCGAGAAACGCTCGAGTTAAGCCAAGATTTATTCTGGATATCTCGCGTTCCGGAGACATTGTCATTAGCTCTTTATTTTATTGAGTCACATGCTCCTTCTTTGATGGTGGATTTTAATCAAATGTCAATGATTGATTTGCCTTGTCAGTACGGAGATATTGATCAACGCTGGTTATTAGTCTATTCTCCTGAGGCGAGACAACGTTCGCTTAAAACTTGCAAAAAGCAGTTTCAGAAAGTAAGCGACAAAGAGATGAGAAATATTAACGCATTATTTCGTCAGGAATTTGCCTGTCAAGCCGATGCTGAGCAGTCCGTTGAAAAACTTCAAAAACAGCTAAAGCTGACGGAACTGACTGATATTGAATATAAAGAAGTCGCTCGTTATAGCAAAAAGGGGCGTCCGGCAAAGAATGCCAAACCTGATAAGATAGTCATTCAAGTTTCCGCTATATTATCATCTGACTCATCTCTATTTCAGAAAAAGATACAACAAAAAAGTTGCTTTATTATTGCCACCAATCAACTTGATTCTAATGAATTGCCGAATTCTAAGCTGTTGAAGATTTATAAAGAACAGCAAAAAGTAGAGCGTGGATTTCGGTTTCTAAAAGATCCATTATTTATGGCAACAACATTCTTTGTTAAATCTGAGGAAAGACTGATGGCAATCACAATGATTATGACTTTATGTCTTATGATTTATGCCGCTTTGGAGCATCGGATTAGACAAGCTCTTAGCCAATTTGATGAGTTTTTTCCTGACCAAGTCGGTGGGTTGACTAATAAACCGACAGCACGCTGGGTATTTCTCTATTTTAAAGGCATTCATGTTTTAGTCATTCGGAAATGTGAAGAGATGATACTGAACCTAAATGAGCACCAAAAAAAGTTACTGCTTTTGCTTGGAAAACGGTATATTGATGTTTATTCCTGATGTCCAAGTTTATGTGCGGAATGTCGGCTTTAAGTGATATCGAGGTTACTTTTGGCGGTCAAACTTTTACAACGACGGCAGCAGACTCGGGAGAACAATATGATAGAACCTATGCTGAAAATAGCGGATTTTGGCAAATATGGACACCTAACTATTTTGTAGATGGCAATACTCAAATTTATGAATATACGGTGGTTGAAAAAGATCCAAATACGGGGGAGGTGATCAATACACTATCGGGTGTCACCTATTTTGATGCGACACCTCCTAATATAAGCATCACCAGCGATCTGCATAGCACGGAACTTTTCCCTGTAATCGAGGGTACGGCAGAGGCAGGGAGTACAATCACCTTGCACTATGGACCAAGGTCTTATAGTGAGATGGTTGATGAGAATGGAGATTGGTCTATCGATCTAGCACAGCCTGATTATGCGTGGGATTACACAGATTGGCGATATATCAAAAACGGTGATAACGGGTTGAGCTTTACAGTTGTTGATCCAAATGGCAATGTAACCGAGTTTGCTCAGACTTTTTACATTTGGACAATGGGAAATAGCTACTCATTAGATACCACAAAAACTAATTATATCACTTTGCTTCCTTGGAGTACATCTGCAACATTTTCTGTTGAAAACCTTACAACACCACAAGATCAGGTGACACCAAGCTACTCTATTGATGAAAAAGGTAATCTAACTATCGATACCTCCGGATACCCTGAGTGTCAAGATACCCTGAGACCACCCCTGATGAGAAATGAATGTAGAATCAGGGGGGGCAACAGAGGAGATACACGATGCCCAAAGATACTACCGTTTTACCCTCCAACGAGGTTACCGACCCCGATGAAGAGAAGCGCTCCTACCGCAAATTTAGTGAGGAAGAGAAGCTTCGGATCCTAGCAGAAGCAGAGCAGTGCAAGGAGCCGGGTCAGCTAGGCGAGCTGCTGCGCAAAGAGCAGATCTACAGCTCCCATCTGACCAAATGGCGCCGACAACTGCAAGCACAGGGGCAGGCTGGCCTGAAAGGGAAACAGAGTGGTCGCAAACCGAGCCTAGACAAGCGAGATAAGGAGATAGAGCGTTTAAAGAAGGAAATTCAGCGTCTTAGCCAACGGTTACAGCAGACCGAAGGGGTGATTGCGCTCCAAAAAAAAGCCTTCAGCTTATTGGAGCAGATGAACACAGAGATAAGCTTATGAGATTAGTTGAAAAAGAGTGCCCCAGTTCGGTGAGCATAAGAGCCGCTTGCGATAGCCTAGCGCTCTCGCGTGCAGGCTACTACCGCCGACAGGCTCCGGTTGTCTCCCCCCGAGCGAGCCTTCCAAGACCCGTCGCAGCCAATGCGCTGAGTGAGGCAGAGAGGCAAGCCGTTCTGGGGCTTTTGAACAGCGAACGATTCTATGACCAACCTCCGGCAGAGATCTATGCTAGCCTGCTGGATGAAGGGAAATATTACTGTTCAATCAGTACGATGTATCGGATCCTTCGTGCTAATCAACAGACGGGAGAGCGGCGAGCTCAAAAACCGGCCAAATCACACGCTATCCCCCGATTACGGGCGACCCGCCCGAATGATGTTTGGACATGGGATATCACTAAGCTTCCCACCACAGAGCAGGGTAACTTCTTGAATCTCTATGTGGTGATGGATCTCTACAGCCGTTTTATTGTGGCTTGGATGGTCTCAAGGAAGGAGAATAGTGAGCTCTCCAAGCTGTTAATCAGTGACGCAGCGGCTCGCTATCGGGTCGCGCTCAGTGGCTTAACACTGCATCAGGATAGAGGTGTGCCGATGACCGCCAGAGGCTATCTCGACTTGATGGCCGAACTGGGGATCACCTGCTCCCACAGCCGTCCACGAGTCAGTAACGACAATCCGTTTAGCGAGAGTCAATTTAAAACACTCAAGCAACAACCCGATTATCCTCAACGATTGACAGGAGTTGACCATGCCAGAATATGGTTTAGTGACTATGTTGACTGGTACTGTTTCCACCACCACCATCGAGGGATTGCGTGGTTCACTCCAGAGCAGGTATTTACCGGTCGTTACAAGGAGGTTAGCGAGCAGCGTGAACAGGCGCTGAAGCAGGCCTATCAGCAGCATCCGAAACGCTTTATTCATGGTGAGCCCAAGGTTAAGCAACCCCCTACTGAGGTATGGATTAACCCCGCTCTACCGGAGGAGGGGGTGGGGTCGCTGGAGGTCAACTATCCAACCCTGAATAGAGCGAAGGAGAGATGAGTGACGGTGCCGCTAGTGGGTCTATCGTCGATGGCTTTAGCCGGTTGTGGTGGCTGAATGACAGAGCGTTATCCATAGCCCGCCCCCCGGAGACCCCCTTATTATCGTAGGGGGGCGGGCTGTGGGTAACGCGGTGCAGGAGGGAGGTTCCTAGATTAGGGGTTGCAGTTCGCCTTGCAGCTCCCCCTTGCTGAAGGGCTTGGCTCTTGCGGCAAAGGGCCATGAGGGTCATGTTCGCTCCTTGTTGCGTCATGACTCAACATAGGCGAAATTTACCGGTGAGGGCAGTGGCAATCACCGGCTAGATTTAGAGCTTTATTTTTTTAACAACTGGTCTCAAATTGCTTGACAGCTTCCGGATATGAACACCTTTCACAAGGTGAATATGAGGTGTTGTTGTTTGATTATGATCTTGTATTTCCAGATGGGTATGTAAAGCAGATGCAAAAAAGTGTTGTGATCACAGGGACTAACGCAGCGCCAAGGATTGACTCAAACTCATCAATGCTTCAAGGCAATGTTGAAGAGTTTGAGGATAGCTATAATAGCTCAGGTAGCCATATAACTGTTGGGAATATTGTCTTTAGTGATGTTGATGCCAGTGATACTCACCATGTAGATGTTAGTGCCAATGGAGCTAATTATCTGGGTAATCTAACTACAGAAATTATCACAAATGATGATGGCTCAACGGTAGTAAACTGGATCTTTGATGTAGAAGATGGATCGCTCGATTTTTTGACCGATGGACAAAAGCTTGTGCAGAACTACACTGTAGATATCGTAGATGATAAAGGTGCTAAAGCAACACAAACTATTTCTATTAATCTTACCGGCACAAACGATGCACCTGTTGCCACACCGCTTCAAGCTACTACCAATGAAGATGCAGCCCCATCGACGATTGACTTAAGTGCAGAGGTAAGTGATCCGGATGGAGACTCGTTTAGTATAGGGAATATCGTGCAGACAAAGGGATGGTCGGTAACTTTTTATCAAGATGGAAACAACATTGTTGTCGATCCAACAACTTTACAGTTTTTAAATACTGGAGAGACAGAAAATGTTGAATTTACCTATGATATAACTGATTCAAACGGTAAAAAATCAACAAACACTCTTGCTTTAGATGTTGAGGGTATAAGTGGCGATGTTGTTGCTCCTATCACTCCTACCAATCAGTTCACAAATTCAAATCAAAGTCTTTGGCAGTCGGGCCCATCAGTAGTAACACAAAATAATAGTGACAATAGATGGACGATAATCGATATGGAAGGGACAGCTAATTTGTATGATTATTGGTTTGGTAACACTAGGTTTCAAGCAGGAGTGGATTATAGTATGCAGGTTGGCTATGGTTTGCGAATTGAATACTCTGAGAATAATCACGTTAGCTCAACTATTCCTTTTGATCTTGCTTCAAACATCACATATGAAGAAAGTACTGATTCAATCTATGTTTTTTCTCCACTTGGTCCAACGGTGTATAACCCAACTTTAAATGCACATATGGAGTATAAGCCGAAAATATCTCTTTATACTTTTGCGAATTTTGAGATGAGTGATTTTTATAAGGCATATAAATATGGAAATGTAACCTACACCGATGCCAAGGGTAATATTGTAAAACAAGCTTATGAACCTATTGAAGAGATTGCAAATGTCACCAATACTACTTACACTACCAATGGTCCAATGGAAATACCGATGGTTACACTAGACAGTATTGGACTTCCAAAACTTCCGATACCTGGGACCAGTAGTTTGATTGGTGTATCGACTGGAGAACCTGTGGCTGATTTACCTATGACTACAAATCCTCTTACTTATAATACAAGTGATCCTGATATTATTGGAACTTTGTTAGCAGAAGGTAAAAGTAATGATTTTGCCCGAATCTGGTTTGATGTGGATGAACTTCTTGCATTAATCGCCAATAAAGCAGCAGGAAACCATTCAGGTATTGTATTTAATCCGTTTAATATCAGGGCTTCTTTTCAAGAAATTATCACAAAGATTATTGGACCGAATAACCCTAGCACTGCCAAAGTGCTAGACAAAATGCCAGGCTTGTTAAAAGATTTAAAAATAGAGCTTCAATTTTTGGATTTGGATGTTTTTGTAGGAGTAAATTTTATAGAAGAGTTGCAACTTGCATTGAATAGTACTAGTGCAACACTTTTGATGGAAAATGGAGATAGGTTACCTTATACATATGGCGATACAATGCAAATTGATAATGCTTCATACTATGATGAAAATGGCGATGGTAATGTGGATGTGCATATGCTTCTTGGGTTGGATGCAGATATGACTCATAATCAAGATTTTGGGATAGATTTGGGTTATCAGTTGGATTTTTTAAAATTTTCTGTGGCAGGTGTAAATGTAATTGGTCCTGTACAAAGCTATACCGGTCAGACAAATATTGCAGCGATAGATATGAATGATGCTACATTTGATTTTGTTTATCCTGAAATTGTGGGTGTAAGTGAGCAGGTTGATATATCTGTAGCTTAATAAGTAATGAATAGTAAGGATATAGGGTAATAGATGAAAAAAGAACAAAACAAAACTTCAATCACCCACTTAGAAAGGACTCTTAAAAATGTAAAAAGATCATTTTTATATGTGGGCCTGTTTAGTTTTTTTATAAATTTATTGATGTTGGTGCCCTCTATCTATATGTTGCAAGTGTACGATAGAGTGCTTACAAGTCAGAGTGTTGAGACTTTGGGTTTGCTTACATTGATAGTGGTGTTTTTGTTTGCAACGATGGGATTTTTAGAGATCATACGATCAAGAATTTTAGTAAGAATAGGAAACAAAATAGACATTGAACTCAATACTCAACTTTATGATACTATATTTTACTCAGCACGAATGAGCCCTGAAAACGCTTCAGTTCAACCGCTTAATGATTTAACCAAGCTTAGACAGTTTATGACGGGAAATGGTGTCTTTGCTTTTTTTGATTCCCCTTGGTTTCCTATCTATCTTTTTGTGATGTATCTTTTTAGTCCATGGTTTGCACTCTTTACACTGTTTGCTGCGGCTGTTATTTTTACCATTACGCTTATAAACGATAAAACAACCAAAAAGTTTATGGAAGAGGCAAACAAGATGAGCTTTGAGTCTGTAAATTATGTGGATAAAAATATCGCCAACAATGAGATTATCCACGCTATGGGGATGAATGAACAGATTAAAAAAAGATGGCTTGATAAGCATTTAGAGTTTTTAAACTTACAATCAAATGCAAGTGACACAAGCGGCAAGTGGTCCAATACAAGTAAAACCTTAAGACAACTCTTTGCATCTTTAACATACGGTATAGGAGCATATTTGGTTATTGAGGGCTCTATAACTCCCGGGATGATAATAGCCGGTGCGGTATTGTTAGGGAGAGCATTAGCACCTATTGATCTTTTGACAAACTCATGGAAGAGCTTTTCTGATGCAAGAGGTGCTTATAAAAGATTGAATGGCCTATTAGAGGATCTCTCAACTATACAAAATACCACGAAATTACCCGCTCCAAAAGGGGAAATATCTGTTGAAAAAGTGGTCGTGGTACCGCCTCATAGTCAAATAGAAGTTCTTAAAAATATAACTATGAATATTCCAGCCGGGACAGCGGTAGGGGTTTTAGGGCCAAGTGCTTCCGGAAAATCAACTTTGTTAAGGGCTATTTTAGGTGTTTGGCCGCTTAAAGAGGGGATTATAAGACTTGATGGAGCCGATATACATCAATGGGATAGCAAAGAGTTGGGAAAATACATTGGATATCTTCCTCAAGATATAGAACTATTTGAAGGTACAGTGAGTGAAAATGTAAGTAGATTTGCCGAGATAGAGTCAGAAGAGGTTGTAAAAGCTGCAAACATAGCCGGTGCCCATGAGATGATACTCAAGCTTCCAAACGGATATGATACTCTTATCGGTCCAAAAGGTACAATTTTATCAGCAGGGCAAAGACAAAGAGTAGGGTTGGTTCGTGCACTTTATAAGAGCCCCCCTTTGATTGTGCTTGATGAACCTAATTCAAATCTTGATGAAGATGGTGAAAAAAAGCTTTTAGAGGCGATTATTGCAATGAAACAGAGTGGTTCTACTATTATTATTGTGACGCACCGATCAAATATCTTAAGTGCTTTAGATACGATAGCTATATTAGCTAATGGCGAATTAAAAGCCTATGGAAATAAAGAGGATGTTGTTAAGATTATGCAATTTCAGGCCTTGCAAAATTATCAAAAGATGAAAAATGGAAAATAATCAAAAACTCCCTGCTATAGATGATGGTAAATATATAGCAATTGGAATATTTGCCTTAGTTATTGTCTTTGGGGTGATTGGCTTATGGTCTGCTTTAGCGCCGATGGATTCTGGAGTTATGATCTCCGGACAGGTTGAGGTAGAAGCTAATAATAAAATCATTCAACATCTTGAGGGAGGGATTGTTGATAAAATTAATGTTAAAGATGGTGATAAGGTTAAACAGGGTGATGTTTTAATTGAGCTTAGCCGTACTCAGGCTCAATCCTCCTTGCTCTCTTTGCAGGCTAATTACTATGAAACATTAGCGCTAGAAAATAGGCTTATTGCGGAAAATGAAAACATGAGTAGCATTAATTTCTCTGATGAGCTCCAATCTATTCCGGATCAAATGAGAGAAAAATTAATTAATGCCCAAATTGATATTTTTACTAACAATAAAAGCTCGTTTGAAAAAAATAAACAGATCGCTAGCCAAAAAATAGAATCGTTGCGGGAGCAAATTAAAAGTCTGCAGGAGAATATTGCTATTAAATTAAATTTAAAGAATTCTTATGAGGAGGAGGCGGCTGAACAACAAGATCTACTTAAGGAGAATCTGATTGATAAAACACAGCTACGAGAGGTACAGAGAAAAGTTCAGTCACTTGAGTCAGAAATTTTGACAGCCCAAACCGAAATACAAAAAGCAAATATACAAATTAATGAAATACAAACACAACTTTTGCTATCTGAAGAGGATGTTTTTAGAAAAGTAAAGGATGAGCTGCGCAAATCTCAAACAGCACTAGCTGATATGAAGGCAAAAATGCTAGCGATTACAGATATGCTGCATAGAACCTCTATCGTTGCACCCGTAGAGGGTACTGTGCTTAATTTAAAAGTACATACACTAGGGGCTGTTATCCCTGCTGGTGAGCCGATTATGGAGATTGTACCTAAAGGGTCAAAGTTAATTATTCAGGCACAGCTTGATCCTCAATATATCGATTATGCCAAAGTGGGCTTAGGTGCAAAAATGAGATTTCCGGCATTTCAAATGAAGGGAAAAATGATTGAAGATATTACAGGCGAGGTGATATTTGTATCTGCAGATAGTGTTAGAGATAGTGAAGGTATAAGTTATTATATCGTTAAACTTATTATTAATGAGCATGGCAAAGAGGTATTGTCACGAAATGATTTAGTGGTTGTGGCGGGTATGCCTGTTACTGTTACACTTTTAATTGGTTCTCAAACACCATTAGAGTATCTTTTAAAACCATTAGCTATGATGTTGGAAAAGGCTTTTCTGGAAGAGTGAAATTATGGGAAAATATTTAATTTTAACTATGTTGCTATTTTCGCTTGATCGGTTAGCTGCTGAGGTATTGAGCTTTTCAGATCTGTATCAACTCTCTTTGCGCAACTCAAGAGATATAAAATCGTATGAATTTCAAACGGAATCGCAACAGGAGTTGGTCAAACAGGCAAAGTCAAAACTCTACCCAAAGATTAATTTTGCTTCATATTATAAAATATCAGATCAGCAATTAAATTCAACCTATTCTTTTAACACTGATCAGCGGATAAAACAGACCTTAAATAGCAATACCATCTCTATTGAGCAGCTAATTTATGATAAAAGTGTCTATTCTGGTATTTCAATAGAAGAGATGAAGTCTGAGTTATCAAGAATGGAGTTAGAGCTCAAAAAGCAAGAGCTTGCTCAAGAGTTATTTAAAGTCTATTTAGATATCTTAAAATCTAAAAACAAAATCGACTACCATCGATACTATCTGCAATATACTGAATCTAAACTTAAAGCGATAGAAAAGAAGTATAAACTTAACTTGGCTAATAAAATGGATTTTCTGGAAGCGAATGTTGATAAGAATTCTGCCATAGTAAATTTAAATAAAGAAGATCAGGTTTTTAACTTAAATAGATTAAAACTAAGTCGGTATATTGGTGGTACTGAGTTTGATTTACCAAAAGTTTTTTCTGATAGCTTATCTATGCAGCATCTTGAAATAATAAAAAATCATATTTTAGATGATGGTGCTAATATTTCAGCTGGGCTCAGGTTAAATCAGGCACGATTAACTATGGAGATGAGAAAACTGGAAGTTGAGCGTGCTTATGATACCTACTATCCAACACTAGGCATGAGTGCTTCATATTCTCAATATGATACTGATACACCAACGACAGATAGTCAGTATGATGTTAGTCAACAGTTAATGATTAATCTAAAACTACCCTTGTATTCAGGGGGATATCTGTCGTCAACACTCTCCCAGGCTAAACTTGCTTTAATGGCTGCTAATGAAACATTTTTAAGTGAACAAGAGCAGGCGGCATTAATTTATGATGAGTTATTGCTTAAATTTAACTCGGCAATTGAAACTATACAAATTTATAATGGCGCGATTGAATCGGCCAAACTATATGTAAAAGCTCTGGAACAGGGGTATAACCATCAATTACGAAGCATTATTGAGCTAGAGGAGGCAAAAAGCAAACTCGCTCAGGTGGAATATCAATATATAGATAGTTTGTATGAAATGATTGATGCCTATATTGGGCTTTTGATTTTGACTAATAAGTTTGATAACATCTATCTTTTAGATGATTTAATTACATAATATTTTTTATATGAGAGAGGATAAAATCTGGTGCTGATGTGTTGCAGTAGTAAAATAGGACAGGCTGCTTTTATTGTGCATGAGCGTTTCTGTTTACCATTTATTTGCGGTCGATTTATATGGAAAGAAAAGCCGACTCTTCATCACAAATTAAACAACTGATTCGAACTCTGCTGGTCGATGATCAACTGTTAACCCTGGATGCTATGGAGCTGCTGTTGCATAGCCTTAAAAAACCTAAAATTAGTGTTGTTGGTCGTGCTGTTAATGGCATTGAAGCAATTCAACAAACGATGCGGTTAAAGCCGGATCTGATTTTAATGGATTTACTAATGCCTGTGATGAATGGCGGGGACGCGGCGTATCAGATCAGCCGCCGCTTTCCCGATATTCGGATTTTGATGCTGACTGGTAACGAAGGCCTTGACGGGGTAGTGCGTACGGATAAGCTTGGTGCGCACGGTTATGCATTAAAGACAGCCGATAAGGCGTCTTTGAGTCGCTCTATTATTAGTGTGATGTGTTATGACGGTGAGTTTGTCCGGCCAGATTATATATTGGAGGGTAGCGATTCTGCACAGGATAGTGCAATCGATTTAACCCGGCGTGAGCAGCAGATATTAAAGATGGTCGCTGAAGGGTTAACCAGCAAGGAGATAGCAGAGAAAATCTCAATTAGTATTCGCACGGTGCAGAAGCATCGGGAAAATATTATGCGCAAACTTGAGTACCCTACGATGGCAAAATTGATAAAAATCGCAAATCAACTAAAGCTGATTATTCCCTAACTTAGAAAATTATCTCTCACTCAGATACTCTCCGTTTTGTCAGGTATCTTTGATACCCCTGCTGTAAATCTTTCCAGCTTGATGCGATCTGGGGTAAGGGTAGAGGCGTCGTATTACAATTTTGTTGTAACGCTTTAGCTGACGCCGCCAGCTCATCAAAACCAAATAGTTGGCAGTGCCCTTTGACGACATGAGCCAATAGCCCCAGTTTGGCATACTCTTGCTGTTGAAATGCCAGTACCATCTGCTCTAAATCTTGTGCCATCTGTTGGTAGAAGCGCGGTAGCAAGGGTTGTAGGGTGTTCTCCTCTTTCTCATTAGGCGTGGTAGCGAAAACAGTGTCGTGATTACCGGTAAACTGGTTAAGGGCATGAAATAGCTCTGCCCGGGAGATAGGTTTGACGATAAAGTCGTCTATATCACAGTGTTGTGCCCGCTCTATCGCCTCCTGCTGGCTATCGGCACTGACAATAACAATCGGAGTGCGGTTTAAGTGGCGCTGCTGCTCTAACTGACGGATGGCATAGGTGGTCGATATGCCATCAATATCGGGCATATGTAGATCCATTAATACAATGTCGAATAGATTTTTCTGATAGCTCTCCACGCCTTCACGGCCATTATGAGCAAAAATTACCTTACAGCGGGTGTGTTTTAGATATTCGGCTATCACTTGGCGATTGAGTTCTGAATCTTCAATTACCAGTATATTAATTGCATTGGCCGGAGAGAGGAGCTCTGGCTTATTTTGAGGGGGAGCGGGGTGTTTGGCGTCGGGAGGGTAGGTCGCGACTGCTAAAGGTAGGGTAACCGTAAATAGCGCTCCGCCATTAGCGTTATTTTGGGCGTAAATCGTGCCCTGCATCTGCTCGACTAAGTTGCGGCAGATGGTTAGTCCAAGCCCTACGCCCTGATATTTCCGGGTTACGGAGGAGTCAACCTGCTGAAATGGGTCAAATATGCGCTCTAGCTCCTGCGGCGGAATGCCGATACCGGTATCGCTGACACAGATCTGAATTTGGTTATCGGCCGAGTCTGATCGGCTGATAGTCACTTTCACTGTGCCCTGTTCGGTAAATTTGATGGCATTACCGACCAAGTTGATCAATATCTGCCGAATTCGTTGCTTATCACCTATAAGGAGTTGCGGCAGTTGACTATCTAGATCGACAGTGAGCTCCAGGCCTTTGTTTTGGGCAAGACCCTGAGTCGAGATGATTGCTCGTTTGACCGTCTCTCGCAGATCAAAAGGGGCATTCACCACGCGATTGACATTAGCTTCAAAACGGGAAAAGTCGAGAATATCTTCTACCAGATCCTTTAAGTGGTGCCCTGCTGTGGATAAGATATTGAGTTGGCGCTGATTATCGCTATTATCTAAGCGCGGATCTTCTGATAAAACTTCGGTCATCGCCATAATGGAGTTAAGAGGGGTGCGAATTTCATGGCTAATCACAGCCAGAAATTCGCTCTTAGCACGACTAGCCTCCAGAGCTATCTGCTCTGCCCGCCGCCGTTCGTTAACCTCATTCGCTAGTTTTTTTCCCTGTAGCCAGCTATGGCGCTGTAGACGATTCATACTGCGAATCACACCACCACCAATAGCAATGACGCCGAGAAGCATGACCGGGTGGCGAATTATGGTCTCCAAATTGCCTTCTACTATAACCACATAGACACCTAACAGAATTGTGCCGCCAATAAGCGAGGCGAGTGTTGTTAAATACCAGCGAATATGGATAAAGGCATAGTAGATAAGAATAATAAAAAATAGGAAGGGCGCACTTAAAAGGTTATTTTCAAAATCGGGAGCTGCATGGTAGGCGTAGGTCTCTACCGCCTCAGTTATTCCGGTAACGATTTCGGTGACAAAAATCAGCAGTTGGAATCGAAGCGTATGACTATAGTTGTTGAAGGTCGCTATAATAGATAGCATAAAGAAGCTGAATAATAGGATTCTTGATAGCATAATCCAGCCAAAATATTCGCTATTACCCAGATCGATGTGGTTTTGCCAGGTCGCGAGTAGATAGGCCAATGTGCTGACTATCAGTACCATCCTAATCTGTAGCGCCCGCTCTCTCCAGTAGAGCTGCTGATACTGCTGCTCCAGTTTCGGGTCAATAAACTCTCCGGTCAGACGGGAGATGCGTTCATCTACAGCTGTCGGGTTTAAACTGTTGCTATCGGTGCGTAATGTCGAAGAGCTTTTATCCATAATGAGTGAGAGACCAAGATAAGTCCTACCGCCCGCGACTAATTTTAAGCACCTTATCCAGCCCGCGCAGGCGGCGCATGACTGTGGCTAACTCCTCGCGGCCATGAACCGCTAAGGGGCCTTGTTCATCGTTTCGTCAGGGACAGCCACAAACCGGCAGCTTGCCCGATTTTACAGCAATTCAGAGTCACCGCCAAACCAGCATCACTACATAGCCTTGCTTTCTTGGCGACAATACCCCCCCTCTTCTCAACATTTCCTTGTTGAAAAGTCAACTATTTCAAATTGTACAGCGGTGTTGAGTGAGCTTGTCTCCAGTGTGTAATGAGGGTTATCCCGAATTTCGGAGCGGGGATCTCCATCGTCTTTTAATTGATGAGTCGAATCTGGCAGGGGCGCCCGGTGAGTTGGGCTAATTTCGTTACCGACAGTTTTCGTTCAGTCATAACGGCAATCATCTTTCCCCAGATGCGCTTTAAGGTCATCTTCCCCTGCATAACACTTTGAAATGTCTTGCTAAATACCAGTAACTGATTGATGATGTGAGCTATTTGCAAGCACTGGTAGTAATTCTTGGTCGCCAGATAACTCACCCGTGAAAATTTGTGCTCTAATGCATATCCATGATTTTTTTGGGTATTAAAGCCTTCGTTCTCTATTTTCCAGCGTAAGCGTCCGGTACGGCTCAATTCCGGTGCCGTATTCCAGTTGATGGGATAGGAGCTAATGTGAACGAACCGATTTTCAATTATCTGCCCCTCTTTGTCGGTGGTTGTCTCTATGCATTCCAGCCAGTGTAGTTTCACGCCATGATAGTCAATATCGTTAATCCATGTATAGTTTTGCTCAATGACATTATCCTGTTGCCGTAGAATGATTTTTCGTTGATTGCCGGATGTTAACTGGCACAAGGATTTAACCTCTTCCCAAACAGATGGCAGATTGCCATCCTTGAAGGTGACTATCCAGCCCCAACCATACTCTGAGCAAATTTCGAAGAATCCCTGATAAGGATAGAGTCCATCGGCAACCAGACAGATGGGTAGACGCGGAAACGCCGATTTCAACTTTTTTGCTAGGCGTTTGAATGCCTTACGCTCACAATCCTGTTTGTCATAGTTGCCCTCTTCGGGGTTTTCCAGCCACTCTGTGGCAATGGAGATGGCGAAGCCGTTAGCGGTAATCAGTTTGGCCTCTAAAACCATGTTATGCCAGCTACTTTTACCGCTGCTGTAGTCTTTGTGCAGCGCCTGTTCATGGGGACACTCTGTAAAACTATGAATCCCGCTCGCATCCACCGCAATGACAAACCATTCACCAAACAGCCGTTGATTGTGGAATATCTTCTTTTTCAACAGCGCCCTAACCATGGATTGAGTCAGTTTTTGCAGTTGATCCTCCGTGAGTTGTCGCATGACATTATCGACGGTATCCATATGAGGTAGCGGCATTTTGAACAACCGCTGGTAGTTTTTGCGAAAGCGTTTCTCTTCGCGCAGATTATTCATTTCATTACGAGAACCGGCTTTAAAGAGAAACATGGCAATGCAGGCCGTAATAAGAGCCGCCAAATCATAATTAGTAGATGTCCGGCACTCATCCAGCTCTCTCATCTGCTCAAAGAGAGCAGGAAAGAAGTGTGTGATGGTCAGGTGGAGTTGATAGACGACATCTTTGCGCTGTAATTTACGTTTATTCCGATTCTTTTTTTAGACCGGACGGATTGGTTCGAAGCTGATTTTCGTGCAGTTGACATGCGGTTACCTCTCAAAATTGGAGATATATGGGCTATTTTTGCTGGAAAAAATAATTTTTTTGCCAATGTAAGTTTATGAAGTTAGTCGGTTATGGAGCTGCCCCTGAATTGCTGCGATTTTACAAGAGACATGACACATACACTCATGAGGCGTAAAATCTGTTGACGAAAACCATTTATCGCCACAAAAGAGGAAGTGTCATGTCAGAAGCAAGTGTAACTGAATCGGTCGCAAATCCCAAGCAGAAACCGCGCCGTAGCCGTATAGACATTGCCCAACTGTTAGAGCAATACGAGCAAATGACTCAGGAGCTGAGTGAAGCCGACATTGCACAGCACTTGGACATTCCTCGCACCACACTGCGTCACTGGCGTCAGCGCAAAGAGTCGCTGCCTTGCTCACCGGTGGTGGCTGACTTTTTTGAGCACCCGGATGGAATTGCGTTTCTGCATCGATTGATTATTACACTTCACCTTTGTGCTGAGTTATCAACCGCATGGTCTGCGGGGCGTGATGCAAATGATTCAGCTCAGTGGACTGGATATTTTGTGGCTAACTCACTGGGGTCTCAGCAAGCCGTTGCCCAGCCAATTGAACAGAAAATCCTTAGCTATGGAGCCGAGCAACGCGAACAGGCCGTTGCCCACCGCAGCCAAACGCCGGTAAAGCCTATCAGTTTGATCTAAGATGAGACCTTTCATCCTGACATTTGCTTAGTGGCGATGGAAGCGGTGAGTGGCTATATTTTTGTGGAACAATATGCAAAGGATCGTAGCGCCGATACCTAGAATAAGGTGGTAGATGAGTCGATTAACGAGCTGACTATGAAGGTTATTCAATCAACCAGTGATGAAGCGAAAGGCCTCATCAGCCATGCCAAACATTACGAGGCCAATCACAGTCCCGATCTTTTTCACCTACTCCACGAAATAGCCAAAACACTTTTTCGGCGTTTTTCACAAAAATATAGCGAATGCCTGGCAGAACTCGATAGTGCTCAGATAAGAGTCAACTCTTGGCAAGACCGGATAGAGAGGCAACAGACTGAGCCGAGAGGCCCCGGCAGACCTGCTAACTATCAACCCGGACTGGAGCAGGCTCAAGCAGTTCTTGATAAAGAACAACGCGCTTTCGAGCAAATCGCCCGCGACTATCAGCAAGCAAGCCAAAGATGAGCTTAACGGCATCAGTTCAGACTACCATTTAGTCGACTTGCAAAAGGGCACAGGGTTACCGCCAGAAGAGCGCATCGACTTAATTCGACAGCGCATGGAACGGCTAAAATCGTTAGTCTATCGCTATGGTTTAGGCGATAAAGTGATCGCCTCTATTGAGAAGGCTGAGCGCCTACTCCCGGCAATGCAACAGACGCTTTGCTTTGTGACTGAGACGATTAATACCCGACTGAAGGAATTCGATCTCAACGAGGAGATAACAGATGCTATTCATGATCAGCTTATTCCGGCGCTCTACCTTCAACGGGTAGCTCAGAGAATGACCACCGCAGAAAAAGCCCAACCGATCGCCGCTACCAGTCAGGCGTTGCTCGAATCCTTACGCCAACCCGAACACCCCATTATGTCACTACCTGAGCAAGAAAGGGCACAAATTGAAGCCGTAGCCAATGAGTGCGCTGACCTGTTCCAGCGCTCCAGCTCTGCCGTGGAAGGGCGCAATGGCCACTTGGCGCTTTGGCATCATCATTTGCACCGACTTAGCGATGAGAGGCTCTCTGCACTAACTATCGTACACAACTATCATAACGCAGCAGGAAATGACACTCCGGCACAACGTTTGTTTCAGCGGCCGCATGACAGTCTATTTGCTTACCTGCTCAATCAGGTTGATCTACCTCGGCGCCCCGCACAAAAACGAGTAAAACCGGACTCTAAGCCTGTGCTAGCGATGGCGGCCTGACGAAACGATGAACAAGGCCGGTCGCGGCAACCGTGGCCAGCACCCCGCGCTGATTGGAGACGCTAACGCGCAGATCGGCCAGAAACAGGGTGTTATCGTGCATCGAATCCCAGGTGACATCGACCCATTTTTGCGGATGTTTTTGGTAGGTCGCGAGATTATTACAGTTACAAGTGTGGATCACTACACCGCGCCCGGAGGTGAAGTAGCCAAAGATGGGATCTCCCGGAATCGGGCGGCAGCACTTAGCGTAGGTGACGATACTCCCTTCGGTACCGCGAATCGCCAACGTACTTTTAGCCTCGGCGACCGACTGCTCAGCATCGTGCTGCTGCAGCAGTTCGCGGGCGATGAGCGGGGCAAGGTGGTTACCAAAGCCGATTTCAGCGAAGAGCTCGTCGCTACTCTGTAGCTGCCACTTCGACAGTCGCGGTGTAATTAACTCTGCCTGTTCTAATTCGGCAAGGGTGTGGTGCAGACTTTTAAGTGCGGTATCGAGCATACGCCGACCCAGCTCTATCGCCTCATTGGTTTTTATATTTTTTAAGTAGTTTCGGATACTGGTGCGCGCCTTGGCTGTGGCGACAAACTGTAGCCACGAAGGGTTAGGCTGGGCATTGGTATCGGTAATAATCTCGACCCGCTGGCCGTTGTGCAGCGCAATATGGAGCGGGGCAGGGCGACCATCGACCCGGGCGGCGATACAGTGGTTACCGATATCGGTATGGACGCTGTAGGCAAAGTCGACCGCGGTGGCGCCGCGTGGCAGCGCGGTAATCTCCCCTTTGGGGGTAAAGACATAGACCTCATCCGGGAAGAGATCGAGCTTAACGCTCTCCAGAAACTCAAGCGGATCGCCGGCGCTCTGCTGCATCTCCAGCAGCTTCTGCATCCACTCCCGCACTCTCGATTCGGTGACATGAATGCTACTCTCCTCATCCGATTTATAGAGCCAGTGGGAGGCGATACCGTGCTCCGCTTCGCGTTCCATCTCAATGGTGCGAATTTGAACATCGATCGGAAAGCCGTAGCTACTTTGCAAAGAGGTATGCAGCGATTGGTAGCCGTTAATTTTGGGAATAGCGATATAGTCTTTAAACCGCCCCGGCACCGGTTTAAACAGGTTATGCACCATGCCGAGTGCTCGATAGCAGGCATCGACCCGGGGGACAATAATTCTGACGCCGAAGAGATCAGTCACCTCTTTAAACGAGAGGTGTTTATCGCGCATCTTTTGGTAGATGCTGTAGAGGTGCTTCTCCCGACCGGTGACGGTTGCCTCTAGCCCCTCTTGGCGCAGCCGCTCCTCTATTAATAAGCGATAGACTGAACGGGAAAGTCCCAACATGGTGACTCGGCCTGTCATCGACAGCATCGCTTCAGCGATTCGAACTAAACGACGCTGATTTGTTTTTCCTAACTCGTAGCTTAAACAGGTTAAAAGTAACATAATGTCTGGCATGGGCTGGGGCTCCGGTGTTCGCTTGTTGTTTCGTCACTTAAGCTTATCACCTTAGCCCCTCGCCCTCCTCATTTTTTTGGCGAAGGTATTGTGCTGTGCCAAATGTTAAAAATCTCTGTTCATCAATGGAGCGATCGGGATCATCAAAACTGATTGCTAAAGGCTCTCCAAAAACCGTGGCTGCTTCCTGAAACGAAACTTGATTCGGGGAACAGGCGCTTTAATGCTTCGAGATTGTCGCCGATGACATCGTGGCTGTTGTGCTCGGTTTCGGTGAAGGGTTCCATTTTGGCTTTTTCGGTCATTGGGGTTCCTAAATACTATCGAGCGTTTGTGGTTTATTCGCTTGCGCCACCAACTTAACGCCTAATGCGTGACAGACACGGTTAATCGTCTCAAATCGTGGTTTGGCGTTTGGGCGCAGGGCTTTATAGAGTGCTTCACGGGTGATGCCGCTACGGCTGGCAATGTCGCTCATCCCCCGTGCACGCGCAATGTCGCCAATGGCGGCGGCTAAGAGTGCAGGATCATCCTCTTCCAGCACGATGGTCAGATATTCGGCAATCGCCTGCTCATCTTCCAGATGTTCGGTCATATCAAACTCAGGTAAATCGGCTATTTTCATCGTCTAATCCTCAAGTTGACGCAGTAATGCTTTAGCTTTGGCAATATCGGAAATTTGGCTCGATTTATCGCCGCCGCCTATCATAATCACCATGACACCATTTCGTATGGTGTAGTAGAGCCGCCAGCCAGGGCCAAAAAATTCGCGCATCTCAAAAAGTCCCTCACCTAACGGTTTGGTATCACCCAAATTTCCCAAAGAGGCTTTACGCAGTCGGGTGGCTAATCTTCTGCGTGTCATGCCGTCTTTAATGGTGGTAAACCAGCGGATAAATTCCGGAGTCTGTTTAATGGTGTACATGGTTTGATTGTAATCGCTCGATTACAGATTGACAAGACAATGCTTTTACGAGCGTTGTCATCGTCTGATTGAGTTGCCGCAGTTCGCCATTGAGTGTGATTTGGCGACTCATCTGCTTTTCACGCTTCAGTTGGTTGCGTAGTGTCTGCTGTTTTTTACTGCGTTGATCCAGTTCGTTAATGGTTGTCATGCGCACAAGATTTAAAAGACACTGGCCAGCTATATTCTGCTGGGAACACACGCATTTCCATGTCGTCTTCATCGACGGCATTTTCGAACCCGACCTGGAGCAGGGCGCACACTTCATCGAAGTGGAGGAACTCGATGCGGACGACGCCGAGGCGGTGCAGACCCAAATCCGCCGCCGCATCTTGCGGGCGTTCGTGCGGCGGGGATTGCTGGAAAAGGCAGATCGCCAGGAGATGGAGCAGTGGGACCACGGCGGCGGGTTCTCCCTCGACGCCAGCGTGCGGATCGCGGCACACGACCGGCGAGGCCTGGAGCGTCACCGGCATCGCTACTACGGCGTGCTCGCCCCCAACTCACCCCTGCGGCCGGCGGTCACCGCCCTCGCGCCTCAGCCCGTGGCGGCGGAGCCTGACTTGGTAGCAGCCCGCCGAGGGGCTGCCGGACCGACCGTTGCTGCTCGCGCGAAACCCGCTTCTTTCCGTCTCTCTCCCTGCCGCGACAACTGCCTCAAACACCTCCCGACAGGCCAATTTCTGTTTCATCGTCGCCTTCCGGTGGTCCGAAGGGGCTCTGACCGAATCTTGACGGCACTCTGGAGCTGGGGGATACTTTGGCGTAGGCGGTTGGATTTCCTATCCGTCAAAACCGGCAGTAGAAAGGCAGTGGGCATGCCGGGAGCGGGAGAACCAGGAGGTGTTGGTGGCCTCAATGAGGGGATATTAGTTAATGATATACGCCTTTATTCTCTCTTTAATGGAAAAATATACGCTAATAGCGTATATTTTGGGCTATGGACGCTATTTTTGTTGAACTCCCCCCATTCGAACGCTACAGACAACGCTACATGACTGATGAAGCTTTTAGGCGGTTACAGCTGGAGTTACTTCATAATCCTGTAGCTGGTGATGTTATTCAGGGAACAGGAGGATTACGCAAAGCCCGATTTGGCGATGTGGAACGCGGGAAAGGAAAGCGCGGTGGGATCCGTATCATTTACTACTGGTGGACTGAAGGAAAACAGTTTTGGCTTTTCACCCTCTATACTAAAGGGGAAGTTTCCGATCTTTCTGCGAAAGAAAGGGAGTTGTTATCCGGGCTTTTAAGGGCAGAACGCAAGGCGCGACAGGTATGAGTAGAAATTTATTCGACGAGCTAGTAGAAGGGTTTGATGCACTCAAACAAGCAAGGGATGGCAAGACGACACTCAGAACCCATGCGGTAGAGACATCAATGGATAAGTCTTTAGAGCTAGGGGCAGATGAGTTAATCCGGGTACGAAAGAAGCTGCACCTATCACAGGCTATATTTGCCCACTATCTTAAAATTAACAAACGCACGCTGGAAAACTGGGAGCAAGGCCGGACGAAACCCAATGCTCAAGCTGCTGTTTTGATTCGTTTAGTTGATCAATATCCGGACACGCTGGAAAGAATTGATAGCTGCTCTTAGACACTGCCACTACGATACCCGTTAAGCAAAGAAACGAACCTAACTGGCGATAACCATGCTTGTCGTGGCTTATGCAATACCGGGCACCATGGGGTCAAGTCTTGACATCACGCATTTAGCTAGGCAATGCCGCCATCGGCATTGATGCGGCGGTTGAGGTGGAGGCGCGCCTTGGGATCGTATTCGTAGTGGGTGGTACGACCGCTTTCGTCGCTTTGGCCGGTTTTGCGGCCCAGGGCGTCAATAACAGCAATGCGGTTACCGTTGGCGTCCTATTGGTCATCGACGGCATTTTCGAACCCGACCCGGAGCAGGGCGCACACTTCATCGAAGTGGAGGAACTCGATGCGGACGACGCCGAGGCGGTGCAGACCCAAATCCGCCGCCGCATCTTGCGGGCGTTCGTGCGGCGGGGATTGCTGGAAAAGGCAGATCGCTAGGAGATGGAGCAGTGGGATCACGGCGGCGGGTTCTCCCTCGACGCCAGCGTGCGGATCGAGGCACACGACCGGCGAGGCCTGGAGCGTCTGCTGCGCTACTGCGCCCGCCCGCCATTTGCCGCCGACCGACTGGAGGAGATCGATGCCCAGCGGTTGATCTACCACCTGCCCAAGCCCGGCCCGGACGGGCAAATCCAGATCATCCTCTCGCCGCTCGAACTGATCGGGCGCATCGCCGCCCTGGTTCCGCCGCCCAGGTGTCACCATGGAACCCACAACGGGTAGAGCAACGCATTGGCCGTTGTCATCGCTATGGGCAGCAATTTGATGTTGTGGTGATCAACTTCCTCAACTATGATCATTGCAACAACACCCCTCCCGCTACCCGTTAGATCAGCGCCCTGTGAGGGGTTACTCGTTTCTGGGGCCAGCAAAATTCGATCTTCTGTTGCTCGGGAGGTCAAATGAGTCGCAAAGCAGCCCCTAAAATCGCTTTTACCAAGCCCCCTACAAGCTTTAGCGATCAAGTACGCTTCGATTCGGTCGATTCTCCGGAGATCCGCGAACTGCCGCAATATTTTTCAGTCGGTGAGATGTCGCTTATCGATAATGCTAACGCGCTATTACGCCTATTGGCTCAGGAGCAGCCGATCTGTCTATTGCTCATTGATGTCGATCACTTCAAAAGCCTAGATGAGTAGGCAGAATGTGGGTTCACCATTGCCGTCAGAGGATGAGCGGTGTTAAAGTGGCGCGGTAATTTTGAATCAAGCTGAACTGGAGAACTTATGTCTATTTGTGCCAATAAAGTTGTTACCTTCAACTACACCCTCACCGATGATAGCGGCGAGATTATTGATCGCTCGACAGAGGGGGAGTTTGCCTATCTCCACGGTGCGGGCAATATCGTGCCGGGGCTGGAGCAGGCGCTGGAGGGGCGTAGTCAGGGGGAGAACTTTAGCGTGGCTATCGAGCCGGAGTTGGCTTATGGTGAACGCAATGAGTCGATGGTGGAGACGGTTAAACGCACCATGTTTGAAGAGGAGGAGTCGATCGAGCCCGGCATGCAGTTTCATGCTCAGTCGGGTGATGGCCGGACAATTGTGATTACCGTTGTCTCAGCTAACGATGATGAAGTGGTCATCGATGGTAACCACCCTCTCGCCGGTGTGCGGCTCAATTTCGATGTCGCGATTATTGATGTGCGTGATGCTACCGCAGAAGAGCTCGACCATGGTCATGTTCACTAACCGCGATGGTGCCTAATTTACCCACTATTGAGCGCTTTATCGGCAACACCCCGCTGGTTAGGCTGCAACGGCTGGCGAACGATCTGCCCGCTACGGTACTGCTGAAGCTGGAAGGGAATAATCCGGCAGGTTCAGTCAAAGATAGGCCCGCGCTGAGTATGATTAACCGCGCCGAGGCGCGGGGGGAGATTCAGCCCGGTGATACCTTAATCGAAGCGACCTCTGGTAATACCGGGATTGCGCTAGCGATGGCGGCGGCGATTAAGGGGTATAAGATGGTATTGGTGATGCCGGAGAATATGAGCCTTGAGCGTCGTGCTTCAATGAAGGCATACGGTGCCGAGCTGGTATTGGTCTCGCAGGAGGCGAGTATGGAGGGGGCACGAGATTTAGCGCAGCAGCTAGAGGATGAGGGGCGGGGTAAGGTGCTAGATCAGTTCGGTAATTTTGATAACCCCCAAGCCCATTATGAGACCACTGGCCCCGAAATTTGGCGCGATAGCGCCGGTCGCGTGACCCACTTTGTCAGCGCGATGGGAACCACCGGCACGATTATGGGTACCTCACGCTATCTAAAGGAGCAAAATAGCGCGATTGAGATTATCGGCGTGCAGCCGCAGGAGGGGGCGTCGATTCCCGGTATTCGTCGCTGGCCGCCGGCCTATTTGCCATCGATCTTTGAGGCCTCAAGAGTCGATAAAATCGTAGATGTATCGCAACAGGCGGCGGAGACGCTAACTCTCCGTCTGGCGACAGAGGAGGGTATCTTTTGTGGTATCTCTTCCGGTGGGGCGCTAGCTGCGGCGCTACAGATTGCACGAGAGGCGGAGCCTGAGAGTGTGATAGTCTCTATCGTCTGTGATCGAGGCGATCGCTACCTCTCGACGGGTCTCTTTTCGAGCTAATGGCACGAAAATGGGCTAGACAGTAGTCACTTGCCTCATCGGCTTAACACCACCCTTCCGTCCTAATCCAAAACCAACACGGTAAAGATCGGGCATATTGAATCGACCGTCCCTCATCTTTTCAAAAATACCCAAACGAACAAGGTCTTCAAGGATGCCCGGCCATCCACCTTCCAAATGTTGAGGTGGAAGCCTGTTTTGCGTGAGCGTTGACAAATCGCCTGGTAATTGCTGCTTCCATCGCTCTTCGATCAATGAGAAGTCACATGGCACAGTCAATCCTTCCAAAGGTTTGAATAAAATTCTTACCCATGGGTAGTCCTCCGCTATTTCCGCAATCCGAATTTCGGATGCCTTTTGTACACCACGCTTGATACTTTCATAGTGCAAGGCATACTCATGGCTCAAATACCTTTCGGAAGAGTCCTCTCCGGCTGCTCGGATGGCAGCCAAGAATGACCTAGGTGAAGTTTGCCCTCTGCCATCGGCTAGATGACTTACTGACCAGACATAGGGTACGCCACGGCGTCTATCTCTCCCCATCCAAGGGCCAGCTAGTTCTTCGAACAAAGCCCTCTGTTTCGCTCCATCAAGCTTCGCCTCATCTGCAAGCCACCAGAGTCCTTCTCTTTGTTCTGGGCACTTGCCGATAATTTTTCCATAGATGTTACGAAGTGTCTCGCCATGTCCTCTAGGAGCATTGCATAGCAATTGCCACAGCAGACCGTGCAAATCATGAGGCCGCCAAGTAAGTTCCGATTGGGTGGCCAAGAGTTTTGATGCATCGGGAAAGTCCGTGACAGTGCGTACGAACTGATCTTCTCGTAGGAAAACCTTGCCATTAATCGCGGGATAGGATTTCAACCACAAAACGATCCGGAGTAAATCTCGAACAATTGCATCCATGGTTCGCCAGTCATTGCTCGAACGATCAAGTGCGTCGAAAATGATGAGTCCTTTCCGACCGTTGTTGTGAAATGCGGCATTAGCTTTCTGTATGCATATTGCTAAAGGTTCGGGATTAGCTTGAACCCAAGCCGCTGTCGCACGCCAATCGTCCACGAGAACCTTTTCTTCAGCTACTGGTGCCAACCACCTCAGTACGACAGCTTTCCAGATTTCGTATGGCGTATAGCCAGAGCCCAAAAGAGCGGAGAAAACTTCCCTATTGGGATAGGCTTTGATGTTTTCGTTGACCGAAAAACCAACGCTTACCTGGGTATTGTCCAACTCGCGAACCGAAGATCCTAGCATCGAACGCAAACTCGGTGCGTTGAGGGCCGCCGTCCAAAACGATTTTCCCACACCCCGCGATCCAACCACCAAGTTTGATTCGATGTTCAGTGCTTTTGCATGCGCACGCGGCATATATACTCGCTCCGGCTCCGGAGGTTGTCCATAGTTGGATGTTTCATAGGGAATGGCAGCGATGATAGCCTCCCGAATCTTTATGGCTTCATTCATGACGTTCTCCCGTGACTCCGACGATTGCATGTACTCCTGTGATCAGAGGACCGAAGATCGCCGTCAACTCACCTTCATCGAGACGCCGAAAGCGGGAATGGAGGGATTGAATCGCCGCAAACCCTCTATGCCAACGAATCGGCCAAGGGTAGTGCGGTGCGTTTTCATCGGTCTGGTCGAAACTGAAATAGATATCTGCAAGCTCCCCAGCAGGAACTTCGTCATAAAGTTCTTCGGCGAAGGCCGTCCACGACTGCTCGCGCAAGCCATCGAAATATTCTGCTCCGTTTACCTCTGGAATCATTGAGCCGACCAACTGCAAGCGTTCGCGAATCTCACGCACAACACCGGTCTGACGCCAATGCCGAAACAATATGCTGTAACCCGACCATGTCTGCTCACCATCAATCGAAAACAGGAGCACTCCTTTAGCACCCAGATCAGTGATGCAGGCCGAAGCGACTTCGTCAATGCCGGCGCGTGAATCGATAAGGATCACATCTGGCTGCCAGTGCGTTTCCAATTCGAGCAACAGTCGGCTCAAGCGTCTGAACCAAGGTTCCTGTGATCCTTTCTCATCAATTTTGGGCATCCAAACCCTTCCAAGCTTGGCGACATATTCGCCCGGATCACGCCCATGAGCGGGCACAATATAGATTTCCTCGTCATAGGAGAGATCACTCCTAGCAACCATGCTATCAAACACCATCGCCCCATTTTCCACCAAGTCTTCCACCAGCCAGTCTGTGATGCCATAGGTAGGGCGGCGTTCATCGGGTAACAGGGAACTGGAGATGCCGGGCGATTCCAAGTCGAGATCCATGACCATGACGCGCTTCCCAGACTGAGCCAGCGACCACGCTGCGACCGCTGACGCAGTGGAACGACCAACTCCGCCCTTAATGGAAAAGAACACGATGCGCGGCGCACCAGAAGAGATCGGTGTGATCTTGGCCCAATCGGTCTCGCTGGCCAGACGATCAACAACGGTGACATCGGCGAAACCTTCTAATGGAAAAGACGGTGCCCCTCGCTTCACGGCCTCCAGCGAGGATTCGAAAAGCACCATGCGTTCCACGGGAAAACCGTGTACACCGAGTCGTTCCACCAGCGCCCGAACGATAGCATTGATCAAAGCGGCGGTTTTTGCTTTGCCGTGTTGTACTTCTTCAAGCACCATACGAACACGGCCATTCAGGTCTCGGTTGATGATTATCGGCCCCAGTTTTTTCAAATCTCCATTGAAAGAACTCAACACATCTCGAACCGATGGCAATATTTGATCGAAAGTGCTCATGAGAGAATGCCCTCTAAAACGGCTATGGTTATCAGATGGTGTACTGATTTGGCCCCATCTCTGTGGGCTTCAGCAATCTCTTGCGTGAAATTTGTTCGATGCGCATAGCGCTGGGAAATGTCCCAATCTTGAAAAGGATTTTGAGCAGGTAGGGCGTACGCGACCGCATTTTTTCCGTGGCGGTAAGATTCATAGCGATCCCATGCATTTTCCTGCCTACGATGTTCCATTATATGCACCCTATCCGCATGGTTCTTGGGGGTACCGGTGGACATATCGACCACCATGCCGAATCGCTCCATCAGTCTTTTCAAACCACACTCCGCCGACAAGCCGTAAAGATGATCGGCATTGGCCCAGCAAGTTGCGTTGAAAAGCAGCTCAGCATCGTCCCAATGCCTTTGGTGTGCATCTAAAAAATCAGCCATCATATTGTATGTCCCTGAGAATATAGTTCACCGACTAGCATTGCCATTGCAGCTTTTCACCTAGGGCGGCTCTCCAGAGAAGGTTTCCCTGCGTTGACTAGCGTCCATCGTTCGCCATCGGTCAAAAGCCCCCACGCGCAACCGGCCTTCACGAGACCATGCGTCAGTCCGCCTGCCCCGCAGAACAGGTCAACCGCATAAATATTCTGTCCTAGCATCGCACCGATTTTAGCCTGTGTTCCGTTTTTGATCTTTTCAAATCCTGCCTGAAAAATACATTTCCCTGAGCCGATAGTCAACCGCCTTAGCGGCTCCCCATCCTAGATGGGCAGGCAGAATGTGGGTTCACCATTGCCGTCAGAGGATGAGCGGTGTTAAAGTGGCGCGGCGATGTTGAGTGAAGCCGAACTGGAGAGCTTATGTCTGTCTGTGCCAATAAAGTTGTTGTTTTTGACTATAGGAGGGGCCTTGGTAGTCTCTATCGTCTGTGATCGAGGAGATCGCTACCTCTCGACGGGTATTTTTTCGAGCTAATGGCACGAAAACGGGCTAGACAGCGGCTGCAGCAGCTCGATCCGGTGCGGGTGACTATCGACTCGCTCTCGCACGATGGGCGCGGGGTGGCGACTGTCGAGGGGAAAAAGATCTTTGTCGAAGATGCGCTACCGCAGGAGCAGGTCACTTTTCGTTATGTTGAGAGTCGGCGCAGTTACGATGTCGGGCGGGCAGAGGCGATTCTCACCGCTTCGCCACAGCGAGTTGAGCCGCGCTGTAGCGCCTTCGGTCGTTGTGGCGGTTGTGTGCTACAGCACCTTAAACCGGCAGCGCAGATCGACTTTAAACAGCAGCAGTTATTGAGTAATTTAACCCGTATCGGCAAGGTGGCGGCGGTTGAAGTGGCCCCCCCCCTACTAGGACCGCAGTGGGGCTATCGCCACAAGGCGCGATTAGGGGTGCGCTATGTGAAGGCGCGTGAGCGGGTGATGATAGGTTTTCGGGAGCGGCGCAGCAGCTTTATTGCCGACATTGACCACTGTCCGGTACTCCATCCATCAGTTGCAGAGCAGCTACCGGCACTGGCTGAGCTGATCGGCTCACTCGATAGCTTTGACCGCATTGCCCAGCTAGAGGTGGCGGTCGATGAGAGCCAAACGGCGCTAGTGGTGCGCCATCTCGACCCGCTCTCTGAGCGCGATCTACAGCGTCTGACCGACTATGCCATATCGCACTCGTTGGCCCTCTATCTGCAACCGAAAGGGCCAGATAGCATGACGCCACTCTGGCCACAAACGGTAGTCTTAAAGTATCAGCTACCCCAATTTGGGGTGAGCTACCAGTTTGAACCCTCCGACTTTACCCAAGTTAACCCGGCGATTAACCGTTTAATGGTGACCCAGGCGCTCGACTGGCTAGAGCTGCAACCGCAGCAGCGGGTATTAGATCTCTTCTGTGGTCTAGGTAACTTTACGCTGGCGCTAGCGACTCAAGTGGCTGAGGTGGTCGGAGTGGAGGGGAGTGAGTTACTGGTTGAGCGGGCGAGAGAGAATAGCGCCCTCAATCGGCTCGATAATGTGACCTTTTACGCGGCCGATTTAGGTGGCGATAATTTAGCCCAGCAGCCGTGGTGGCAGCAGCGATTTGACAAGGTGTTGCTCGATCCCTCACGCAGTGGTGCCGATAGGGTATTGCCCCATTTGGCTGCGATGGGGGTGACGACCCTACTCTATGTCTCTTGTAATCCGGCGACGCTGGCTAGAGATGCCGGTGAGTTGGTGAATCGGTTTGGCTATCGATTGCAACGGGTTGGGGTATTAGATATGTTTCCCCATACCGCCCATGTTGAGTCGATGGCGCTGTTTGTTAAAGTTTAGTTACTATGAACCATTGTTGTTAAATGCAGGAGTGAACATTGGATATTGAAGCGAAGGTGCGTGACTTTTTAGGTCAATTTGTTAGCGATCCAGAGGTCGATGGCGACCACGATCTGTTTGCCTCGGGGATGGTCAATTCGCTGTTTGCGATGCAGTTGGTGCTGTTTGTTGAAAAGGAGTACGGCATTGTGGTCGCTAATGAGGATCTCGACTACGAAAATTTTAAGTCGGTTAACGCAATTGTGAACTTTATTGGTGAAAAGGGTTAAGGGAGATCAGCGATGGATATGGCATTAACTGAACAGCAGCGGGCTTCGCAACAGGCCTTTCGACAGTGGGTAGAGACCCATGTCGAACCGGTGGCCGATGAGCACGATAGCGCCCAGCGTACCCCCCAGTCGATGATCGATGCGATGGCGGCTGAGGGTTACCTTGGCGCGTTGATCGATAGCGAGTATGGCGGTGGCTCAATGGATGCGGTGAGCTGGGGGCTGCTGTGTGAAGAGTTTGGTCGCGGTAGCGCTTCGCTACTGAGTCTGTTAACCGTTCACGGCATGGTACTACAGTCGATTGCAAAGTGGGGTACCGAGGCGCAAAAGGCGAACTGGCTGCCTAAACTGGCTAGCGGTGCGGCGGTTGGCGCTTTTGGCCTGACCGAGCCGAATGTCGGTAGCGACGCAAAGAGCATCGAGAGTGTCGCCGTAGAGCAGGCGGATGGCTCGTTTCTGTTAAATGCCGAAAAGCGCTGGATTTCGTTTGGAGATTCGGCCAATCTGATTTTAATCATTGCCAAAGTTGATGATAAACCGGCCGCGTTTCTAGTCCAGAGCAACATGGCCGGGTTTAGTCGCGAACCGATTACCGGTATGCTCGGTTTTCGCGCGGCGAATATTGCTAAACTGGTGATGAAAGATGTGGTAGTGCCGGCTGAGAATCTGCTCGGACGGGTCGGCTTTGGCTTTAGCCATATCGCCAATACTGCGCTAGATCATGGCCGCTACTGTGTCGGCTGGGGCTGTGTCGGCTTAGCTCAGGCGGCGCTTGATGCCTCAATGGCCTACGCCGGTGAGAGGCGTCAGTTCGGTGAGGCGCTCAATAAACATCAGCTAATTCAGCAGCTTTTGGCCGATATGGTGGTTGATATTAAAGCGGCTAGAATGCTTAATTACCATGCCGCCTACCTAAAAGATATTGGCGAGCCATCGCTGATTATGGAGACCTCCATGGCCAAATATTTTGCCTCCCGCGTCGCGGTCAAAGCGACCGATAGTGCGGTGCAGATTCATGGCGCTAATGGCTGCTCTAGCGACTACCCGGTGCAGCGCTTCTATCGCGATGCCAAAATTATGGAAATTATTGAAGGGAGTAACCAGATGCAGCAGATTATTATCGCCAAATCGGGTTATCAGCAACATCTAGTGGCCAAGCGGGCGGCGCGACGGGCGAAACAGCCACAGGAGTAAATGAGCGATGGCTAAGGAGCATAAAATCAAGTGTCTGGTCTGGGATCTCGACCACACTCTCTGGCATGGCGTGCTGCTCGAAGATAGTGAGGTCGAGCTCAATCTGGAGGCGGTGGCGCTGTTAAAAACGCTGGATGAGCGTGGGATTCTCCACTCCATCGCCAGTAAAAATGATCCGGCAGTGGCGCTAGCCAAGCTAAAAGAGCTACAGCTAGAGCACTACTTTCTCTACCCCCAAATTGGCTGGGGCACCAAATCGGAGGCGATTAGCGCCATCGCCAAGTCGATTAATATCGGTCTCGATACCATCGCCTTTATCGATGATCAGCCGTTTGAGCGCGAGGAGGTCGGTTTTGTTCACCCCCAAGTGACACTGCTCGATGCGGCCGATATCACACGGGTGGCCGATATGTCGGTGATGATTCCGCGCTTTATCACCGATGACTCGCGCCAAAGGCGGCAGATGTACCAGAGCGATATCGCCCGTAAGGAGGTTGAAGAGCGGTTCGACGGCCCGCAAGATGCCTTTTTAGCCACACTAGAGATGGTGCTGACGATCGCCCCAGCCGAAGAGGGCGATCTGAAACGGGCCGAGGAGCTGACCCAACGCACCAACCAACTCAATACCACCGCCTACACCTACGACTATGACGAGCTAGCCCACTTTGCCGCCTCTGATGATCATCTCCTGCTAGTTGCCGGACTCGATGATAAGTATGGCAGCTATGGCAAAATCGGCCTAACTCTCATCGAGAAGGGGGAGGGGGTGTGGACGATTAAGCTGCTGCTGATGTCGTGCCGAGTGATGAGTCGCGGGGTCGGTGGGGTGATGATTAGCTATCTGCGCAATCTAGCCCGCGAAGCGGGGGTAGAGCTACAGGCAGAGTTTGTCGAAAATGATCGTAACCGCATGATGTATATGACCTATAAATTCAATCATTTTAGTGAATTAGAGCGGCGCGATAACTGGGTGCTGTTTGAGAATGATCTTAGCCGAGAGCAGGCCTATCCGGCCTATATGAGACTCAATTTAAGCTAATGGAGGGATCCGTGCCGATACCGGAGCGACTACAGCAGATAGTTGAGGCGATTGAGTCTGCTGAGGTGGTAGAGAGTGCACAGCTCGCGAAGTGGATGGCCGATAGCGAGATTCGGGCTGCCGATTTGGCCTCTTGGGGGGAGTTTAACCACTCGCCGAGCGACAGTTATGGCAGAAGAGAGCTCTACCATGGTCGCTTCTTCTCCGTTAGGGTGATGTCGTGGGCAGCGGGCGATATCTCGGCGATTCATGACCACGGCCATGCTAGATGGGGGGCCTTTATGGCCCTAGGTCGGGCAGAGCACGGTATCTTCTCCTTACAGGGCGAGCAGTTGCGTACCGAACTTCGCGAATGGCTTGAGCCGGGCGAGGTTCGTACGGTGAGCCCTGCGCTGATTCATCAGCTCGGGAATCCGGGGCACGAGCCGCTGTTAACGCTCCATATCTATGGCAACCATGACCATCGCTGTCGTGAGGGATCGATTACCGATAATGCGCGGCTCTTTGATCTGCAACGCCAAGCGGTGGTGCGTGTCGATGGCGGGGCGTTTTTTGTGCTGCCCCCCTCAAAAATCACTCGCATCGATCAAGGGTTATGTGCCGATAGCATTACGACGCTGCGCTATCGCGTCGATACCCTCTCACGCCTGCGTCAAATGGGGGCGGATGAGGCGTTCGAGCAGGAGCTATCCCGCTGCTCTGAGGTAGCGCTCTGGCCCGATCTGCTGCGTGATCTTCCCCTAGAGAGCGGATCGGATAGCCCCTTATCGTCGCGTCACTGGCACAATATAGCGCACGATCTGACCCATATCGCCCGTTTTCAGCGTAGTTTGAGGAGATAATTGATGCTGTTATTACCGTTAGGGGTAGTGTTCGGGGCGCTTGTCGGCAGCCATTGGGTGGGGAAACGGCGATCTCGCCGCCAAGAGAGTGAGGAGGTGGCGGAGAGTTCGCACAAGCGCCAACGACACCACGACCATCACGACCACGACCACGATCACCATCACCACCATCTGCGTTTAAGTCAGCTCTCACTGCTCTCAACCACGGTGGGCTCTTGGCTCTATCCCCCCTTATCGATACTCAATTTAGGACTCATCAGTTATAGCGCCGCACCGATGCTAGCGCGATCTTTTAACGCCCTCTACCGCGATAACAAGGTCGATAGCCACAGCTACAGTGCGGCGGTGGCGCTACTCTGTGTCGGGGGGGGGAGCTATTTTGCCGCTGCGGTGCATAACAGCGTCTATCATCTGGCCGGTAGAACGGTTGCTGAGAGTCAGAGTGAGACCACGCGGCTATTGACCGAGTCGTTTGACCAACAGGATAGAACGCTCTGGGTTGAGCGGGAGGGGGTCGAAATTGAGTTGTTACTGAGCGAGATTCAGCGCGGTGACAGACTCCATCTGACAACCGGTGAGCTACTGGCGGTCGATGGCATTGTCGTTGCCGGGGAGGGAGAGTTAGACCAGCAGCTACTGACCGGCGAGAGTCTGCCGATCAGTCGTCGCGTCGGAGATCGAGTCTATGCCTCGACCCTCCTTGTCGATGGTCGTATGACGATAGAGGCTAGCTGTAGCGGCAAAGAGAGCCAGAGCCGCCAGTTAGAGCAGCTACTCAAACAGACCCGAGACTATAAAAATCGGCTCCAGTTAAAGGGCGAGGCGTGGGCCGATGGGGCTGTCGTGCCGCTGTTAGTGGTGACTGCGCTGGTCTGGCCGTTAGCGGGGCTAGCGACCGCTTCAGCGCTACTCTTTAGTGCGCCGACCAATACCATTAGAACGATGTTAACCCTACAGACCAATAGCCATCTACAGGCTGCCGCTAAGCGGGGGGTATTAATTAAAGATGGCCGGGTGCTGGAGGAGTTCCCCTTTATTACCACTGTCCTACTCGATAAGAGCGGCACCCTAACCGAGGAGAGGCCCCGCTTAGTCCGTATCGAGTGCTGTGCCGGAGTTAGCGAAGAGAGGCTGCTCACGCTCGCCACGGCGGCTGAAGAGCGCCTCTACCATCCGGTGGCCGAGTCGTTACAGCAGGAGGTGAAGCGGCGTGGTTTGACCCTACCGAGGGTCGAAAAGAGCCGCTACCAGCCCGGAATGGGGGTTGAGGCGACTATTGATGGTCAGCTTATCCACTTTGGTAGTCTCCGTTATATCGACTCACTAGGGTTGACGATTCCTGCCTCACTACAGGCGACACTCTCCGACTCCTCTCACTACTCCCACGGCGTGGTCGCAATCGATGATCAGGTGGTTGGGGTGATGGGTTTTGCTCCGCTGCTACGGGCTGAAGTGGAGCCGCTACTCGCCCGCTTGCGGGCGTTAGGGGTGGGGCATATCTATATGGTCTCCGGCGATAGTGAGGCGGCGTGTCGGTCGCTAGCCGAACAGCTACCTTTAAACGGCTACTTTGCTGAGGTGCTACCCGATGGCAAGGCGGCGTTAATCGCCCGCTTGCAACGACAGGGCCATCGGATCTGTTTTGTCGGGGATGGTCTGAACGATGCGATGGCGATGAAGCAGGCGAATGTCTCGATTTCGTTAAACCATGCGCCGGAGCTGACGGCCAATAGCGCTCAAGTATCGTTAACCGATAGTGATCTGCGCCATATTCCGGAGGTGATGGAGCTCGGAGGCAGGCTACAGCTTAACCTCGCCTCTAGCCTCCTGTTTTGGGTCAGTTTTGGCGCTTTTAATGCCATTGCGGTGCCGCTGTTTAGCTTCGGCCCGACCCAATCGAGTCTCCTCTACGGAGCCGCTTTCGGTAGTGGTTTCTATCGAGCGCGACGGGTGGAGTGGTCGTCACGCTCTGAGGCTAACTCAGGCCATGAGATCACGCCAGAATCAGAACCAGAACCAAAACTAGGACAAGTAGGAGACTATGCAACCTTCTATTGAGTTTATCGATATCAGTCAATTGAATCCGACGGCTAAGGGGTTCTCCGGCGCAGTCTATGACGGGCAGCGCTACCTCTACTTTATTCCGATGATGAGTGGCCATTTCTATGGCCAAGTCGCCCGCTACGATACTCAGCGTGAGTTAAGCTTGCCATCGAGCTGGGCCTTTTTCGATACCGCAGCGGTGAACTCAGCGAGCTGTGGCTTTGTCGATGGCTTTTTTGATGGCCGCTACCTCTATATGGTGCCCTACCATAATCAGCAGGGGCACCATGGAGAGCTCTGTCGTTACGATACCACCGTGCCGTTTGAGAGTCGTGACGGGTGGCACTGGATCGATTTAGAGTCGCTACATGCCGGAGCTAAAGGGTATATTAGCGGTGCGTTTGCGGCCGGTAGGCTCTATCTCTCCCCCTATCAGCAGAGCTGGAGCCGCCACCATGGTCTGTTTGCTAGCTACGATACTCGCGCCGATTTTAGCGGTGCTGGGTGGCACTTTTTTGATGCCGAAGCGAATGGCTGGCCAGAGGCGCGAGGCTACCACTCGGCGGTGGTGGTGGGGGAGCAGATTGTGTTTGTCCCCTATGTGCGTGAGGGGCGCGACTATCATGGTTTGGTGATGGTTTATGATCCGAATCGTGGTGAGTTTGAGTCGGCCGCGAGCTGGCGCAGTGTCGATATCAGCCGTTTTAACCGTCGTGGCCGAGGTTTTGTGGGGGGGGCGTTTGATGGTCGCTACCTCTACCTCTCGCCCTACTTCGATGGGGAGGGGCGTTATGGCCAAATTGCCCGTTATGACACCCACCTGCCGCTGGAGAGTGGGTCGTCGTGGGACTTTTTTGATACCGCCACCCTACAGCCCGATAGTCGTGGGTTTTTTGGGGCGCTCTATCATGAGGGCGACTGCTACTTTATCCCCCACTGCCTAGCCGAAGGGCGCTACCATGGGCAGATTAGCCGCTATCACTGCTCGTTAGCGTTTGATGATCCGGCAGCGTGGCACTTTTGCGATACGGCAACCCTCCATAGCGGTAGTCGGGGCTATATTGGTGGCGCTATTGTTGGCGATGCGCTCTATATGGCACCGTTCGAGACCGCACCGGGTGCCCACACCGGCTTAGTGGCGCGAGTTGGACTGCACAACAGTGACGATAACGGTGAGTCGGTGTGGCAAAGCGCTGTTAGCGGTTATTGATCACGCCGCCATAGAGGGAACGATCTGCATCGCTATGTTCGGGGGCCGGCTTAAATAGCGGTCGGGTCTCGTCGTTCAGGGGGAGGCGGTAGTCGAAGGAGGCGATGGCGACATTATCGGCCGAGTCGATGACCCGCGCGGTAATAAAGACCTGCTCACCGGCAATGGCGTAGGTACCGACTAGTACCCCCTGCACTCGATGCTCTTGGCTAATCTGATCGAGCTCCCGTGAGAGGATAAACTCCCCCTGCTGTTCACGAATCGCAAGATTGGAGCGCATACGGGTCTCAAGCACCGAAAAGCCGTAGTTGGTAAACTGGGTCGAGTAGATCTGTGCTGCGACTCGACCGAAGGGGGCGCTATCGTTGAGGTTATGGATATTGACGAAGCTGGTCACTAGCAGCCGTCTATCCTCAATCATCTTTTCACCTATCTGGTTGACTAGATGCTCGGCTGCTGTGGCCGAGGAGACCATAATGAGGCTGTCTGGTTCGGCGGAGGCCATGACGACTACCTCTTGGCTAGTCGTCGCTACAGGGGTGGGTGAGGTGTAGCTACAGCTAGAGAGGATAATCATAAGCGTGAGGAGCGGTAGAGTAAGATAGCGCATGGGTTAGCTTCCGGTAGCGGTAGTAAAGGGGGATTTTAGGGCAAGGACGGCGTCGATTTGGGTTAACAACGGCTCTCTTAGAGAGAGAAAACGGTCTGCTTTTCCGCTCTTTAGCGCCTCATCACACTCGGTGACGAGCTGTTGCAGCGCTAGAAAGCCGCAGTAGCGGGTCGCCCCGAGCAGTTTATGTATCGTATTGACAAAGGGGGCGAGTGGGGTATGGCGGTTAAAGGCGGCAATCTCTCGGCGATACTCGGGAAGATCTGCTTGGAACATGGTAAATAGCTCAGCGGTGAGGGTGGCGTTGTGACCGGCCCTAGCGAGCGCTTCATTTTGATCGAATAGGGGGGGAGGCATTAGCGGTTCTCTCTAGTCTGTCTCTAACTATCTATCGGTTATGGGTGGGGGGTGGCGTAGAAGTCGTTGCCTTTGTCATCAATAATAATAAAGGCGGGAAAGTTGTTTACCTGTAGTTTAAATATCGCCTCCATGCCTAGCTCCTCAAAGGCGATAGGGGTCATCGCCCGAATCGAGTCGTGGCTCAGTTGAGCGCCAACACCGCCAATTGAGCCTAAATAGAAGCCCCCATAGCGGTGACAGGCGCGAGTGACTTCTAGGCTACGGTTACCCTTGGCGATGGTGATGAGGGCTGCGCCGTGGCGCTGAAATAGATCGATATAGCTATCCATGCGGCCAGCGGTGGTCGGGCCGAAGGAGCCGCTAGGGTAGCCGGCGGGGCTCTTAGCCGGACCGGCGTAGTAGATGGGGTGCTGTTTGAGGTAGTCCGGCAGCGGCTCGCCACTATCGAGTTGCGCTTTTAGTTGGGCGTGGGCAATATCGCGGGCGACAATGAGGGGGCCGTTTAAGCTCAGTCGAGTCCCTACTGGGTGCCGACTAAGCTGGGCGCGGATATCGGCTAGCGGTTGGTTGAGATCGATGTCGATCACTGCCGATTCGGCTAGAGGGGTTTGGGGTAGAAAACGGGCTGGATCTCGCTCTAACTGCTCCAGATAGATCCCGTTACGGTCGATATAGGCGGTAAGATGGCGATCTGCCGAGCAGGAGAGGCCGATGCCGATAGGACAGGAGGCGCCGTGACGCGGTAGGCGTACTACTCTGACATCGTGGGCAAAGTAGCGCCCGCCAAATTGGGCACCGATACCGAGCTGACGGGTGAGCGCTAGTACTTCGGCCTCTAACGCCAGATCGCGAAAGGGGCGGCCACTCTCATCACCACTGTGGGGCAGATAGCTATCGATGTAACGCGCTGCGGCTAGTTTGACCATCTTTAGGGTCGCCTCTGCCGACGTGCCGCCGATGACGATGGCGAGATGGTAGGGGGGGCAGGCGGAGGTGCCGATTTTGGGCAGCTCTTGGCGCAGAAATTGCTCTAGTGCGTCGTGGTTGAGGATAGCTTTACTCTGTTGGTAGAGGAGGGTCTTATTGGCCGAGCCTCCCCCTTTCGCTAGAAACAGGAATTGGTACTGCTCCCCCGCAGTTGCTTCAATATCGATTTGGGCGGGTAGGTTGGTGCCGGTATTTCTCTCTGTAAACAGCGTTAGGGGGGCAAGTTGGGAGTAGCGCAAGTTGAGGCGGTGATAGGCTTGAACAATCCCCTGCTCTAGGGCGGCAATATCGTGACCGCCACTCCAGATCTGCGCCCCTTTGCGGGCGTAAATCGTCGCTGTGCCGGTATCTTGGCACGCCGGTAGCCGCCCTTCTGCGGCCGTTACGGCGTTTTTTAGCTGTTGCAGTGCGACATAGCGGTCGTTGTGGGAGGTCTGTTTGTCTTCTACAATTTGTCGTAGCTGTTGCAGATGAGAGGCGCGAAACAGATGGTTAATCGTCCCGAACGCCTCATCGGCTAGCCGTGTCAGACTCTCAGGGTTGACCACGATAATGCGTTGGCCGCGAAAGGTGTCGAGGCTGACCGCCTCGGCATCAAAACAGTGGTAGGTGGGGAGGTTTTCCAAAGGTTTAGGTATGGCGGCGGTTGGTTAGCGCAGCACTTTGTTGACGGTGGTGAGTAGGCCGTTAGGGTTAAATGGCTTGATAATCCAGCCGGTGGCTCCCGCCGCTTTGCCCTCCTGTTTTTTGTGTGATGCCGACTCGGTAGTTAGCATCAATATGGGGGTAAATTTGTAGTTTGGCAGTTGGCGCACCGCTTTAACCATGGCGATGCCGTCCATGTTGGGCATATTGATATCGCTAATGATCAGATCGAACTGACTCCCCTTCGTCTTGGTTAGCCCTTGCACTCCGTCACTGGCCTCGGTAATGTGATGGCCAGCCCCCTTGAGGGTGAAACTAACCATCTGTCGCATTGAGTTGGAGTCATCTACGATTAAAATATTTGCCATTGCCAATCCTCAAAAGTTATCTCGTTGCGTGCTATTGTAAGGACTTCGAGCCAAGATGAACAGAGGCAAGGGGTGATTGGGCTTGTGCGGTTAAATTGAGGTAGTGTATGCGAAATGATGATCTGAAGCGGGAGTTGGGGTTAGATGAGGAGGAGTGTGAACGATGTGGTATCGCTATTCCTCCCCAATTGATTGAATTATTGAAAGAATCGACTCTGCGTGCTGTTATTTGGGGCTTTGTTGGCACGCTATTTGGCGTGCTGTTTGCTTTTTTCTATGCCATTGCGTTGCCGTGGGGAGGGGGGGGGCTGGCCTATCTGCTAGCCGGTACCCTCTCTTCGGGAGTGGCGGCGTTAATCTATGGCAGTATGCGCCTGACGGTGATCCTCTCCTTTTTTGTGTCGGCCTATGGTGTCTTCTATCTTATCTGGAAGGGCGAGGCGGTCGAACCGTTACAGCTGTTTGGTTATGCGCTGCTAGTGGGGATCGTGGTCGGTGCCGGTTATGGCCTCTTTTCGCGCCATAGTCGGGTCGGTAGAGCCGATGCGAAGTCGATGACGGGACTCGTTGCCGGTGCGGTGGTGTCGCTGCTGGTGGTGGGGCTGTTTCATTGGATGGCGTGGCGGCTGACGCCGACGATAATGGTGGCTATTCTCTGTCCGGTGGTGGGGCTGTTCTATACTCGGTTGGTGTTGCGGTTTATCGGTTGGTTTGAGAAGTTATTGCCGCCTCCTGCCGATGGGGCGCTGGTCGGTATGGCGGTGTCGCTGTTTGTGACGGTGGGGTTGTGGTTAATTGCCGCATCGCTCGATCCGCCGTTAGCGGGGGAGTATCAGGCGCTCGTGGTGCAGATGACCGCCATGTTGCCGACAGTCGCTAGTGCCGGTCTGATCAGTGGGATGGTTGGCGGTTTTATTAGTGGCTGGTTATGGCAGCACTGGCTCGATATGTAGGCTATGGTCAGGGGAAGTAACAGATATTATTGGGTTAACCAGTAGCAGTGGTAGGGGGGGATAACTAACTGGTTCTCAAACATCGCGGGGCGGTCGCCACTAATGAGATCGAGTAGGGGAGTCGGTTGTGAAAAGGCGCGGTGGGGCATGGTATCGAGATTGAGGTATTGAGGATGGTGATCAAAGTTGGCGACCACGAGCACGCTGCCGGGCATCGTTAGGTTAAAGCGGATAAAGACAAAGAGGTGCGGGTTATCGATATCGAGCAGCTCGCGGTTGTTAAAGTCGGCAAACGAGGGGATCTCCTTGCGTACCGCGATTAAGTTGCGTAACCCCTGAAAGATACGATACTCGACACTCCCCGGCTGCCAGCGTAGATCGGCCCTCTCCCAGTCGATTTTAGGGCGGTGAGCCCAGCGGGTGTCGTTAATTTTGCTCTCATCTTCGACAAAAGAGCAGTCGTTACGGGTGCCTAGCTCATCGCCGTAGTAGAGCAGCGGAATACCGCCGAAGGAGAGAATCATGCTGTGGAGCAGCATCACTCTGCGAATGGCGCTATCGAGCTCATGCTCATCGTCGTGCTCTAAGGCGTAGTGTAGTCCGACTAAAGAGGCGAGGGTGCCAGAGATACGGGCATCGCCCGTTTTGTCGTTGCAGCCAAAGGGGAGCCCTTTTGCGGTCGAGCCGGGATACTCACCGGTAAAGTAGTCAACCAGAAAGCGGCGATGGGCGAGGGGTTCGTAACCGACAATACGAATATCGTGATCATCAAATCCGAGTCCAATATCGTCGTGGCAGCGGACATAGTTGAGCCAAGTCGCCCGCTCTAGTTTGTCGGGTAGCGATTTGAGTCCCTGATAGAGTAGGCGGGTATTTTTGGTGGCAATCGCATCCCACAATAGCGCCATAAAGGTGGCGTTGTAGGCGATTTCGCACTCTTTGGCATTAATGGCATCTTCACCAAAATATTTGATAATCTCCACCGGTGCCACAATCGCTTCGGCGATAAAGATCATTCCTGGGGCGGTGACCTGACAGCAATCTTTCATTAATTGTAGTAGCAGATGGGCTTCGCGCTCATTTTGGCAGGTGCTGCCGATCTTCTTCCATAAAAAGGCGACCGCATCGAGACGGATAATGTCGGCCCCCTTGTTAGCCCAGTAGAGGATAATATCGAGCATTTCGATAAAGACCGCAGGATTGGTGTAGTTGAGATCCCACTGGTAGCTATTAAAGACGGTCATCACCCACTTGCTCATCTGTTCATCCCAGGTGAAGTTGCCGGGGGACATCTCGGGGAATATCTCCGGCATCGTCTGTTCGAACATATCGGGCACTTCGCGATTCTCGAAGAGATAGTAGTAGTCCTGATACTTTGTCTGCCCCCTACGAGCCAGTTTTGCCCACTCATGCTCATTGGAGGTATGGTTTAGGACAACATCGAGCGTCACTAAAATGTCGCGCCGGTGTAGCTCTTCGATGAGCTGCTCTAAATCGCTCATGGTGCCGATGCGGGAGTCAATTTGGCGAAAATCGCTCACCGCATAGCCGCCGTCACTCGCGCCGCGGGGACATTTGAGGATCGGCATGAGATGGATCATATTCACCCCTAGCTCCTGAAAGTAGTGAGCCCGCTCCCGTAGGCCGTTCAGATTACCGGCAAAGCCGTCGCTATAGAGTGCCATTCCTACCCACTGCTGGTGTAGAAACCAGTTGTGATCTCGCTCCCGCTCCAGATCGAGCTGTTTTAAGGCGTCGGGGCGGCGAATATATTGCCGCGCCATTGTCTCGACCAGATTTTGGGCGTGGAGTCTAAAGTCGTCTCGCCGACCATAGAGGTGGTGAAAGAGTGAGTAGATATTGTAGAAGTTGGCCCCTAGCCGAGTATAGAAGTGGCGGATATTTTGACTACGGATATCGGGTTTCAGCTCTAGCAGAATGTCGTTTAGCAGTGTATGGGAGACCTGTTCATACATTGTCGGGACTCTTTGAGGGTGGGTTATGATTGAGACGGCACAGATCAAAAAAGTGGTAGTGTTCGATCGCCTCAATAATGCCGGCGGCGCACTTTTGGGTAGCAAAGTAGATCCTCTCTACATCGGCAAGTTCCGAGAGCTCCTCATGGTGGCGGTTAGCGACCACGACCGCTAGGGTGTTGCCGCGCATCATATCCTCATCGGCACCGGAGCCGCCGGCGGTCAGGATATGGTCTAATGGAATCTCCCACTGGCGGGCGACCCAGCGTAGGGCTTGGCCTTTAGAGGCCCTAGCCGGTAGCAGATCGAGGTACATTCCAAACGACATCACCAGATTAACCGACTGATCGTTCTGGAGCAGGTAGTGGTAGATATCGTTAACCGATGGGGCGATATCGGGATCAATAAAGTAGCTGAGTTTAAAGGGGCTCTGCTCCCGTTTCGGCTGTAGCGATATCCCTTCGATATCGGTCATCAGTCGTAGCAGCCGCTTTCTATCCCATAAATGGTTGATATGGTCGCTCCAAGCGGTATCACGGGTCAGATTAGGGGCGTAGTAGATCTCGGTACCGAGGCTGGTGATTAAGATATCGGGCTGCGGTAACCCCTCTTGACGAAACAGCTTTAGCGCCGAATCGAGTCGGCGACCGGTCGCGATGCCAAAGGTGGTGCAGAGTCGATTTTGTTGCAATAGCTGAATAAACTGCCGCAGCGCTTTCGGCTCGCCGATTAGGCTCTGATCGATATCGCTAAAGATGGCGCGATCGTGGTAGAGCATCTGCCGCCGCTGCGGACGGCTCTGGATGACCGGTTCACTCTTATCGATGACCGGTCGTATCACCTCAAGATAGCGGGTAACATGGGCCGACCAGGAGTAGTGTCGCGCCACCCCTTGAGCGCCGTTGTGAGCCATCTGCTCCCACAGCTCCTGATGTTGTAGTAGTTGCAGACACTTTTGGCTAATATCGTCGTGGCTGAGCGGGTCGATTAAAAAGCCGTTGTGGCAGTTGCCGATAATATCGACCGGTCCGCCATCTTCTGTGGCAATAATCGGCAGACCGCAGGCGGCGGCCTCAATGAGCGTCAGCCCGAACGGTTCAGTGAGCGCCGGATTGATAAAGATTCCCCCTAGTTTGGCGGCTAATCGATAGAAGAGGGGGATATCATCGCTACTATGGTGTTTAGGGTAGGCGACCTTACCGTAGAGATCGTAGAGATCAATCGTGAGTAGAATATCGGTTAACACCTCTTGTGCGCCACTCTCTAACTCACGAATATCGTCCCGATTCCCGGCGATAATAATGAGATTGGCCTGCTGCTGTAGCGCCAAAGACTCCCCATAGGCCTCTATGAGGGTGATGATATTTTTGCGCTGATCGGGGCGGGAGATGGCCAGAATCGGTGGCTTTTCGGGCTGGCGCAGAAAGTGGCCGAGCATGGCTAGGAGATGGGAGTCGGTTTCGCTGCCATCGGGGGGGTAGAAGCGGCTTAAATCGGTACCGGGGGGGACGACCCGCATCCTATCTGGCTGGTAGTAGTCGTAGAGGCCGTACTGCTCCTCAATCTCCTGATAGGTGCTGGTGATAATCCGGTCGGCGCTGCCGAGCGTCTGCTCCTCAGCCTCAATGCGGCGGGAGATGTTGTAACGCTGCTCTAAGGTATCGCTATTGAGCCCGGTGGCGAGTAGCCGTTTACGCTTACTGCGACCGAGGGAGTGGCCGGTATGGACTAGGGGGATACCGAGCTGGTGCGATAGACGGGTAGCGACATAACCGGCATCGGCGTAGTGGCTATGGATGAGATCGGGCAGACGAGGCTGCTCGCTTAGATAGTCAAGTAGGTTATCGGCAAAGTTATCGAGATAGTCCCAGAGCTGCTCTTTGACGATATAGCGGTTATCGCCGCAGGGGATGCGAACAATTTGCGCTCGGGGACTTAGCTGCTCAAAGGGCTCAGCATAGTCGGCGGCGATGGTCTCATCTTGCAACTGTCGGGTGATGAGATCGAGCCGAGCAATCGCCGAGTGGTGACCGAGCTCGCTTGCTAGCTCAATGACATATTTTATTTGACCACCGGTATCGGCATCACGCCCTAATTCGAGGTTTTCCCTTCGAATAAGGCCATGAATGCTAATTTGCAGCAGATAGAGGCCATCGTTTTGTTCGTATTTCATAGCCCATAGTCTAGCCATTTCGTGATGGGGACGCAAAATATTTTCGTGTTTATGCTAGCATACCCCCAAAATTTGAAGTTCAACGCTGAGAGTGAGGGAAAAGCAGCTATCCATGATAACCAAACCGATTCTTCTGATTGCCGACGATGATGAGTTGATAACCGATCTGGTGGTCGATATCTTTGATGAGTTTCAGACGCTAGTGGTCAATAACGGTGAGGCCGCGATTCAGGCCTTTAACCAGCGTTCGCCCGATCTGGTGCTGCTTGATGTCAATATGCCAACGATAGATGGCTATGAAGTGTGCCAACAGATTAAGCGCTCCGACGCAGGGGCTAGGACACCGGTACTCTTCTTGAGTGGCAAGAAGAGTGGTGAGGATATCTTTCGCGGCTACGATGTCGGTGCAGCGGCCTACATTACTAAGCCGTTTTTGGTCGAAGATCTCTACAACAAGGTGAAGCATGAGCTGACGCTCGCTAAGCAGCGGTTAGAGGTCGAGGATAGTCTGCAACTGACGACCTCGGCACTGATGACGCTGCAAAACGATAACGCTAAGGTTTACTCTATCTGCCGTTTTCTGCAAAAGGCGTTTAGTTGCAGCGATGTTAAGACGTTGTGTGAGAACCTATTTGTCGTCACGAGGGGGTTTGGTACTCGGGCGACCCTATACATTCACACCGATCAAAATCACCTCTTTCTCTCCGATAACGCTATTAACCATGAGATATCTAATAGCGTGCTGCAGATGCTGCAAGATGAGGATCGTATCTACCGTTTCGGTCACGACCGAGCGGTGTTTAACTGGGGCTGTGCATCACTCTTGGTGGATAAGTTGCAGAGCGATGTCGATAATTTAGCGATGCTCATGGATGGCTTTGAGGCGGGAATGAGGGCGATAGAGGGGGTGGAGGCGTTTCATCGGGTGATCGATAAATATCGTGCGCAGAACCACCAGCTCAACCTCTCAGTCGCTAAAATTTTTGAAGATTTAGTGGAGCAGACCCACCAAGAGCTAGCCAATTTGGGGGCAACTGCGATCTTAACTGTCGAGCAGGAGGATCAGCTCTCGGCCATTGCCGATAGCCATCTAGCCGAAGTCGATACTCTGTTTCGGCAGAGTCTGGGGATGGATGAGGAGCTATCGCGCGTGATTGAGACGATGCGCTCTCCAGCTCAGGAGGAGGCGGCGGCTGATAACTCCGGTGGCATCGCTTTCTTTTAGGGGGTAAGGGTATGTTTTGGTGTTTACGAAAAGTATCGGTGGTGGGGCTAATGGTACTGGCAGTCGCTGGCTGCTCTACCCGACAGGTGGTGGATCACTACAACGGCTCTACCGAACAGCGACTGATTAGCTACAGCTTAGAGAAGATGGTGCTCTCCCTGCCGGAGGAGGAGTTTCTGCCGCTCGCTGGCAAGAGGGTCTATCTACAGAGCCATTTTATTAAAACCGGTGCCCTGCTCGACTACGCTCAGCGTCTGATAGCCACCGGCTTAGAGCAGCGATTTGCGATTGTTGTGACCAAAGAGAGAGCGGAGGCCGACATTGAGCTAGAGCTCTTCTTTCAGTCGATAGGAACCGATACCGACACCTTTGGCCTCTCGTTACCGCTGGTTAATTTAAGCGATACCTCGGAGACGGCTCAAATCGACATTTTGGCGGTCAATATGTACCACGGTATCAGTGAGTGTCGCTACTACATTCGCGATCTGGCCAGTGGCGAGATTGTCGTCACCAATAAGGTGTTAGCGAGAGTGCGTACCGATAAGTTTGCCACCCCGATTTTTAGCTTCCCGCTGAGTCATCTTGATTGACCGAGATAGAGCCATTAACAGTGCCAAACATTGTTCACGGTGGCGTTAGCTGATCTAGCGGCCAGCGCGGACGGGGGCTAAAGTGGGGCTCGGCTCGCTCTCCGGCGGCTAGACGACAGTAACCGGCGTAGGCGATCATGGCACCATTATCGGTACAAAATTCGGCTCGGGGGTAGTAGAGTTCAAATCGGTACTTATCTGCCTGTTGCTGTAGTCGCTGGCGTAGCTTTTGATTGGCACTGACGCCACCGGCTATCACTAGCTGGCGATGGCCGGTCTGCTGCATCGCACGGCGGCACTTTATGGCTAAAGTATCGACTACCGCCTCTTCAAACGCAGCGGCAATATCGTTGCGATCTGCCGCTGTTTGTGAGCCGCTCTGCCAAGTATTCAGCGTAAAGGTCTTGAGGCCACTAAAACTGAAGTCGAGCCCTGGACGATCGGTCATCGGACGCGGAAAGCGCCAGCGATGGGGGTCACCTGCGGCAGCCGCCTTAGCGATAGCGGGGCCACCGGGGTAGCCCAAATCGAGCAGCTTGGCCGTTTTATCAAACGCCTCACCGGCGGCATCATCAAGCGACTCGCCGATAATGGCATACTCTCCGATGCCGTTCACATCGACCAGCAGCGTATGGCCGCCCGAGACGAGCAGCGCGGTAAAAGGGAATGTCGGCGGCAGAGGCTCTAGCATCGGCGCTAGCAGATGCCCCTCCATGTGGTGTACTGCGACTGCAGCAATATTGAGACTAAAGGCGAGCGAGCGACCGATAGCGGCACCGACCATTAAGGCACCAATCAGTCCGGGGCCAGCGGTATAGGCGATACCCTCTAACTCACTGAGTGCCACCTGCTGCTGCTCTAATAGCTGCTGCAGCAGGGGTAATATTCGACGGATATGGTCGCGGGAGGCGAGTTCGGGAACCACCCCGCCATAGCGGGCGTGCAGTTCGATTTGGCTAAATAGCTGGTGGTTAACCTGATGGGTGTCACTGTCGTAGAGGGCGATACCGCTCTCATCGCAGGAGGTTTCGATGCCGAGAACTAACATAACCAACTATCTCCTTATCCAAGCTCCGCTGAGGGCGTGACGAATGGTACTAGGGCGAGCTGCCCCCCCTGTTGGGCCGGACAGGTAGTGGATACGATTACCGAAACGGTGACGGCACTGTCGCTCGGTGATAGCCGCTGAGCCGCCGCTGCGATTAGCACTCGTGGAGGTGATTGCCCCCCCAAAAGCTTGGCAGAGCGCAATGACACCAAGATGGGCGCTCACCCGAACGGCAATGGTCTGATGCTCTCCCGATAGCAGAGGGGGTAACTGTGGATGCTTAGGAACTAGCCAGGTGTGAGGGCCGGGCCAGCTAGCTAACATCTCAGGGGTAGGGGTAAAGTCGGGGTGCCAAAAGGGGGAGAGCTGTTCGATAGTGGCCGCAATGAGAATTAACCCCTTATCAGCACGGCGCCGTTTAAGCGTTAGTAGTTGCTGTAAAGCTGTTGAGTGGAGAGGATCGCAACCGAGCCCCCATACCGCTTCGGTAGGATAGGCAACCACACCGCCGTTAGAGAGTGCGCGGCAGGCAGTTTGTAGCTGAAAACGACTAGGTTGTTGCATGGTTAGACTTCGTTTGTCATCCAGATTAAAAGAGAACGGGGTGAGGGCATAGTGTACCTCACTTACCGGCTCTTCCCGCAACAGTAAAGAGCCGATTTCTGATCACAGCCATGGCACGCAGCTAGGTTGTTGTCTGGTTAGACTTCACTTACAATAGCGCTACCGACAAGGTGTCCTTAGGGATTAAAAGGGAACGGGGTAGGGTCGATAGATGACCGCACTCCCCGGCTGTCCCCGCAACTGTAAACAGTGAATCGTAACCAAAAACCACTGGCGCTTACCGAATAGAGGCGTTGGGAAGGGGGTTACGGTGGTGATCTGTGAGCCAGGAGACCTGCCTTGTCAGCGTCACAATCTGCGGTACGGGGTATGTTGCAGAGCGGTTTTCCGTTGCTGGCGCATTGGCGCGTAACGGTAAAGCTGCGGGTGGTGAGTGATCGCTCCGGTTTTGGGTTACGCAGAGTCACTTCTCAATGTAACGGAGCGAAAATTGATGCTACCTCAATATTTACCCGTCGCCACAGTGGCGACACTCACTCTCGCTGTCTCTACGATCTCTTCTGGTCTCAATGCCGCTGATCTGCAACTAGACCCCCTCTATGTCACGGCTAACCGGATGCCGCAGACGCTCAATGCCACCGTCGCTGCAGTGACGGTGATCACCTCTGAAGAGATCGCCCGCCAGCAGCCGCGTGATCTGACCGAACTGCTCAATGGTCTGCCAGGGGTGGTCGTCTCTAATCAGGGGCCGGCGGGGCAGGTTGGGTCGATGATGTTGCGAGGGACGGCCTCAAAACATACGGTTGTGCTGCTCGATGGGGTGCGCATTAACGAATCGACCTCTGGTTCGGCCCCTTTAGAGCTTATCGATCCGGCGCAAATCGAACGAATTGAGATAGTCCGAGGCCCCCGTTCCCAGCTCTATGGTGCCGATGCCGTCGGCGGGGTGATCCACCTTATTACCCGCCGTAGTGAGGCGAACCGAACCCAAGTTCGTCTGGGGGTGGGGAGTGACGCTACTTACCACACCCGTGCGCTGCTACAGGCGACAGCGGGGGAGCGCTCGCTGTCGATGCAGCTTAGCGGTCGTCGTAGTGATGGTTTTTCAGCGATGGCGGGGAGTCACCCCGATAACGATGGCTATCAGCAGACCAGCGCTAGCCTCAGTTGGCGTGAGGGGTATGGCGAGCGGTTTAAGAGTCGGTTCACTCTGCTTTTGAGTGACGGCGAGGCGGACTACGATACCTCCCCCGAGTGGGGGGGGCTGACTGTTGATGATACGACCGAAACTTCTCTGCGCTCAGGGGAGCTAGGGGTTGATTGGGTGGTTAACGAGAGCTGGGATATGGGGCTCACCCTAGGTTATAGCCGCGATAGTCGCGACTTTTTGGCCGATGGCCTCTCAACCTATCAGTACCACACCCGACGCCAGCAGTTAAACTGGCAGAACAACCTCTATCTAAGCGATAGGGGGCTGTTGACGGTGGGGGGCGAGTGGCTCGGTGATGGCGTGGGTGGACGCGATGCGGTGTTTAGCCAGAGTGAGCGCGATAATCGGGCGCTATTTATGAACTATCTGCATGAGGAGTTGAACTACAGCGTCGCTATCGGTGGCCGGTGGGACGATAACGACGCCTATGGGGAGTATCAAAGTGGCAATGTGGAGTGGGGTTGGCGCTTTGTGCCTCGGTTTCAACTCACCGCAGGCTTTGGCACCGCCTTTCGTGCCCCCCATTTTCTCGATCTCTATGGCTATGGCGGCAATCCCGAGCTGGCGGTTGAGAGATCGCGTTCGTTTGAGCTGGGGTTAAAGGGCGAGTATGGGGCGAGTCAGTGGGCGCTACGCGGCTTTCGTAATCGCATTGATGAGATGATTATCTATCTTCCGGCCGAGTATGATGCTGAGTTTAATCTCATTAGCGAGGCGACTAATGCCAATGTCGATCAGGCGATGATTGAGGGGGTTGAGTTAGAGCTCGATTGGCAAAACGGGGGGTGGTTTAGTGAACTGTTCTACACTTGGCTCACACCACGAGATGTGGCTAGTGATAAGTTGTTGCCGAATCGACCACAGCAGAGCGGTCGGTTACAGATCGGCTATCGAGAGGCGCACTATGGTCTAGCGACACAGCTCAATGGTCGCGGTGGCAGCTATAGCGATAAGCAGAACTTAACTGAGGTTGGCGGCTATGCCACGCTCGATCTGCGCTTCGATTACCGTCTCCATCGCCATCTGCAGTTAGAGGCGAAGGTGAGTAATCTGCTCGACAGGGAGTACCAGCAAATTAAGGGCTACCACACTGATGGGCGAAGCTGGATGGTGAGTTTTAACATGGGGCAGTAGATGAGGCGCAAGGCTGCTCAGTGGTTACCCCTCTTAGCCCTCCTGATGGTGGTCGGTGCGGTTAGGGGGGAGGTGCCGCAGCGGGTCGTGTCGGTCAATCTCTGTAGCGATCAGCTACTGCTGCTGCTAGCCGATGCCGAACAGATTGCCGCCGTCAGCTATCTGGTGCAGCAGCCACAGAGTTCGTTGATGGCGGCAACTGCGGCCCGATTTCAAGCCCATCGGGGTCGAGTCGAGGAGATTTTGGCGCGACAGCCCGATCTGGTGTTAGCTCACCAATATAGTTCACCGCAGCTACTGCAGCAGCTACGCCAGCTTGGGATAAGGGTCGAGATCGTGGCCGCTGCAACGACGATTGAGGCGATTAGGGCCACTATCGAACAGGTCGCCCACTGGCTAGGTACGGCGCAGCGAGGGCAGAGGGTGAGTCGGGCGCTGGCTCAGCGTCTGTCACGCATTGTGCCGTCCAACGAATCGGAGAGGGTTGCGGCGCTCTTTTTTCAGCCCGATGGCTACACGACCGGTCGTGATACCTTGCAACATACGGCGCTGGAGCTAGCGGGTTGGCGTAATGTGGCGGCCGATTTAGGGGTGGAGGGGTATGCGCCGATAGCGCTGGAGCATCTGGTGGTGGCAGAGCCTAGCCAAATCTTTACCTCCCGTTACGGTAGCGAACCCCTCTCTCGTGCCGAACTGCTGCTACAGCACCCGGCGCTGAGGCGGTTAATGGCGGGGCGTCAGGTGATCGATATCGACTATCGCTACTGGATCTGCGCTACGCCACAGATCGCCGAGGCGATTGAGCAGCTCTACCATATTCGTAGGGAGAGGAGGCAGTGATCGGGGGGTATCGAGTGGTATGGGGGGGGCTGCCGCTGCTACTGCTCTCGCTACTCTCATTGACGCTTGGGGCGGAGCCGCTACCGTTACTCGAAACGCTACAGCGCTGGTGGTCGGGTGAGGCGCACCCCTTTGTGACGATTTTGGTCGAAATTCGGTTACCGCGCACGCTCATCGCGCTAACGGCTGGCGCGGCACTCGGTTTAGCCGGAGCGGTGATGCAGGGGCTACTGCGTAACCCGTTAGCGGCGCCCGAACTGATGGGCAGCGCTTCGGGGGCGGCGCTTGGGGCGGTCATTAGCCTCTATTTTGGTCTCTATCTGCTCTGGCCGTTGGCGCTGCCGCTCGGGGGGGTGATCGGTGCGCTGTTGGTGACGGTTGTGGTCTATCGTTTGGCCGGCGGCGGTATCTCTACGCTAACGCTCATTTTGGCCGGTATTGCGGTGAACTCATTGGCGATGGCGCTAATCTCGCTACTGCTCAATTTAGCGCCGAGCGCCTATGCGGTGAAAGAGATGCTGTTATGGCTGCTCGGCTCGCTCGCTAACCTCTCGTGGCACGAGTTTTGGCTGCTGCTGCCGGGGGTGGGAGTGGGGGCGCTACTGCTGTGGCGTAGTGGTCGAGCGCTTGATGCGTTAACGCTAGGGGAGGAGAGTGCAGCGACGTTAGGGGTCGATTTAACTCGCTTGCGTTTGGTGGTCTTAGTGGGTACTGCCTTAACGGTTGGGCCGGTGGTGGCGGTGTGTGGCGCTATCGGCTTTATCGGGCTGGTGGTGCCTCATCTGATGCGGCTCTGGGTCGGGGAGCAGCCCTCCGATCTACTGGGGGTGAGTGCCCTCGGTGGCGCTACTCTGCTACTCTTGGCCGACATCGTTACCCGCCTATTGCCGACTCATGGCGATCTTAAGGTGGGGGTCGTGACGGCGCTGCTGGGAGCGCCGCTCTTTTTGTGGCTAATCTTGCGGCGCTGAGTGGGGAGGCGTGGTTGAGGGTTGATGTTAACGGTTAAAGATATTTCGTTTGGCTATCAGCGCACCCTGTTGTTACAGGGGGTGAGCTGTCGGGTTGGTGCCGGCGAGATGGTGGCGCTGGTCGGCCCGAATGGTGCCGGTAAATCGACCCTGTTGAAGCTATTAGCGGGGCTGCTGACCCCAAGTCGCGGCGAGATCTGGTTGCAGGGGCAGCCGCTCCATCGCTGGGGGCTGGTGCAGCGGGCACAAAAAATTGGCTATTTGGCACAGCAGGGGGAGATCGCCTGGGGGGTCTCGGTGGAGCAGTTGGTGGCGCTAGGGCGCTACCCCTATGGCGGCTCAATGCAGAGCGTGAGGGCGGCGGCCCCCTTCATTGAGCGGGTATTGGCCGAGTGCGATCTGCTCCCTTTGCGAAAACGGCGTGCCGATACCCTCTCGGGGGGGGAGCGGGCGCGGCTGCTCTTAGCGCGAGTCCTAGTCGGTGAGCCGCAACTTCTCTTGGTGGATGAGCCGGTGGCGGCGCTCGATTTGGCGCATCAACTACAGCTTATGCAGCAGTTAGAGCGCTTTTGCCAGCAGGGGGGGGCTCTGCTTCTTGTGGTGCATAATCTGCAGCTAGCGGCCCATTTTAGCTCTAAAGTGGTGCTGTTACAGCAGGGGAAGCTGGTCGCTGAGGGGGAGGCGGCAAAGGTGTTGACGCCTGAGCGCATGGCACAGCTATTTGGCGTGGTGCCCAATCCAGAACTACAGGGGCGATCACTACAGTTACCGTGGTTACTGCCGAGGACGATGGTTGAACGCTAGTTTCGATTTCAACGCGCTCTGCCGCTTTTTGCAACAGGGGCAGCGGGCGATCTGGCTGCTCTGTGGTGAGGAGGACGAGTGTCGCGCTATCGCCAAGTGGTACTGTCGGCACCTCCCCGCCTTGCTGTGGCGCTCTTTGCAGCCCTCAGATCGCCCCGAGGCGATTATCGGTGCGGAGTATCGTCTGCTGCTGCTCTCTAGCCACCACGACTTTGATCCGAACCAGTTTGCCGCCGCAGTCGGGGCGCTGCAAGGGGGTGGGGTGCTGATCTGGTTACTCCCCCCGACGCGGTGCTGGCCACAGGGGTGGCCAGATCGAGTTCAGCAGCGGTTAGCGGTCTATCCGTGGCAGGCCGAGGCGCTGGATAGGCGGTATCAACAGCGGTTAGTGCGCTTTTTATCTGTCGCGAAACCGCCGCTCTTTGTCGCTGAAGTGGCCGCTGCGAGGGGAGGGGGTTGGCAAAATTTGGCGCTGTTACAGCAGCTACGGCAGCCCCCCTTAGGACTCAATTTGACCCGTGCCGAGCAGATTCGGGCGCTCGCCTATTTAGAGCGCAACGCGACCGGTCACCGCTACCGTCCGGTGGTTATTTTGGCCGATCGCGGGCGGGGGAAGAGTACCCTGCTAGGGTTGGCCGCCGCAGCGCTACTCAAACGCAAGCTAGGCCATATCGTGGTGGTGGCGTTGCAGCGCTCTATGGTGACAACGCTCTTTGAACAGGCGAGACGCCAGCTACCGGGGGCGAGACTGGATCGTAACGGCCTAACTTGGCGCGGGCGACAGCTACGCTACTGTTGTGCCACAGATGCCGATGTAAGCGGTGCCGACTGGGTGGTGGTGGATGAGGCCGCGACACTACCGTTAGAGCGGCTCCAGCAGTGGTTGATCTCGCTGCCGCGACTGGTACTAGCGACCACCGTGGATGGATATGAGGGCAGTGGTCGCGGCTTTCAGTTGCGACTACTGCCTTGGCTTAAGAGGGAGCTACCGAACTGGCAGCTATGTCAGCTACAGCAGCCGCAGCGCTGGTTGAGCGACGATAAGTTAGAGCCGTGGAGCCGCCAGCTACTGCTCTTAGAGAGCCAGCCTAGCGCCGAGTCGGTTTGGGTGCCCGATCTCGATAGAGTGGTGTTGCGGGAGTTTAACCGCGAGGCGCTATGGCAGCAGGAGCCGCTGTTACAGCAGCTATTTGAGTTACTGGTTGCGGCCCATTATCAGACCACACCGCTCGATCTGCGCCATCTGCTGGATGGGCCAAATATACGCCTGTTTGGCCTCTGGACGCCAGAGAGCACCCTGCTTGCGGTGGCGATGGTGGCGATGGAGGGGGAGCTGCCGCCCGCGCTGAGCGAGGCGGTGCGGTTCAATGTGCGCCGTCCGCGGGGGCACCTATTGGTGCAGACGCTCATTAACCATGTCGGTCTAGCCTCTAGTGGAGGACTGCGCTGGGCACGAATCGTCCGAGTGGCGGTCGAGCCATCACTACAACGGCGTGGATTGGGGCGAAAGTTAATCACGACACTACAGCAGCAGCTACAGCGACAGGGGATCGATATGATCGGGGCGCTGTTTGCCGCGGATAGTGCGTTAATCGATTTTTGGCACAGCCTCTCATGGCGTTGCGGCTATTGTGCCCTTAAAATAAATCGCAGCAGTGGCCGACGCTCGTTAGTGATGCTGCATGGCCTCTCTGAGGCGGGCCGAGCGGCCGAGCACCACTTTTTATCCCGTTACGCCCCGCAGTGGTGGCAGCTACTGCTAGGTGCTTTACAGCGCCTAGAGAGTGAGCTGGTGTGGCGGATAGGTGCCGATCTGCCGCTACCACAGCGGCTTGAGCGCGAAGATTATGACGATTTAGAGGCGTTTGCCTACGGCAGACGCGAGCCGGAAACCGTGCTGTTGCCACTAAAGGTTATGCTACAATCGAAACTTTGGTATGCTGCATCTTCGTTACCGCCATGGTCAGATCGTGCTTGGCTGGTCGCTCTGCTGTTTCAGCGGGCGGCGCCAGAGGAGATAGGTCGGTTGAGCGGTGGGCGTCGGCAGTGGGTAGAGCGATTGCGTGCCTACTGCCGACAGTGGCTGCAGAGTGATTTGTTTGACTAACTACACACAATTTGAAGAATTAATGTGAAACCGCTGCGAATATTAATTGTTGATGATGCCTCTTTTACCCGCGATCTGATTCGCAAATCGGTGCGTCACTTCTTCCCCTCCTTTCCTTGCGATGAGGCGCACGATGGTGAAGCGGCACAAAAATTGCTGCTGAAAAACGAATACGATCTGATTCTCAGTGACTGGGAGATGCCGAAGATGACAGGCTCCGAGCTGTTAGTCTGGGTGCGAGAGCAGGAGAAGACGGCCAATATCCCCTTTGTGATGGTGACGAGCCGAGGAGATAAAGATCATGTCGTAGAGGCGCTGAAGCTAAAGGTGAGTAACTATCTGGTTAAGCCGTTTAGTAACGATAAATTTGGTAAGGTGGTGAGCGGCGTCATTATGAAGGCTTACTCACTCACCCAAGATGAGCTGGTTCGCTTAAGCGGTTCGACTCAGGGGGCACGATTAACCGGCGGCGCACGGGGGGGCTTCTCCGAAGCACTACAGATATCGAGTGATATCGGCAAACCCAAGGAGGAGCGAGGCGCTCACGAACTGGTGTTGCGCCCGAAGGGGAAGCTATTAATCCCGATTCGTACCGGCAAAGGGTCTCAGACCCATATTTTGGTACGGGAGCTCTCCTGCACCCAGCTATTAGGGGTGATTAAAGCGGGTGAGATGGTGCCCCATATTCAGGAGCAGGTCGTGATCGATGTGCAGGCGGCCGGTGCGGTAGCTCGAATTAACGGTTACATTCATCTGCTAGAGTGTCGAGAGGGGGGGGCGGCGGCCGACTTTCTCAATATTACCATTGTGAATGTCGATCAAAACGATGAGAGTAAACGCAAACAGCTAGAGGCCTACATCAAAGAGAATGGCTAAGTTAGGGTCAAAGAGGGAGTAGAGAATCTATGGCAATGCCGATAGTCATTTGTGATGACTCTAGCTTTGCACGCAAACAGGTCGCCCGATCGCTACCTGAGGGGTGGGATGTCGATATCTCGTTTGCAACCAATGGTGAGGAGGCGGTTGCCGCCTTGCAGGCGGGTAAGGGGGATATTCTGTTTCTCGATCTAACCATGCCGATACTCGATGGCTTTGGAGTGCTAGAGCGAATTCGCGATAGAGATCTACCGACGCTACCGATTGTCATTTCAGGCGATATTCAGCCCGAGAGTCAACGGCGGGTTAAACAGCTCGGTGCTATCGCTTTCATTAAAAAGCCGGTCAATCGCGAAGAGATCGCCCAAATTCTGGAATCCTATGGGGTATTAGAGCTACTCAATCACGAACAGCCGCCGCCGCAGCGTGAAGAGTCGCTTGAGTTTCACGACTGGTGTCAGGAGATCGCCAATGTCTCTATGGGGCGGGCGGCTGATCTACTAGCGCAGCTCATTGATGATACGGTGGAGCTCTCGATTCCCGAAGTCTCGATGTTGGGGGAGCGGGAGCTTAATCGAGCGCTGCTCTCCTCCAATAGTCGCGGCATCTCCCATGTCGTACAGGGCTTTACCGGTTCGGGGCTGTTTGGTGAAACTGTGGTGGTATTTCACGATATCGACTTTGATAATCTGGCTCAGGCGATGCGTTACGGCGAGCAGGCGAGTCGGGATAACGAGGTTGAGCTGCTCATGGAGTTAGCCAATGTGCTAGTCGGTTCGTTTTTAAAAGGGGTCTCCGATCTACTCCATGTGACCTTTAGTCGTAGCCACCCCCACCTATCGCTCCACATGCAGGGCGATGAGGATATTATTCGTAATCTATCTCCCACCGAGCGGGTGCTGACGATAAAGTTGAGCTATACCATCGGTCAAAAGCGGGTGAAGTGTGATCAACTGCTCCTCTTCCCAGAGGCCTCAATTACCCAGTTGCAGCAGCATGCACGATTTATTGTAGGGGAGGAGCTATGAGCAGCGACGACTCGATTGTCGATCTCCACTGGTTATTGGGGGTTATTCAGCATGTCGATGTTGGGCTGATCGTGCTCGATCGCCACTATCGGGTCAAGCTCTGGAACGCTTTTATGGAGAACCACAGCGGTAAGAGTCCGAATGAGGTCAATGGCCGCGAGCTATTTGAGCTGATTCCGGAGACGCCGCGTGAGTGGCTGAAAAATAAGCTCGATTCGGTGTTTATTCTCAAAAACAGCTCCTTCTCCACTTGGCAGCAGCGACCCTACATTGTGCAGCTACGCAGCTATCGGCCGCTAACGGGGGCCTCGGAGTGGATGTATCAAAATGTCACCTTTTTACCGCTATCGGGAATGAGTAGCGATATCGAACAGATCTGCCTTATCATCTACGATGTGACCGATATGGCGATGAACACCATGCAGCTACAGCAGCAGAGCCGTACCGATCACCTAACTCGCCTACTGTCGATTCACGCTTGGGAGCAGCAGGTAGGCGCTGAGTTAGGAAGGACGCTACGCACCGGCACCACCTCGACGCTGGCGCTGGTAACCGTAGATGATTTTGACAAAATAAATCAACAATATGGCTATCAAGCCGGCGATGAAGTGCTTAAAATTGTGGCTCAACTCATCACCACCTGCATGCGCGGCAGTGATGTGGCGGGTCGCTATGGCGAGCGCCGTTTCGGGGTCATTTTGACCGATACTGATGAGGAGGGGGGAGTGATATTTCTACATAGATTACAACAGGCGGCGAGTGAAGAGCAGATCACCTATAGCCACCACGCGATTACCCTAACACTCTCTGCCGGTGTCGCCGAGAGGCCGACACTCGGTAGCGAGAGAGAGCTCTGGTTAGAGCGGGTCGATATTGCCCTCAATGAGGCACTTGAACAGGGTAGGGGGAGCGTGATGAGCTATAAGCAGATGTTTCTGATCTGAGTGCTAGTGGATGCTAGCGCAGTACTCGGGTAAAATTCGCGGGCTGCTGCTGCTACTAGCGCTGGTTATTCTGCTGCTGCTGGGAAATATATTGCGTCTGGCATGGATGGTTGATCAGCAGGCAGATGAGGCGTGGCGGGAGTATCAACTTAACTTTGATAAACTGTCGTTGGTGAACCAGATGCTCGCCAATATGCAGGCCTCGGCGCGGGGCTACCTCTCCTCGGTGAGGATAGTCGATCCGTTTGAGCTCGATGAGCTGTTACAGCGAACTTCGGCACTGCGTTCAGAGTATATTGTGCTCAATAACCGCCTACATAGCCTGCCACTGGATCGCTTTGAACAGCAGCAGATAGAGAGGATAACTACCAACAGCGTTGCCGTCAGAGAGCAGATGTTTAACTACCACCAGCGACTGATAGCTGAGGAAACGGTAGTACAACGGGTCGAGTTTGTGGTTGAGCATCTGCTCCATGGGCAGCAGAGTAACCAGCAGTTAATGGATGAGCTGCTGCAGTATGTGAAGGGTAAAATGGAGCAAAAGAGTCTCCACTATGAGCGGCAACAGCAGCAGCACATGAAGTGGGTGACCAGACAGTTACTGCTATCGGTAGCGATTATTTTGTCCTCTATTGTGAGTGGTTTATGGCTATTTTGGCATGAACGGCGGCTCATTTTGCGCCAAAATAGTGCGCTTAACTCCGCCAATCAGACGCTAGAGCAGCGAGTTCGACTCTATACCCGAGAGCTCATTGCCGAACGGGATGCTCTGTTAGCGGCGAAACAGGCTGCCGAGGCGGCGAACCACGCTAAGGGGCAGTTTTTGGCCAAAGTCTCGCATGAACTACGCACGCCGATGCACTCCATTTTAAGCTTCTCGGCGCTAGGCGAGCGTCGTGCTAACGCCATCGAGCTAGCGAAACTGCAAAAATATTTTGGCAATATCCACAGCAGCGGGCAGAGGCTGATGCGGCTAATTGAGGATCTACTCGATATCTCCAAAATGGAGTCGGGCAAATTTTGCCTTGCGCTACAACCGGCAACACTAGAGGAGGTGGTGCGTCGTGTAGTGCAGGAGCTAGAACCGCTGCTGCAGGAGCGACATATCCGCCCGGTGCTGGAGATAAAAGAGGCGAATTTACGCTTCTGTTTTGATAGAATGCGCCTCTCTCAAGTGGTCACCAACCTGCTGTTTAATGCGATTAAGTTCTCACCGCAAGAGGGGGAGATTCTCATTACCCTCTGGCGCCAGAGCGAGAGCGTGGGGCTAGATAGCGCCTGTGTCTCGATTGAGGATCAAGGCGAGGGGGTCGAGGAGCAGGCCCTGGAGGCTATTTTTGACAAATTTGAACAGGCTCAGAGGAGCCGTTACTCCAATATTGCGGGGACGGGGCTGGGACTGGCGATTTGTCGTGAAATTATTGGAGCCCATCAAGGTCGAATTTGGGCAGAAAACCGCAGCTGTGGTGGGGCGAAATTTCAGTTCTGCCTCCCCATGGCGCCACAGATAACTGAGGATAGTGATGACAATCTCTCTTAAGCGTGCTCGCTGCTATTGGGGCGCTGCAGTGCTGCTCTTACCCACCCTTTTGGTACAGGCTGAGACAACGCTCTCCGGTCAACTACAGCAGGAGTGGCTCGACTGGAGCAGTGGTGAGGCGGGGCTATCGGGGTGGCAGTTAAGTGATGGCGGTACCCACCACGATGGTGCGGAGGAGAGTTCGCTCTCCCATACCGATGCGGGTGCCTCTGAGCTAATGGTGGCCCATAGCCAGCATCTAACTAACCGCTATAACGGTATCGGCTACGCTTCGCTAGGGCTTAACTGGCAGGGGGAGGAGCTTTGGCAGCGGCGCGAGCTCTATCTAGGGCTACGGAGTGAACAGAGCCTATGGCGCATCGGGCGGCTTAGTAGCAGCTACAAAGATGTCACCTTAAGCTGGGATCCCTTTACCGCAACCTTTATGCAGGCACGAGGTAACGGCGGCTTTTCGGCCCACCATTTAGGATACTTTGATGGCGCGATTCGCTACGACTCTAACTGGTGGGGGATCGATTTAGGGGCGATGGTGGCGATTGATCGCAGCGATCTTAACCGTAATGGCGAGGTCGATGGCAACGACAGTTTCAGCCTCTCGCTGCGCTACCCGCTCAAACGGTGGGATCTGGTCTTAGCCTATACCGATGATCAGCTACGACTCCAGAGCCAAGCGACTAAATTGGCGCTGCGCTGGCACTACCAAAAATCGACGCTAACCTTGCAGTATGAGGTGATGGATCAGGCGTTGGCCGCTGGCAACGATGAGCTGTGGAACGGCTATTTGAGCTACAGCTATAGCGCTGAGGCGATTCAATTGTCGCTAGCGCTAGGGCGGCAGCTATCAAAGCTTGGTGATGATCTCGACTACTATCATTTAGGCATTAAATTTCCACTATCGAAAAACTTTATTGTCCACAGTGGTTATCGAGTGACCCGCTCATCGAATAGTCAGACCGATTTGGATGAGTCGGCCTATGGTCTAGGGTTACGCATTCTATTTTAGTGCGAGCATGAACGTTAGCCGAAGCTGAAAGAGAGAGAGTGGCCCGATGGCGCAACGCACTATTTTGCTAGGCGTAAGCGGCGGAGTGGCAGCGGTTAAAATACCGGCACTCATTCGCCTACTGGTGGAGGAGGGGATTGGGGTAGAGGCTATCCTTACCCACAGTGCACTGCAGTTTGTGACCCCTCTATCGCTGCGGTCGATGGGAGCGGTGTCGGTCAGTGGCCCTGAGTGGGAGAGCCACTCCCCGATGTCTCATATCGATCAGAGTCGGCGGGTGGATGCCATTGTACTTGCCCCGACCACAGCGCATCTATTGGCACGACTCGCCCTAGGGTTAGCCGATGACTACCTGACCACCACGCTGCTCGCCTCTCTGCCCACCACGCCGCTGCTGATTGCGCCAGCGATGAACCTGCAGATGTGGCAGGCGGAGACGACCCAGCTCCATGTGGCGACACTGAAACAGCGCGGTGTCCGCTTTATCGGCCCCGAGAGCGGTGTGCTAGCCTGTGGTGAAACGGGGGCCGGACGCATGGTGGCTCCGGAGCGACTGGTCGATGAGTTACTCTCCCTTTTAGAGGCTAATGCCCAAGAACGGCCGCTATCTAACTACACTGTGACGGTGACCGCAGGACCGACACAGGAGGCTATCGATGCGGTTAGATTTATCAGTAACCACAGCTCCGGTAAGATGGGCTATGCCATCGCGGCGGCGGCTCAAAAGCTAGGGGCAACCGTGCGGCTAGTGAGTGGGCCGGTCGCACTCACGCCACCCCCTAGAGTTGAAAGGGTGGCTGTCACCTGTGCCGAACAGATGTATCGGGCGGTAATGGCGCAGCCGGGGGATATCTTTATTGCCGCCGCCGCAGTGGCCGACTATCGAGTTAAAGAGAGCTCAACGACAAAAATGAAAAAAGGAGCTTTAACTTGGTCGCTTGAGTTGGTGCCAACGGTCGATATTTTGGCTAAAGTCGCCGCCCTGCCGCCGCCGCAACGACCGTTTTGTGTCGGGTTTGCGGCCGAAACCGATAACCTGCTCCACTATGCGCAACAGAAACTTGAGCGCAAACGGCTCGATATGGTGGCGGCTAATTGGGTGGGTCGTGAGGAGGGGGGGTTTCATCGTGAGATGAATCAACTATTTTTAATAGATAGCAGCGGCGAGGTGATCGAACTGCCGTTAATGGCTAAATCGCAACTAGCGCAGCGGTTACTCGCCGAGGTGGTGCGCAAAATGGTATTGGAGAGCAGTCGTGCATCGAGTTGAGTATCAGATTCTGGATCCGCGTCTAGGGGACTCTATTCCTCTACCCGACTATGCAACTACCGGATCGGCCGGCATTGATCTGCGTGCTTGTCTGCAGCAGCCGCTGTGTGTCAGATCGGGGGAGACACGACTCATTTCGACCGGCATAGCGATCCATCTTGGGGATGATCATCTGGCAGCGATGATTCTACCCCGCTCTGGATTAGGGCATAAACACGGCATTGTATTGGGCAATTTGGTTGGCTTAATCGATTCAGATTATCAGGGTGAGTTGATGATCTCCTGTTGGAATCGGGGTGAGACACCGTTTACGATCAATATTGGCGACCGTATTGCGCAGCTCATCGTTGTGCCGGTGGTTAGACCGCACTGGCAGCAAGTAGCACACTTTACGCCCACGGATCGAGCTGAGGGTGGATTTGGCCACACTGGCCGAGACTAAAATGACCGTGATACTCATATTGTCAATAAAATAGATAGGATAGACTAATGGGACTATTTAACCGAGCGAAAGCGGAGTCGTCAGATACGACAGAGCAGGAGCCGCATGAAAGCGGTTTAACTTTAGGGAAAATCAATCTAATTCAGCTTCTGCTGCTGACACTACTGGTGCTGTTTGCGGCCTATCTCTCCTTTTTGCAGTACGCCTCTCAGGCGGAGAAGCGGCAGCAAGCGGAGTTAGAGGCGGCGATAAATCAGAGCGCGTTTCAGCTACAGGGGCGGATAGCGCAGCTTAAGCAGATGTTAACCGACTGGATTGCCTACCCTGAGGTAGCAACAGAGCTACAGCGGATGGAGAGCGGCAATCTCGCGGTTAGCGGTGAGCTAGAGCAGCAGTTACGGGCGGTACTCCCAAAGCTACAGCGGTTAGCGCTGTTTGATCCGAACACGCAGCAGGAGAGCGATACCTTAACGCCACCGCTAGGATTTGCCTGCATCGATCTGGCCGCCTCGGCCAAGACTAGCGCCTCGCCACTGGAGCTACATAGCCAAAATAGTGTCGATGAGCATCTCGACATCGCACTGCCGCTGGCTGAGAGTGAGCGTCGTCTCGTGGTGACACTGCCTAAATCGTGGTTGATTGAGAGCGTACAACCCCAAGCGGGAGTGCTGGTGCAGTTACTGCAACAGGTGGGGGGGCAGCAGGTGGTCATTCACCAATTAGGCAGTGGCGCACTCGCTAGCCACGGCCTAATGGCCGAACAGCCGATTGGTGCGAGCCGGTTTCTGTTGCGGCTCTACCAACCGCTTGAGTCGATAACCGAATCGACCGAACGACAGCTCTTTTTGGCCACATTTGCGGTCATTATTGTGCTGCTATGGATCGTTGCCGTTGCGTTAGGGCAAGTGGTTATTCGGCTGATGCGGCAGGACTTGCAAGTATTACAGCAGCAGGTATCGAGCCGTGGGGCGGCGATGCAGCATCAAGAGTTCCCGATTACTTTGTTAGAACTACGCCGCTTCTCCAACGCTATTAAAGTGGCGATGGGTGATATCTATCGCAGTGAAGGGGATGAGAAGGGCCAGAAAGTGACCACTGAACGAGCGAGTGATCTCGATCTGGAGAGAGAGTCAAAAGGAGAGATGCCGTGAGTATCGATATCGAACAGGCGCAATATAACGCCCGTATTTTGGGGGAGGCGCTCCCCTACATTCGTCGTTTTGCTGGTAAGACCATTGTGATCAAATATGGCGGTAATGCCATGATTGATAAGCAGCTAAAGATAGGTTTTGCCCGCGATGTCGTGTTAATGAAGCTAGTTGGCATCAATCCGGTATTGGTGCATGGCGGTGGGCCACAAATTAGCGATCTCTTAAAGCGGGTGGGTAAAACCTCCGAATTTATCGACGGTATGCGGGTCACTGATCGCGAAACGATGGATATTGTACAGATGGTGCTCGGTGGACTAGTCAATAAGGAGATTGTCTCGCTAATCAATCAGCAAGGCGGTAATGCTGTCGGATTGACCGGCAAGGATGCAAACTTTATTCGCGCACGAAAGTTAACCTTTGAACGGCAGCGGCCGGAGATGCACGAACCGGAGATTATCGATATCGGCCATGTCGGCGAGGTGGCACGCATTCAGGCCGGTGTGGTCGATATGTTACTGCACGGGAACTTCATTCCCGTTATCGCCCCGATTGGGGTAGGAGACGATGGAGAGTCGTATAACATTAATGCCGATGTGGTGGCCGGTAAATTAGCGGAGTGCTTAACGGCAGAGAAGCTGATTTTGCTCACCAATACCGCCGGATTACTCGATAAAACGGGGCAGGTATTAACCGGCCTCTCAGCTTCCCGTGTCGATGAGCTAATAGCCGATGGTACGATTTATGGCGGGATGCTGCCTAAAATAGGTTGTGCCCTCTCGGCGGTACAAAATGGGGTGCAGTCGGCGCATATTATTGATGGTCGGGTAGAACATGCGTTGCTGTTGGAGATATTTACCGATTCGGGGGTGGGGACGCTAATTCAGAGCCGTTAATTGAGTAGGGGCGGGTTTGAAACCCGCCCCTACACGCCGGGGAACATCTCATCGATAATGGGTTTGATGCGGTTGGGTTTTGTAGGATTTGGGTTTTGTTGGATCGGCGGGTTTCGGGTGGTTTCGTCGGGTTAGGTGGGTTTCGGGTGGTTTCGTCGGGTTAGGCGGGTTTCGGGTGGTTTCGTCGGGTTAGGTGGGTTTCGGGTTTCGTAGGGGCGGGTTTGAAACCCGCCCCTACACGCCGGGGAACATCTCATTGATAATGGGTTTGATGCGGTTGGGTTTTGTAGGGTTCGGGTTTTGTTGGATCGGCGGGTTTCGGGTGGTTTCGTTGGATTAGGTGGGTTTCGGGTGGTTTCGTCGGGTTAGGTGGGTTTCGGGTGGTTTCGTCGGGTTAGGTGGGTTTCGGGTTTCGTAGGGGCGGGTTTGAAACCCGCCCCTACACGCCGGGGAACATGTCATTGATAATGGGTTTGATGCGGTTGGGTTTTGTAGGGTTCGGGTTTTGTTGGATCGGCGGGTTTCGGGTGGTTTCGTCGGGTTAGGTGGGTGTCGGGTTTCGTAGGGGCGGGTTTGAAACCCGCCCCTACACGCCGAGGAACATGTCATTGATAATGGGTTTGATGCGGTTGGGTTTTGTAGGGTTCGGGTTTTGTTGGATCGGCGGGTTTCGGGTGGTTTCGTTGGATTAGGTGGGTTTCGGGTGGTTTCGTCGGGTTAGGTGGGTTTCGGGTGGTTTCGTCGGGTTAGGTGGGTTTCGGGTTTCGTAGGGGCGGGTTTGAAACCCGCCCCTACACGCCGGGGAACATGTCATTGATAATGGGTTTGATGCGGTTGGGTTTTGTAGGGTTCGGGTTTTGTTGGATCGGCGGGTTTCGGGTGGTTTCGTCGGGTTAGGTGGGTTTCGGGTTTCGTAGGGGCGGGTTTGAAACCCGCCCCTACACGCCGGGGAACATGTCATTGATAATGGGTTTGATGCGGTTGGGTTTTGTAGGGTTCGGGTTTTGTTGGATCGGCGGGTTTCGGGTGGTTTCGTCGGGTTAGGTGGGTTTCGGGTTTCGTAGGGGCGGGTTTGAAACCCGCCCCTACACGCCGGGGAACATGTCATTGATAATGGGTTTGATGCGGTTGGGTTTTGTAGGGTTCGGGTTTTGTTGGATCGGCGGGTTTCGGGTGGTTTCGTCGGGTTAGGTGGGTTTCGGGTTTCGTAGGGGCGGGTTTGAAACCCGCCCCTACACGCCGGGGAACATCTCATCGATAATGGGTTTGATGCGGTTGGGTTTTGTAGGATTTGGGTTTTGTTGGATCGGCGGGTTTCGTGTGGTTTCGTTGGATTAGGTGGGTTTCGGGTGGTTTCGTCGGGTTAGGTGGGTTTCGGGTGGTTTCGTCGGGTTAGGTGGGTTTCGGGTTTCGTAGGGGCGGGTTTGAAACCCGCCCCTACACGCCGGGGAACATGTCATTGATAATGGGTTTGATGCGGTTGGGTTTTGTAGGGTTCGGGTTTTGTTGGATCGGCGGGTTTCGGGTGGTTTCGTCGGGTTAGGTGGGTTTCGGGTTTCGTAGGGGCGGGTTTGAAACCCGCCCCTACACGCCGGGGAACATCTCATCGATAATGGGTTTGATGCGGTTGGGTTTTGTAGGATTTGGGTTTTGTTGGATCGGCGGGTTTCGTGTGGTTTCGTTGGATTAGGTGGGTTTCGGGTGGTTTCGTCGGGTTAGGTGGGTTTCGGGTGGTTTCGTCGGGTTAGGTGGGTTTCGGGTTTCGTAGGGGCGGGTTTGAAACCCGCCCCTACACGCCGGGGAACATCTCATCGATAATGGGTTTGATGCGGTTGGGTTTTGTAGGGTTCGGGTTTTGTTGGATCGGCGGGTTTCGGGTGGTTTCGTCGGGTTAGGTGGGTGTCGGGTTTCGTAGGGGCGGGTTTGAAACCCGCCCCTACACGCCGAGGAACATCTCATTGATAATGGGTTTGATGCGGTTGGGTTTTGTAGGATTTGGGTTTTGTTGGATCGGCGGGTTTCGGGTGGTTTCGTCGGGTTAGGTGGGTTTCGGGTTTCGTAGGGGCGGGTTTGAAACCCGCCCCTATACGCCGGGGAACATGTCATTGATAATGGGTTTGATGCGGTTGGGTTTTGTAGGGTTCGGGTTTTGTTGGATCGGCGGGTTTCGGGTGGTTTCGTCGGGTTAGGTGGGTTTCGGGTTTCGTAGGGGCGGGTTTGAAACCCGCCCCTACACGCCGAGGAATATGTCATCGATAATGGGTTTGATGCGGTTGGGTTTTGTAGGGTTCGGGTTTTGTTGGATCGGCGGGTTTCGGGTGGTTTCGTCGGGTTAGCGGGGAGGTGGGATAATGAAATATAATCCAGAGATTCATCATCGTCGCTCTATTAGGTTGAAGTGGTATGATTATTCTCAGGCCGGAGCCTATTTCGTAACTATCTGCACCCAAAATCGGGAGTGTCTATTTGGGGAAATTTCAAATGGTGAAATGCAATTGAATGATGCAGGAAAAATATTGCAGATGACATGGGATGCATTGCCCAGCCACTATCCGCATATTGAATTGGATGAATGGGTGGTGATGCCCAATCATTTTCACTGCATTATTCTATTGACGGGTTCTGTGGAGGCGGGTTTCAAACTTGCCCCCTCTGTCCTGCTGCCCCTCGCCCCTACACGCCATGGATTACCGGAAATCATTCGGGCGTTAAAAACATTTTCATCCCGACGCATTAACGAATCGCGCCAAACCCCGGGTACAAAATTATGGCAACGCAATTATTGGGAACATATCATCCGCAACGAAATGGAATTGAATCATCTCAGGGAATATATCCAAAACAATCCTGCCCAATGGGAATTGGATAAATTACATCCGAGCATCTGGTGTTGACTGTAGAAACCCGCCCCGACGCCCCCTCCGACGCCCTCGCCTCTATATGCCGGGGATGACCGAAAGCCGTTCGGGCATTGAAAACATTTTCATCCGGAATGGATCATGCCTATGTTTTTATCTTCTTTGTACACCCGGCCCAGAGAGTGAGCTACGGCTAGCTGAGAGTGGGGTGGTAGGGAGCGGCCTAAATGCCAATCTGAGGTGTGGATCATTTTCATTAAGATATCTTTTACAAACGAGCAGGATAGCGTGGCTACGGCACTACCCGTGACATTTCACCTACGCGATGGCGCATTAGGTCCATTTTGCTGTTAACACTGCGAAATAGAGCGTTCATGGTGCCGATATCCCCCCGCATCGTTGCAACATTGCCCCCCATCTCGGTGACGCTCTGCCGCATTGCGCTGACATCGTGCTCCATCGATCCCATTTTATGACTCATCATCTCCATCTGCTCTACCATGATCGGCATGAAGGCGATATTGTCACTCATGCTGTCAACATGGTGGCGCATACCGCTCATCCGTTCGCTCATCTCACCAAACTGGGTGTACATTTTGGTCATGCTGCGAATAATGATCTGAACCTCCTGCGCGAGATCGCCGACAAAGTAGAGATTAACCAGTGCAATTGAGCCGATAAGGCCAAACAGTAGCTGTATCATGCGGTTGGTGCGCTGAACCCGCCGCTGCTGCTGAGCCTGATCTTGGCGGATATCCTCTTCAGTCTGGCGTAGGTGGTTGACGATCGTCTCCAGATTATCTCGGTTTGCCACAACAACTCTCCTACTGAAATGGGCTGAACTGGTTAAATAGCCGCATCGGTTGCGACATTCTGTTCACATCATGAGTCATGACTCCCATGCTGTTATCCATTAGCTGAAATGAGTAGCGCATATCGGTAACGGCGCTGCTAAGCTGGCCAATATCGCTATCGAGTCGCTGCATGGTGTGGTTCATTGTCGTCATATCGCCACTCATCTGGCCGACGCTGCTGTTCATGGTGTCGATGCGGCGGACAATCGCCGCCATGCTCTCAACATGGTTATCCATCTGCTCCATGGCGGTGAGCATTTGGTTCATATCGCGGTTCATTTGGGTAAAGTGGGTGTTCATAATGGTAATCACTTTGGTCATGTGGCTCATTTGGGTCGTCATCACCAGCACCATAAAGAAGAGGGCTGCGACCACCAAGCCGAAACCGATAAAGGTGGCGCGATAGATAAAGGTGACCCGTCCCGATAGTTCAGTAGCGCCATCGTTCTGTAGGCGCTGAATGGTGTCAAAGCGCTGTAGCGCCTCGTCTATCAATCTATCATTGTCGATATAGCTCATGAGTGGTGTTGCTCCAATCGCTGTAGGTGCCACGCTGTTGCCCCATCGTGGGGGTAGTGTTGTGCCAGCTCCTTAAACTGCTGTCGTGCTGCCTCTGGATCGTTATCCTCTAAATCGGTACGCAGCGCCCGTTCAAAGCGGCTGATAAACTCCTGCCGCTGACTAGTATCCCCCTCATCGACCCGTGCCATCAACTCATAGAGGGTATAGTTCTGGCCATCTGGCCCCGTTAACCGATCAAGCCAGCGGAAGCTGAAGTCGGTTGCGATCCGTTGATAGACCGACTCACTCACAATAATCTTACTCTGGTAGCGTTTGTTGAGTTTTTCTAGCCAGTGGCACAGCTCGACGCCGTCACCTAAGATGGAGTAGAAGAGGCGCTCCTCAGAGCCAAAGTTGCCGGCGATACAGTGATCAAAGTGGAGGGCGATACGGATCTGCATCGTCGGTAGATGATTGCGGCGTAGATCGCGGTTAAGCAGCGTTATCGCCTGGAGTGAGTCGAGCGCCCCCTGACAAGCGAGGTAGATATCGTTATCACTTCGCTCCGGCGCCCCCCAGAAGGCGAGTAGGCGATCACCGATAAACTTATCGATGGTGGCACCGTTATGGCGCAGTGTTTGAATTAGCTCGCTCTGATAGTGGGAGAGATAGAGTACCTTCTGCTGTGGTGTCATCTGTTCTGTGAGTTGGCGAAAGCCGTTAATATCAGAGCTAAACAGCACCACCGGTGTCAGTTCACCGCCGGGGCTTATCGGCTGCTGTTGATCTAGTAGCTGGCGTACTAGCTGGGTCGGAACATAGCGCTGAAAGCTATCAAGACCCCATTTCATCTGCTGCATACTCTCATCGAGTCGCTGAAATTCGGTGAAGGGGCTGGAGATCGGTTGTAGCTCATGAAAGCGAAATCGGGAGAGGAGGCGGGCGTTAGTGACTAGCTGCCCTAGCGGTTTGGTGAGGCGGCGGGCGATGAGCTGAATCGAAATGAGAGCGATAATCAGCATAATCAGCGAGAGCATCATTGAGGTGTAGAGGCCGCGATTGACGCTATTCATCACCTCATAATCGGGGACGACAAAGAGGAGCAAAAAACAGTTCTTGATTTTTTATTTATTTGTCATTAGAATTTTCCACCGTAGATAGGTTATCTACAAGCGCGAAAGTTTTGCGTGCCATGGTTAGAGTCGAAGTCGAATCGCAAGGTTGTTCTCTGTTCAGGATGAATGTCGAGGCAATTTTTATGGCGCAAGCTGGGTTTCGATGGCTGAAACTGCCCATGTTGCCGGTGTTGACCGGCCATCCGGTTGGGACTGCTCAACCAGGACTCCAGTTGCTCGCCCGCAAGGGTGTTATCAACGGAGAGCGAATTACCAAAAACCGCCATGAGCAACTTTGCTTAGGTTTTTAGGAACAGATACCACTCGTTATCAAAGCCGTAGGTGATCTGTTTGGCATGAATAAAGAAGCGCCCCGCCTCGGTTTGTAAGAAGTCGTCGGGTTGCTGACTATAGCCATCGTCAATAATTAGCTGCTGTTTCATCTTCTGCCAAGCGGCCTGTAGCCACGGCTGCGTCAGATCGTCTATCTGTAGCAGACGACTCGTCTCTCGATTAGCCGCGAGCGGGAGCTGTTCTGGGTGGGCGATCACCTCATCGTTGGTGTTGACAATAAGCAGTATCGCATCTTCACCAAAGGAGACTTCGCCGACAAAACGATTCAGACTAGTCAGACTGATATCGATAGCGACGACGGCGTGTCGCTCACCTTGTGAGTTCAGCACTGGCCAGGAGACGGTAATCCCCGGCTCTTTAGTTGAAGAGTAGAGATAGATATCGCTCCAGTAGGGGCGTACTTCGTTGCCGGTGTTTTGGTACCACGGCCGTTCAAGCGGATTGTAGCCGCGTGGTTTAGTGATATGGGCTAGGGGTTGATAGTGTTCGTCACGATAGATCCACAGCTCATCCCCCCCTTGGCTAAAGGGGTTAAAGCGAGTGGCAGGTTTGGGGTGTTTTCGCGCCTGTAGGAAATTACCTTGATTATCAGATAGATAGACTGATTGGTAGAGGGGGGATTGGTTATTAATTCGCCATAGTAGCGGTAGAATCGTCTGCTGCTGTGACACTAAATCGTGCTGTTGTAGTGCCAATGCTAGCAGTTCAAGGCTGTTATTCGCCTGCTGAATAATATCATTGGTGCGTAGCGCCATGCGGCTAACGGCGCCGTCAATGACTCGAGTGCTTAAATCGAGTACCCCGCTGCGGGCCTGAAGATAGCCATTTAGGGTGACAATGGTCACAGTCGCGACCAGAAGCAGGGTAAATAGCAGCGCGATGGCATTACGAAAACCTAGTTTCATCCCTTAGTTCCCGATTTTTATAAGTTGAGTCGTTGTTGATAATCGGAGAATGATATACCGTAAGGCAGGATGGTTGCTACCCATATATGTCAGGATCGTATGACAAGAACGCGGATTTGCGTGCGGGTGTTTGTTTCAAAACCTTCCCGAAGGATTGCAGCAGATCGTGCCGTCGGCGATGGATCGTTGCTATTTTTCTCCACCAGCGAATTTAATCTACGCCTCGCAGGGTTAACCAGAGCATACCGATCTGCTCGTGCCAGTAGCGGCGCATGTCATCCCATGCTGTTTCGGTCGGTAGATAGTCTATCCAGAGCTGCTTTTGGCTACGAAGATAGTCGGTAGGGGCGGCTATCGGTTGCAGTCCTAACTGCTGCATAATGCGCATCGCTCGTGGCATGTGGCTGGCTGAAGTGACTAGATAGAAGGGGGTTGTTCGGCCTATTTGTGCCGCAATCGCTTCCCCCTCCTCCTCGGTATCGTTGGGTTTGGTTAGGGGGATGAGGCGATTAGCTGTAAGCCCCAACTCTTGTGCTGCTAAGGCGTAGAGTTCGGCATTGCTAAGATTATGAAAAACGCCACTGCCGGTAACAATAAGAGGGAGAGTCGGGTAGCGGTGGGCGAGTCGTACTCCTTCGCTTAATCGGGCGCTTGCGGCGGAGCTAAGTTGTGCTAGTGCTGAGGCACCTGCCGGTGTGCTAATTGTGCCACCGCCGAGTATCACAATCGCTTGGGCTGCGGTTGTCTCTTTATTGAGATTGAGTGGCGGGTAGCGCTGTTCATAAGCGCTAATGAGTGGCTGGGTGAGTGGTGGAATGGAGAGCAGTAGTAGCACTAAAACTGCTAGTAGTGTCAAGCGCCGTCCCCATCGATAGTAGCGGCTATAGAGTAGTAGCAGTGCGGCACCAAATAGTAGCAATAGTAGTGGCAGCGGCATGAGTAGGTGGCCGATGATTTTTTTGAGAATAAAGAGTAGATCCATGCTGGGTGGGTGACTAGGGGAGTGTGACCTCTCCGGTCACCTCATTAAACTCAGTTCCCCAGCGCTGGCGTAGCTGTTCAAACTGCTCTTTTCTGTTGCTGTGATAGGCGGCAGTTAGGTATTGGGTCATTTTCTATTGGCCGGTTATTTTATTTTAATTTTTGGCTGGAAAATCTCGGAATAAATCTGTGGCAATTGGGCTTATAATTAGATAGCGTATTACTAAAATATCAATTAATACCATTAGCAAGCTAAACCAGCCTAATGATTCATCAATCCGAGTTGAGGTTATCAAAAAAAATGAGACATATAATATATGATAAAAATATGAAATTAAAAGTAATTCTCGACCGTGGAGCCATAATTTACGCCACAATTCTCCTGCCTTGATATCGCGTTTTATCCAGCTTAATAGGACGATAGCCGCAAATAGATCCGAAAATAATATCCATGGGTTAACGATATCTTTAAATAGCCCTATCCCTGAACCTGATAGCCGCTGTGAAGGATTAAATGCGAGGAAGATAAGAAATAGATTTTTAATTCCGAACAAAATTGCAAAGCGGATTGCGATTGGTACCTTAAGATTAAAGTGTTCATCATAGGCATTGAAGCCGTATAGTTTTTTGGGATTCATATTAACGAGTACTCTATGCAATAGTGATATTGTAAAGAGATAATCAGTTAACGTTGTTCAGCAAAGAGCATCTGCTCTCGTTCTGCGAACCACTCTTGACTGTATTCACAGTTACGGTATTCATCAAAATAAGGCCCACCCAATGTGTAATGAACTAGTGAAGCATCGGGATTAGGTGCATCATAACCGACAAGGTGGTTCCATTGATATGGAATTTCGCCAATTAAGTCGTCTGATTCAAGCCACTTAAATTGATGTAGTTCTAAACCTGTAGCGCTATTCACATATTCAGGGGTTAAAGCGTGACACTTTGCATTATTAAACAATATCACACTCGACCAGTTTTTCTTCTCATATTTAGTCTGAACCGCGCCTAAAAATTTGCTCTCCTCTTTAGGTATATGCTGATGTTTAACTACTTGAACTGCATAACGCTGATCACGCAACGCCAACAATTTAGCAATATCATCGAGTACCAACATATCGCAATCGATAAAAATCGACCAGCCTTGGTAGTCAGAGAGGTAAGGTGTTAAAAAGCGTGTAAATGAGAAGTCGGTCGATTGCAGTGGGTTGCGTTCTCGGCTAAATATCGCTCCAACATGGCGCAAACTGATCGGTGTTATCGAGACCGGCTGTGAACTTCTGGCTAAAATACTATGACAGAGCACATGGTAGGCGACCGTTTCGCGGGGGTCGAAGCCGATGAAAATATTTATTTTTAGCATGATTTTTGCGCCGTTTTAGTTAACTAATTTATAGTATAATCGCTCTAGTAAATTTTTTCTATTTTGTTCCGGTTTTGGTTGTAGAATAAGATAAAATCCCCCTTTGGTTTTTTCGTATTTAATCATGTGAAATCTTTTCCATATTTTAGGTAGCCACCACTGATAGTTCTGCTGAATTAAATGAGCATTTCTGCCATCTGATAGTGTTTTTACTGCAGCACCTGTGTGAATTGTAATAAATGCAACTTTAAGTGTAACTCGTTTCAAATCGTCTAGTACTGCATTTAACAATGACGGTTCAATATGTTCTAATACATCAATACAAGTGACCATTTCTGCTGGACTTGGTAAGCTATCGATGGTTGAAATAGCTGGATCATAACCAATATATGAGATATTTCTTTCCGTTATGAGTGCATCTTTTAATCGAGCTTTACCACAACCATAATCCAAAAGTTCTGACACTTTATAAGTGTCTATAATTTGAGATACTAATGGCGCATACGAGAGAGATGCCACACCATAATCTTCTCGCTGTTGGTGCAGCTTTCTCTGTTCTTCTTTATATGATTCACTGATTAACATTAATCTACTATTTATAAAATAATTTTTTTGGCAACCATAATCAGCCAATTCAGCAGATCAAATAGCTGCTGTAGATCTTCAGAGGCTGAGTAAGAGATGATTTCCATGGTAAATATGTTCTCTTCTAATTTAGCAAATTGCCAAAAATTGCCTGTAGTAACGATACCAAATATCCCCAATGAAGGGTCTTGATTCATTTTCTGTGCCGCAATCATCTCAGCTAATACCTGAGCCCAACCCTCATTAAAGTTGTCTCGTTTTGCCTCTGCAATGCAGACTATGGGATTGCGGAATGTAGTGCCAATATCAGAGGCCGGAGCAATAATAAAATCGGGCACACCCATCAAGCCCTCCTCTTCAGAGATATCTAAGCGGATATGCGACCAGAGTGGCAGTTGGTGATGCTTCGCAACAATACTTAAGATTGGATAGATAATCGCTTCACAGATCGCATTTTCACTAATGTAACTTCGCTTTGTAGTTAAATTATCATGAATAAATTGGTAGAGCGCAGAGTCAACCACAAGCGGTTTTTGTTTAATAAACGACTCCTCTCTAAATTTTATCTTAAATTTAAGTGCCACCTCTTCATAAGTAGCGAAGTTACCGTAAGCCATTTTTCACCAATTCATCTGCTATACAATGAATCACGCTGTCCCAATTCTCCTTATCGCTCTGTCGAAATAGGCGTACTGAAGGATACCAAGCAATTGTCTCTGGTTCTAGGCCGTACCGCCACTCAGGGTTAGCCCGAACCATGACCCACGCTTCTTTGCCAAGTGCGCCAGCCAAATGGACAACAGCGGTCTGTACACTAATCACTACATCGAGTGCAGAGACTAGGGCTGCAGTTTCGTTATAGTCATCAATTGCCTCCTGCCAGTGGTGAACAGTATAACCGTAGCGTCTCTTCAGTGCATTAATTTCGGGCTGGCAATTGGTATATTGCAGACTGATAAAATGAACATGATCGATTTTAAACAGAGTCTTTAAGCGATGGAGCGCAATGGAGCGCCATTTACGCCGCGTATCTTTGGTTCCGCCGACCCAAGAGAGACCAACTTTCAAACCATGTCCTAATTGATTAAGCCGCTCTTGCCAATAATATACTCGTTCAGCATCAACGGAGAGATAGCCTTGATGGTTAGGAAAAGACTCACGGTGATTGCGGCAAAATCTAGGTAGATCACCGAGCATGATCCATGCAGCAATATCGTACTGTTCTGTCCAACCATACTCATCTTTCTGATTGGCAGCATAGATAGCATATTGGGGAAACGAGTGTTCAAATATCGGTGCTAATTTTTTCGCACATTCGATAATCAGCCGTGCGCCACTGATTCGAGCAATATCGTTAAAACAGGAGGCAAACATCATCTCATCACCAATGCCCTGTTCAGCCAAAATAAGTAGATAGCGACCGCCCAGTGGTTCACCTTGCCAGAGGGAATATTCGGGTGCTTTGCGCTCTCTTGCCGCATGTGAAGCAAAACGGTGTTGATAACCTAGCCAACCCTCTTGATAGTGGCCTGTCAATAGATCGCATAGGCCTTTATTGAATGCAATGGTTGGATTTGTCGGAGCAATAGCAAATGCGGCATGATATGCTTGGCGGGCTGCATCGAATTCGCCCATATCGGTTAAGATTTGTCCTCGAGAATCATGTATAGATGTGTCATCGGTAAGCCTTCGCTGTAAAGCATCATCTAATACTTTAAGAGCTACTGTGAACTGACGCCTATCTCGTAAGAGCTGTGCTAATGCCACATAGGCTCTTGTGAAAGAACTGTGTTGTTCAATAATAATTTGATACTGTTGTTGAGCCAAATCAAAAAAATGTCGCATTCGTAGCGTATCACCGACTAAGCATCCTATCAATGGATCATTTGGAAATAGAGTTTTGGCATCATAGGCGTAATTAATAGCCTCATCAGGATGCTTTACTTCTAGTAATGCGCGAATTACACCAACTCTTGCGTTATATTGAGTTGGTTGAATTAATAAAGCTTTTTTATAGAAGTAGATTGCTTGATTATAGTCGTGATTTGACTTGTAGGTTTCCGCTAAATTAATTAAACAATGAATATTGTTGGGCTCATGATTAATAATTTGAAGGAAAATAGATATGGCACCACTAAAGTCACCTTCATCTCTTTTTACAATACCTAGCGATAATTGAGCAGGTAGGTAGGTAGGGTGGTGGATTATAATCTGTTCGTAGTAGCGACGAGCAGTATCTATATCGCCCTGTAATTCATAATAGAGGCCAGCATTGCGTTGTGGACGGGGGTTATTCGGTTGCTGTTCGCACAATTGCATTATTAACGGCTGGGCTTCATGGAGTGCGCCTTCAAGTAACAGAGCCGAGCTTAGAGCGAGCCGGTTAGCAAAACTTGGTTTGTGAAGAACGGCCTGCCGTAGCCACAACGCAGCCTCACGACTCTCTCCTTGTTGCAGAAGTTGTTTTCCGAGAAGAGAGAGTGTAAGCGATTGTGGCCAAAGATGCTTATTAGCGGCCTCCCGCAATACCCTTAGGGCTGCTGCTTTTTGGTCATATCGCAGTAGGAGTTGAGCAAGCAAATAGTATAACCATCCCATAGTGGTTACATATTATTTACTGTTAGGAGTTGGGTCGCTGAACTGCAGCAAAGATAAAGAGAGTCGTTAAACGGCGCACAAGTTCCGGCTCATATTGATTTTGATGAAGCTGTTTTTGCAGGCGGTAGATTAATTTTATGCGACCTATCCAGCCTATGCGCCTTGCATAGATTTGGGTATTAAGTTCTTGAGCTAACCCCTCTAATTGAGTTTGGATTATTTGGTAACGAATTTTTTTGTGCTGGCGTTGTGATGGAGGAGGGCAGAAGCTGGTTAATCGCTTGAGAATGGTGTCACAAATGGAGTGAATTGCAGACATAGTTCAGCGCTATACAAAAATATAAAAAACGAACCCCGCCTTAGCGGGCGGGGTTACATGGTAAATCTGACCGTATTCAGCAATATTAGCTGATACCGTAAGCGGTAAATGCGGCCGAGGTGCTTTGGGGGCCGTTAACAGTGCAATTAACAACCTCACCTGCAGTAACCGCAGCGTCGGTAATGCTATAGCCCGATGGCAAAGTACCGCCCTGTAATGCATCCGCAACATCACTACAAGAAACTATAGCGACCCCATTGCTCGTCGTGATTGTTCTGGATGCATAGTTTGTTGCCGAAGCTGAACTAAGAGCTCCAGCTACGCCCTCCACGGCAGCTTGGCTCGCATCCCCCTTCAAATTCACAAACTTCGGCAGCGCCGTAGCCGCCAAAATCCCCAAAATCACGATTACCATAACCAGTTCGATGAGGGTGAAACCGCCCTGTCTGGTTTGAATCTGTTGCATTTGCATCGCCGTCTCCTAACAAAATTGAGTTGGTTGAGCCGCAGCTCGGTGGTTAATTAACTACAAGTAGTCGGGCGACACTACAGCAAAAATTGCGTGAAATCAATTAATTCGTGCCATTTTGTGACGCCTGTCACAAGAAAAAAGGCCACAGCAAGGCAGATCAATAGCTTAGTGAAGCGCCCACTCTTCTCAGGCGGTGGGGTAATCGCCGATAAACATCGCTGCCGCCACTAATCCTATCGACCAACGCATACGAGCTGTGCGTGGCAAGCTCTCTGTGGTATCTTCATCTACCGCAGTGTCACTGTCAACGCAACGCAACGCGATGAATTAATGACTAACCAACCTAAACAAATGAGGGATTTATGACAACTAAACGGGTATATGCCTTCTCTGAAGGCGATGGGCAGAACAAAAAGTTACTAGGGGGCAAAGGGGCTAATCTGTGTGAGATGACCCAAATCGGACTCAATGTGCCGCCGGGGTTTGTGATTACCACCGAAAGCTGCCTAGAGTATTTAGCTAGCGAGAGCCGTCAGCTACCCGCAGGGATAATGGACGAGGTGCGAGCGCAAATGGCCGCCGTTGAAGAGGCGACCGGCAAGGGCTTCGGGAACCCCGATAACCCACTGCTTGTCTCGGTGCGCTCCGGTTCGGCGATGTCGATGCCGGGGATGATGGATACGATTCTTAACCTTGGGTTAAATAGCGAGACGCTCGCCGGAGAGATTGCCCAGACCGGCGATCCCCGCTTCGGTTATGACGCCTATCGCCGCTTTATTCAGCTCTTTGGTAAGGTGGCGCTCGGTATCGACGATGAGCACTTCGATACTAAATTTGAGGAGGTGAAGCAACGCGCCCATGTGACTGAAGATGTCGGCCTCTCGGCGGATGATCTCAAAGAGATTGCCGAGGCCTTTTTGCAGGTGGTGCTGGAGCAGACCGGTCGCCCCTTCCCTTCAGACCCTTATGAGCAGCTCGAAATTGCCATTAAAGCGGTCTTTAACTCTTGGATGGGGCGGCGAGCGGTTGACTATCGCAAGCAGTTTCATATCACCCCCGAGATGGCCAATGGTACGGCGGTCAATGTCTGTACGATGGTGTTCGGTAACCGTGGTAACGACTCGGCCACTGGGGTCGCCTTTACCCGTAACCCCGGCACCGGCGAAAATAAGCTCTATGGCGAGTACCTAATCAACGCCCAAGGGGAGGATGTGGTGGCCGGTATTCGTACCCCTAAGTCGATCGATAGGCTTACCGATGAGATGCCGGAGATGGCTAGGCAGTTAGCCGAACTGCGGCAGCGGCTCGAATCGCACTATAAAGAGGTGCAGGATTTTGAGTTTACTATTGAACGAGGCACCCTCTACTGCCTGCAGACCCGTAACGGTAAGATGAATGCGACTGCGATGGTGCGAACCTCGGTGGAGATGGAGCGGGAGGGGATTATTAGCCGTGAACAGGCGCTGTTGCGCATTAATCCGCAACACTTAGAGCAGATGCTCTATCCACGGCTCGATTCTCGCTACAAGGCTGAGGCGTTAGCGCATGGCCTACCCGCCTCCCCCGGAGCGGCTGCCGGTATTGCCGTATTTGACGCCGATCGCGCCGAACTGATCGGTAAGGAGGGGGGGCGTAAGGTGATTTTGCTGCGCGAAGAGACGAAGCCGGAGGATATTCACGGCTTTTTCGCCTCTGAGGGGATTTTAACTAGCCGTGGCGGTAAGACCTCTCATGCGGCAGTAGTGGCGCGTGGAATGGGCAAGCCGTGTGTGGCTGGGGCTGAGGGGATTAGCGTCGATGTCGCCCGCCGTGAAGCGACGGTGGGTGAGAGGGTCATTAAAGAGGGGGATATGATTACCATTGATGGTACTAGCGGCAATGTCTATTTGGGCGAAATCCCGACCGTAGAGCCGGACTTTACCCATGAGCTAAGCATCCTGCTCGCGTGGGCCGATGAGACGGCAACGCTCAAGGTGATGGCCAACGCCGATACGGAAGAGGATGCGAGCCGTGCGCTGCGTTATGGCGCTCAGGGGATCGGCCTTTGCCGTACCGAGCGGATGTTTAATGCCGTGGATAGGCTGCCGGTGGTGGTCGAGATGATTATGGCCGAGACGCCGGAGCAGCGCCAGGCTGCGCTCGATAAGCTGCTGCCGATGCAGCGCAGCGACTTTCAGGCGCTGTTCGAGACGATGGCACCTAAGCCGGTGACGATTCGACTGCTCGATCCACCGATTCATGAGTTCTTGCCGACCGAACGGCAGCTACTAGACGATTTAGAGAAGCTCTACCATCTGAGAAGCTCGGTCTATGGTGTCGAGGTGCTAGCCAATAGCGTCAACCTGCTCGGCGGTTCGATGGAGACCGGCGGCGTACAGCAGATGCGACAGCAGATTAGCACCCAGTTAGTGGAGGAGACGATTACCCGCAAAGAGCAGATGCTACGAAAAGTGCGCCAGCTCTCTGAGACCAACCCGATGCTTGGCCATCGCGGGGTGCGGCTTGGGATCACCTTCCCTGAAATCTATCAAATGCAGATTCGGGCGATTCTGGAGGCCGAGGCGGAGTGCGCCAAAAAGGGGATCGAGGTGAGCCCACAGATGATGGTGCCGCAGGTCTGTACCGTGCAGGAGCTGCTGCGGGTGAAGCTGTATGTCGAGCGGATTCGCACTGAGGTCGAGGCCAAATATGGGCTGAAACTGAAGTTCCGCTTCGGCACCATGATTGAGGTGGTTCGTGCCTGTATGCGAGCCGATAAACTGGCCGAGGAGGCGGAGTTCTTCTCTTTCGGCACTAACGATCTGACCCAGGCAACCTTCTCCTTCTCACGCGAGGATGCTGAGAATAAGTTCTTACCGATGTATAACGATAACGAGATTCTGCACGACAACCCGTTTGAGGTGTTAGATGAGAACGGTGTCGGTAAGCTGATGCAGTTAGCGGTAGAGTGGGGTCGTAAGACTAAACCGGAGCTGACGGTCAGTATCTGTGGCGAACATGGCGGCCATCCGCAGTCGATCGCCTTTTGCCATCGTGCCGGGTTGAACTATGTCTCCTGTTCAGCGCCACGGATCCCGGTGGCGCGGTTAGCGGCAGCACACGCTAAACTGCTGGCCGAATAGCCCACCCCCTGAGCCCGCTAGGAGAGTCTCCTAGCGGGCGGGGCTCTCTCATCTATGAGCGATTCATCGCACTGATAGAGCCGATCCTCGCCATAGAGGGCGTAGCCGCAGCGGCCACCGTGTTTGATGCGGTACATGGCATCATCGGCCTGTTTCAGTAGCTCCTCATCACTCAATGGCTGGTTAATACCCGGATAGAGGGTGATGCCAATACTAGGGGTGGTCTCGACTTGATGCCCTAAGAGCTGATAGGGGCGCGATAGCGCGGTAACCAGTTTGGCCGCGACAATTTTGGCATCGGCACTCGCTCTGATCGGGTTGACATCGAGTCTGGAGAGCAGGACGACAAACTCATCGCCTCCCATTCTAGCGGCGCTATCCTCGCCGCGAATGGTTTGAGTTAAGCGTGAGGCGACACCCTTTAGCAGCTCATCGCCGACATCGTGGCCGAGGGTATCGTTAATGAGTTTAAAGCGATCGAGATCGAGATAGAGCAGGGCACCGTAGTAGCGATTGCGCTGGGCACGGGCGCACTCGTGCTGTAGCTGTTCGAGTAGCATTCGGCGGTTGGGCAGGTTGGTCAGGGCGTCGTGAAACGCCATGTGGCTAATTTGGTGCTCAATCTCTTTGCGGGCGGTAATATCGATGAGATAACCGAGATAGTAGTCCACATCGGTGCTCTCCTCTTCCGGTACCACAATGGTGCGATCAAACACCCAGCGGTAGCTGCCATCGGCGCAGAGCAGACGATACTCCTTCTCAAAGCTGTTGGCGCCTAGTAGTAGCTGTGCGGTCGTATTGTTCTGTACTTGGTGCAGATCGTCGGGGTGGATGAGCTGCTCAAACAGAAGTTGGCGTGAGGTGAGCTGCTGTGGTGAGTGGCCGAATAGGGTTTCAACATTGGAGGAGACATAGAGTACCGGCGATAGCGGCTCATTAGACCATTTAAACATCACACTCGGGCCGGACATAAATAGCTTGCGTTCGGCGAGTAGCTGCCTCTCGGCCTCCCGTTTTTGGCGAATCTCCTCTTCGAGCCGCTGCTCACGCCGAGCCGAGGGGGTGACATCGTTAATCTGAATTAGGGCATAGACTTTGTGGTGGATCCGAAACGGGTGGATTAGAAAATCTTGCTCAATCGGCTCCCCGTTAGCGTTAAATAGTGGTAACGGTGAGTGGCTGAAGATGTGGGAGACATAGACCGGTAGCTGAAACTCAATCGCACTTTCGATGCGCTGTAGCAGGTGGCTATCGTCTAACATCGGAAAGACCGCCTCTAGCGACTGGTTGAGGACCAGTTTGTGGGGGAGCTGGCTATAGTTTTCGATCCACTCGTTCCAGTAGAGGATGGTCAAATCTTGGTTAACGATCACAATCCCGCTAGGAATGGCATTAATAATCGACCAGAGCTGATGGGGCGGCAGCAGCGAACGAGAGCTCATGACAAGGAGGCTACAGGTGGGTCAATATCTTTTTGAGTTGCTGCTGTAACAGCTCCATTGAATCGGTGCCGAGAATAAAGGCTAGATAGCCGGTCACATCGTTCGACTTGAGCCGCATGTCGATAGTCACTAGCAGGATATAGCCTGAGCTTTGGTGGGGCCTATGCGCTAACAGCTCATCGACATTGCCGAGTTTGAATTGTGGCAGTTTGACATCGAAGTGGGTGTTGAGCATTTTAGCAATGGAGCCGATACAGGCATTGAGGACAATATTGCCGATTTCGGCAAACGCCTCCGGTTGTAGTTCGATTAGCATCTCGCGGGAGTAGCTATCACCGAGCATGAGTGCGACTACCTCCAGGCTATGCTCTTCGGGAAAGATGAGCATCGAGTTAGCGTGAAAAGGGCCATCGAGCTGCTGTGAGACACCGCAGATGCGACCCGAGGTGTGCAGAAGCAGGTTAACCTCCCCTTCGGGGATAAACCCCACTCGGGGGACTGAGAGCAGTACCTCCTGATGCACCATCTTACTGAGTGAGGCGGCGGCACTACCGACGCCTAAGTTAAACATCTCGGCGAGTAGATCCTGTTCTAGTTCGGTAAAGTCTAGCGCCTTACTCATCAGCGAAATACTCCAATATCTCGCCGACACTCGTCTCGGTAATCGGCTTATTGACGCATAGCACTTGCAGCTCGTAGGCTCGGGAGCGGACTGCCTCTTGGATATTGGCTGTCAGCAGGGCAAAGCGGCTATCGGCGTGCTGTGCGCGAAGCTTTTCGATCACCGTCAGGCCATCATCGCCGGGCATGTTATAATCAACCGAAAAGAAATCGATGCTGGCCTCCTGAGCGCACTCAAGGGCCGAGGCACCGTTATCTGCCTCCTGAATTGCCCAATCGGGGTGTCGCTGCTGTACAATGGCTTTAATCATCATACGAGAGACGCGACTATCATCGACAATCATGATGGTTTTGGACATAGTTTGGTATTCCTGAGGCTTCATGGTAACTTGGCCGCCATGGTACGAAGTTTAGCCAAGGGTTGCAATATCTAATGGAGGTTGACGAATGCTTTTGAGTGAGCTCTGTCGTTATCTGGATCAGCTATTGTGTGTGGCGCAGTTTAAGGATTATGCCCCGAATGGCCTCCAGGTCGAGGGGCGAGGTGAGGTGTTGCGCTTGGTGACCGGCGTGAGCGCCTCATTGAGCCTCATTGAGGCGGCTGTTGCAAGGGGAGCCGATGCCATTTTAGTCCACCACGGCTACTTTTGGCGCGGCGAGGCGGCGGTGATCACGGGAGTAAAAAAGCGGCGGCTACAGCAGTTACTGCGGCACGATATGTCGCTTTTAGCCTACCATCTGCCGTTAGATGCCCATCCTGAGCTGGGTAATAATGCTCAGTTAGGGCGACGCTGGCAGCTAGAGCCGGTGAGCTACTGTGGCGAGGGTGATCTGGTGGCAGTCGCACAGCTACCAGAGCCGGTGTCGTTGTCGTCGCTGGCGAGCCGCATCGGCCACGATTTAGGGCGTGCAGTGCAGGTGTTGCTAGGAGATGGGCGAGGGGTGCAGCGGGTCGCTTGGTGCAGTGGCGGGGCACAGAGCTACTTTCAGGCGGCGATTGAGGCGGGCGCTGATTGTTTCATTAGTGGCGAGGTTTCGGAGCCCTGTTTCTATCTGGCGCAGGAGAGTGGGGTCGCCTATCTAGCCGCCGGTCACCACGCGACTGAGCGCTACGGCGTGCAGGCGGTGGGGGAGCGTCTATCGCAGCAGTTTGATTTAACAGTGCAATTTGTCGATAGCGATAATCCGGTCTAGGGTTGCATAACTTATTGAACGGTGATGATTTCTCCTATTTTACCTTGACTTATCAGGGGGTATTGGTCGAGAATATGCGCCGTATTTTTCCGGTTTAGAATCTCCTTATTTGCTAAAGAGCTCGATTCGTGACCGGTGCGTTGTAGTTTGGAACAGCACAACATTTTGTATTTGCTGTTATTGTGTTTAGTAACGAGTGTTAATGTAAGAGGCTGTATAATGAGTACAGATGGCGTTGATAGAGGCCGCCGCCGCTTTCTGACCGCTGCTACGACTGTGGTCGGTGCGGTCGGAGCCGGTTATGCTGCTGCTCCCTTCATCCTATCTATGCAGCCGAGTGCGCGGGCAGAGGCTGCTGGTGCACCGGTTGAGGTGGATGTGAGCAAAATGGAACAGGGTCAAATGGTAACGGTAGAGTGGCGGGGTAAACCGGTCTGGATTGTTCGTCGAACCGAGCAGAACCTCAAGGATCTGCCGACGCTCAATGACCGTCTGGTCGATCCCGATTCTGAGGTCAATCAACAGCCTGTCTATACTCAAAATGCGATCCGCTCGATTAAGCCTGAGTATGTGGTGCTCATCGGTATCTGTACCCATCTCGGTTGCTCACCGACCTACCGTCCCGAGATCGCGCCGACCGATTTAGGTGAGAATTGGCGCGGCGGCTTCTTCTGCCCCTGTCACGGCTCACTGTTCGATCTAGCCGGTCGCGTCTATTCCGGTGTGCCGGCGCCTACCAATTTGGTGATTCCGCCGCACTACTTCATGAGTGATAGCCGTATTATGATTGGTATCGATCAAGGAGCAGCGTAACGATGAGCATGACAAAAAAACTGGTCAATTGGATAGATGATCGCTACCCCATGACTCAGGTCTGGGAGGAGCATCTAGCCAAATACTACGCCCCGAAGAACTTCAACTTTTGGTACTTTTTCGGATCGTTAGCACTGTTGGTGCTGGTCAATCAGATCGTCACTGGCGTCTGGCTGGCGATGAGCTATAAGCCCGATGCGACGCTCGCTTTCGGTTCGGTCGAATATATCATGCGTGATGTCGAGTGGGGTTGGCTGCTGCGCTATCTGCACTCTACCGGTGCTTCGGCCTTCTTTGCGGTGATCTATCTGCATATGTTCCGCGGCCTGATGTATGGCTCCTACCGCAATCCGCGCGAGCTGTTGTGGATTATCGGGGTCGTTATCTATCTGGTGATGATGGCTACCGCCTTTATGGGGTATCTGCTGCCTTGGGGGCAGATGTCTTACTGGGGTGCACAGGTGATTGTCAACCTCTTTGCTGCGGTGCCGGTGGTCGGTGAAGAGCTGTCGATTTGGGTGCGGGGCGACTATGTTATCTCCGATGCGACCCTAAACCGCTTCTTTGCGCTCCACTTCCTGTTGCCGTTTGTACTCGCTGCGCTGGTCTTTATTCACATTGTGGCGCTGCATAAGGTCGGTTCGAATAATCCCGATGGTATCGAGATTAAGAAGAACAAAGATGAGAACGGTATTCCCAAAGATGGTATTCCCTTTCACCCCTACTACACGGTGAAAGATATTATGGGTGTGGTCGGCTTTCTGTTTATCTTCTGCGCTATCGTCTTCTTTGCGCCGGAGATGGGTGGGCTCTTTATCGAACATCCAAATTTTGAGCCGGCTAATCCGCTTAAAACCCCAGAACATATCGCACCGGTATGGTACTTTACCCCCTTCTACGCCATGTTGCGGGCGGTGCCGCCGATGTTTGACTCCCAGTTTCCGGGGGTGGTGGTGATGTTTGGGGCGATTGCGATTCTGTTTGTGCTGCCTTGGCTCGACAGAAGTCCGGTTAAATCGGTGCGCTATAAAGGGCCGATTTTCAAAATTTGGCTGGTGATCTTTGTGATCTCATTCGTGGTCTTAGGGTGGCTGGGTATGCAGTCATCGACCCCCCTTAAAACTTTGTTAGCACAAATCTTTACCGCACTCTATTTTGCGTTTTTTATACTTATGCCGTGGTATAGCAAAATAGACAAAACCAAACCGGTACCGGAGAGGGTGACAGAATAATGAACCGAGTCATAACACTATTAGTCGCAGCGTGGATGCCGCTGGCGCTACACGCTGCTGGCAGCACGATTCCTTTGCTGCCGGCGAATGTCGATGTCGGTGACAACGCCTCACTACAGCGCGGTGCGCAGCTCTTTATCAACTACTGTTTGAGCTGCCACTCGGCTAACTATATGCGCTATAACCGTATGGGGCGTGATCTGGGGCTGACCGATAAAGAGGTTGAAGGTAACCTGATGCTGGCGAGTGATAAAATCGGCGAGACGATGAGCATCGCCATGGCACCCAATGATGCCAAGGCTTGGTTCGGCAATCCGCCGCCCGATCTATCGGTGATTGCTCGCTCTCGTGGTGCCGATTGGCTCTATAACTACTTTGTCACCTTCTATATCGACGAAAAGCGCCCCTTTGGGGTTAACAATCTAGTCTTCCCCGATGTCGGTATGCCGCATGTGTTATGGGAGCTAGAGGGGTTTAAAAAGGCCAATTTTGAGATGGAGAATGGACATCGGGTCTTTAAGGGCTTTGAGCAGGTGCGTGAAGGCTCCATGACTGCGGGAGAGTACGATCAGGCAGCCCGTGATCTGACTAACTTCCTCGTCTATATGGGTGAGCCGATTCAGCTAGAGCGCCAACGCATCGGGGTCTGGGTACTGCTCTTTCTTGCGGTACTGTTTGTGCTCAGCTATCTGCTGAAAAAAGAGTACTGGCGCGATATTCACTAAGGCTAACTCTCTTTTGTGATACCATAGCGCGGTTTTAGCCGCAGCTATCGATGGGGGTAGCGATACCAGCGGGTATCGCTACCGTTGACTGTTAACAGGGCTCTACTACTGATGGGTGTCATAGCCAACCGCCATTCCATGATTACTCTTTTTTCTGATGATAGTGATATTTATAGCCATCGTGTTCGTTTAGTGATGGCTGAAAAGGTAGTGACTGCCGAGTATATCTCGGTGGCTGCTGATGAGGAGAATGAAGATCTTATTCAACTCAACCCCTATAACAACACCCCGACTCTGGTAGATCGCGAGTTGGTGCTCTATGGTTCTCAAGTGATTATGGAGTATCTGGAGGAGCGCTATCCTCACCCTCCGTTAATGCCGGTCGATCCGGTCTCTCGTGCCTCCAATCGATTGATGTTCTATCGAGTGGAGCAGGATCTCTATCGCCACTACCAGACGATTACTACCGGCAGTGAGCGCCAAGCAACGGTTGCTCGGCGGGAGATTCGAGACAACTTGACTGCCGTTAGTCCCATTTTTGATCAGATGCCCTTCTTTATGAGTGAGGAGTTTAGTCTGGTCGATTGTAGTCTGGTACCGCTGTTATGGCGCTTGCCGGTGTTGGGCGTCAATCTGCCCAAACAGACCACAGCGCTGCAAAGTTATGCTAGACGGATGTTTGAACGAGACTCTTTTATCGCCAGCCTAACCACTGCCGAAAAAGAGATGCAACCTGAGTAATTGGAGTATTTAATGACATCCAGCCGCCCCTATCTGTTGCGAGCCCTCTACGACTGGATTATCGATAACAACCTCACCCCCTATCTCCTGATCGATGCGGATGGTGATGGGGTGGTTGTGCCGAGAAAATTTGTCGAACAGGGGCGTATTGTGCTCAATATCAGCCTAGAAGCGGTGCATCAGCTCAATTTAGGCGATGAGGCAGTTGAACTAAATGCCCGTTTCAGTGGCAAGCCGATGCACATCTATGTCCCTGTTGAATCGGTGATGGCGATCTACGCCCGCGAAAATGGCAAGGGCATGGTGTTTGGGGAAGATAGTCGTGATGATGAACCCCCGCCAAAGAGTGAGGATTCACGCCCTCAGCTACTGAAAGGGGGGGGAGATAAAGGGGGCGATAGACCGAAACGCGCCAATCTGCGGGTAGTCAAATAGCTTCTAACTGCACTGCCCGCTTTAGTCGCCCGACTACATAACAACAACATGGTCTTTAGAGATAGCCGATGATCGATACTGCTGCCGAAACGCTGCCAATTAATATTGAAGAGGAGATGCGCCAATCGTATCTCGATTACGCCATGAGTGTTATCGTCGGTCGGGCGCTGCCCGATGTTCGTGACGGTCTGAAACCGGTTCACCGGCGAGTCCTGTTTGCGATGCGGGAGCTAGGCAACGACTGGAACAAGCCCTACAAAAAGTCGGCACGGGTGGTGGGGGATGTTATCGGTAAGTATCACCCCCACGGCGATACGGCGGTCTATGACACTATCGTGCGTATGGCGCAGCCGTTTTCGTTGCGCTACATGCTGGTCGATGGGCAGGGAAACTTCGGCTCTATTGATGGCGATAACGCTGCGGCGATGCGTTATACCGAAGTGCGGATGGCCAAAATCGCCCACGAGCTGCTGACCGATATCGATAAAGAGACGGTTGACTTTGTCCCTAACTACGATGAGTCGGAGCAGGAGCCGGAGGTGTTGCCGACTCGGCTGCCTAATCTGCTTGTGAATGGATCCGCCGGTATCGCTGTCGGTATGGCGACCAATATTCCGCCCCACAACCTGACTGAGGTGATTAATGGCGCGTTAGCGTTAATCGATACTCCCGATATCGATATCAATACGCTGCTGAGCCATATCCCCGGGCCAGACTTCCCTACGGCGGCGATTATTAATGGCAAACAGGGGATTCAAGAGGCCTATACCACCGGTCGTGGCCGAATCTATGTGCGTGCCCGTCACCATACTGAGTCGATGGAGAGTGGTCGGGAGCGCATTGTGGTCACTGAGCTCCCCTATCAGGTCAATAAAGCGAAGCTGCTAGAGAAGATCGCCGAACTGGTGAAAGAGAAGCGGTTAGAGGGGATATCCGAACTGCGCGATGAGTCGGATAAAGAGGGGATGCGGATGGTCATTGAGCTCAAACGGGGTGAAATGAGCGAAGTGGTGCTCAACCACCTCTATAAGCATACCCAGCTACAGAGTGTGTTTGGCATCAACATGGTAGCGCTCCATAATGGCCAGCCGCGACTGTTGACGCTAAAAGAGATTCTACAGGCCTTTATCAGCCATCGGCGGGAGGTGGTGACCCGACGAACCCTCTATGAGCTACGCAAGGCGCGAGAGCGGGCGCATATACTGGAGGGGCTGGCGGTCGCACTGGCCAATATCGACCCGATTATCGCGCTCATTAAGGCCGCTCCGACCCCCTCGGAGGCGAAAGAGCAGCTATTAGCGCAGCTGTGGGAGGCGGGTGTTGTGCTCGATATGCTCGAACGAGCAGGGGCTGCCGCCTCGCGTCCGGAAGAGATGGATCAGAGTTATGGTCTGGTGGCTGGGCGCTATCGCCTCTCTCCGGTACAGGCGCAGGCGATTCTCGATCTGAGACTGCACCGATTGACTGGGCTGGAGCAGGATAGAATCGTCGCCGAGTATCGGCAGATTTTGGAGCGAATTGCGGAGCTGTTAGAGATTCTCGGCAGTGAATCGCGTCTGATGGAGGTGATTCGGGAGGAGTTAATTGCGATTCGGGAGCAGTTTGGCGATGAGCGCCGGACTGAGATTCAGGCGAGTCAGCTTGATGTCAATATTGAAGATCTGATTAATCGCGAAGATTTAGTGGTGACGCTGTCGCATGAGGGGTACGCTAAAACCCAGCCACTCACCGACTATCGGGCTCAAAAACGGGGGGGGCGCGGCCGCAGCGCCGCCGCGACGAAAGATGATGACTTTATCGATAAGATGTTTGTCGCCCACAGCCATGACACCATCCTCTGTTTCTCCTCTTTAGGCCGACTCTACTGGCTTAAAGTCTATGAGATCCCACAAGGGGGGCACAACTCTCGCGGACGACCGATCGTCAACCTGCTCTCCCTACAGGAGGGGGAGCGCATTACCGCTTTCTTGCCGATTGATGGCTATGAGGGGGAGCGGTTCGTCTTTATGGCAACGGCACATGGTACGGTCAAAAAGACCCCGCTGTCGGCCTTTGCCAATCCGCGCTCTATCGGTATTATTGCTATCGAACTGGTCGAGGGGGATCAGCTAGTCGGCGTGGCGATTACCGATGGTGAGCAGGAGGTGATGCTCTTCTCCTCTGAAGGTAAGGCGGTACGATTTAGAGAGGGCGATGTTCGCTCCATGGGGCGGGTCAGTCGGGGTGTGAGGGGGATTGCGCTGCCTGAAGCGGTGCAGGTGGTTGGTCTGATTATCGTTCAGCCAGGTCTGTTAGTGTTGAGTGCGACCGAAAATGGCTACGGTAAGTGTACGGTGTTGGAGGAGTTTCCGACCAAGGGGCGGGCAACTAAGGGGGTGATTGCGATTCAGACTTCAGAACGCAATGGCCGTGTGATTGCCACGACGCTGGTCGATAGCAGCGATGAGGTGATGTTTATTACCAACGGTGGTACTTTAGTCCGTATTCGAGTCGATGAGATTTCGGTGGTCGGACGCAATACCCAAGGGGTTAAACTGATCAATTTGGGCAATAGCGAAAAGTTGATTGCCCTAGAGCGGATCGCCGAGAGTGATGCCGCTAACGGGGATGAGGATGAAGAGGAGGGTGAGCTGCCAGAGTCAGCCACCGCGACTGAGATAACCACAAGTGAGGGGATAGAAAACAGTGACGATCTATAACTTTAGTGCAGGGCCGGCGATGCTGCCCCAGGCCGTCATGGTACGGGCGCAGCAGGAGCTAATCGATTGGGGGGGGAGTGGCATGTCGGTCATGGAGATGAGCCATCGTGGTAAAGAGTTTATGGCTATTGCGGCCAAAGCCGAGGCCGATATTCGCGAGTTAATGGCGATTCCGACTAACTATAAAGTCCTTTTTCTACAGGGGGGGGCCTCGACTCAGTTTGCGATGGTGCCGCTCAATCTGTTGGGCGGGGGGGCGACGGCCGACTATATCCATACCGGTGCTTGGTCAAAAAAGGCGATTGGCGAAGGGAAGCGTTTAGGGTCGGTCAATATCGCCGCCACCACTGAGGCGACCCACTTTAGCACCACCCCGACACAGGCAGAGCTAGAGTTGACCGAGGGGGCCGCCTATCTCCACTACACCCCGAATGAGACCATTGGTGGGGTAGAGTTCCCCTACCTGCCCGAGAGTAGTGCACCGCTAGTGGCCGATATGTCATCGACTATCCTCTCGCGGCCTATCGATGTGAGCCGCTACGGCATTATCTACGCCGGTGCACAGAAGAATATCGGCCCGGCGGGGTTAACCTTGGTGATTATTCGCGACGATCTGATAGGTCAGGCAGATGCCGCAGTGCCGGCGATGTTGAACTATCAGACCCATGCCGATAACGAATCGATGTATAACACGCCGCCGACCTATAGCTGGTATCTAGCCGGTCTGGTCTTTGAGTGGCTAAAAGAGCTCGGCGGGTTGGAGAAGATGGCCGAAGTGAACCGGCGTAAGGCTGAGCTGCTCTATGGCGCTATCGATAACTCCGGTTTTTATGCCAATCCGGTGGCCAAAGAGAGCCGCTCTTGGATGAATGTGCCCTTTACGCTCGCCGATGCAGCGCTCGATAAAAGCTTTCTCTCCGAGGCCGCTGCCGCCGGTTTGGTAACCCTTAAAGGGCACCGTTCGGTAGGCGGTATGCGGGCGAGTATCTACAATGCCATGCCGCTTGAAGGGGTGGCGACGCTGGTCGATTTTATGGCCGATTTTGAAAAGCGTCACGGCTAGGAGAGCGGTGCTGATGTTTAAAATTCAGACTCTGAACAATATCTCTTCGGTCGGCCTAGAGCGCTTTCCTGCTGGAAACTATTTGATTGACGATCAGCACGATGAGCCCGACGCGATCCTATTGCGCTCTTTTAAGATGCACGATATGGCGCTTCCCGCCTCGCTTAAAGCGGTCGGACGGGCCGGTGCTGGGGTGAATAATATTCCGCTCGATAAGATGAGCGCACGCGGTATCTGCGTCTTTAACGCCCCGGGTGCTAATGCCAATGCGGTTAAAGAGCTGGTGTTAGCCGGTATGTTAATGGCCTGTCGCAACTTGGGGCCGGCGTGGGAGTTTGCCCGAGGACTTGAGGGCGAGGATAGCGACATTAACAAGCAGACCGAAGCGGGTAAGAGGCGTTTCGCCGGCTTCGAGCTCCCCGGACGCACATTAGGGGTGGTCGGTTTAGGGGCGATTGGGGTGCGGGTAGCTAATGCCGCGATCGCTCTTGGGATGAGGGTTATCGGCTACGATCCCGGTCTGACCGTTAAGGGGGCGTTAAAGCTCGACTCGACCGTTGAGCAGGCCGGTAGTGTCGATGATCTGCTGAGCCGAGTCGATTTTGTCACCTTTCATGTGCCGCTAGTTGAGGCGACTCAACATCTGATTAACGCTGAACGGCTGGCGCGAATGCGCGATAATGTCATTATTCTCAACTTTGCTCGTAACGGCATTGTGGATGATGTGGCGGTTGCCGCAGCGATTAAGAGCGGTAAAGTCTATGGCTATGTCTGTGACTTTCCTAGTAATCTCCTAAAGCGGCATGAGCGAGTCATCACGCTACCCCATCTAGGTGCCTCGACCCGTGAGGCGGAGGAGAACTGCGCTATTATGGTAGCCGAGCAGGTGCGTGACTATCTCGAAAATGGCAATGTGACCTACTCGGTTAACTTCCCTGAGGTACAGATGCCGCGAGTTGATGGGGGGTATCGCATTGCCATTGTGAATAGTAATGTGCCTAATATGCTAGGGCAGATATCCTCCGCCTTAGCGGCTGCATCGCTGAACATTATCGATATGGTCAACCGTTCACGGGGCGATCTTGCCTATACTTTGGTCGATGTGGAGCAGCCGATCCCGCCTGAGATCGTGCAGCAGTTACAGTCGATTGAGGGGGTGTTAGCCCTCCGTTATCTGGCCTAACCGCCATGTGCAGGAGTTGAGTGTGGCAGCAGTGGGACGGTTAAACGAGATTCGTCAGCGGATAGATGTGCTAGATGAGCGGTTGCAGCAGCTATTAAATGAGCGAGCCACCCTAGCGCAGGAGGTCGCCTCTATCAAGCAGCTAGACGGTGAGCAGGAGGTGCAGTTCTATCGACCTGAGAGGGAGGCTGAGGTGCTGCGTACCGTTAAGCAGCGCCAGCAGGGGCCACTCTCTGCTGAAGAGATGGCGCGGCTGTTTCGAGAGGTGATGTCGGCCTGTCTGGCGCTAGAGCAGCCGATGGTGGTCGCCTTTTTAGGGCCGGAGGGGACTTTTACTCAGTCGGCGGCGCTAAAACAGTTTGGCCACTCGGTGGTGACGGTGCCACAGCGGACGATTGATGATATTTTTCGTGAAGTCAGCTCCGGTAGTGTGGACTACGGGGTCGTTCCGGTAGAGAACTCGACCGAGGGGGTGGTGAACCATACACTCGATCTGCTTATCGACTCCTCACTTAAAATCTCGGGTGAGGTGACGATTCGTATCCATCAGCACCTGATGCGTCGTAGCGAGTCGCGCGGCGATCCGCGCTGTATCTACTCCCATGCCCAATCGCTAGCACAGTGTCGGCGCTGGCTGAACCACCACTTCAGTGAGGTCGAGCTAATTGAGGTGAGCAGTAATGCCGAGGCGGCGCGACGGGCGAGCGAGCAGCCCGATACCGCTGCGATTGCCGGCGAGACGGCAGCCGATATCTATGGGTTAGCGATTACCGATCGCAATATCGAAGATAATCCCGACAATACCACCCGTTTTCTTATTTTAGGTCGGAGCGATGTTCCCCCGAGTGGGGATGATAAGACTGTGCTGCTGCTCTCGACCCGAAACCGTCCCGGAGCGCTGTTTCAGCTACTGCAACCTTTGGCCGATCATGGTATCTCAATGACCCGTATCGAGTCGCGCCCCTCCCGTAACGGGCTGTGGGAGTACCTCTTTTTTGTCGATATCGATGGCCACTCACAAGATCCGCCGATTGCCAAAACGCTGCAAATTTTGGAGCGGGAGGCGACGCTGTTTAAGATTTTGGGCTCTTTTCCGCGGGCGGTCATGTAGGAGGCACTATGGCTCTCGATTTTAGAGCGAAAGCGGTGGCGGCGGTTCAGCGGCTCACCCCCTACTTGCCGGGAAAGCCGATTGAGGAGCTACAGCGCGAGTTAGGGCTGGAACGGGTGGTTAAACTCGCCTCTAACGAAAATCCCCTCGGCCCATCGCCAAGCGCTAAAACAGCGATGGCAGCGCAGCTAGAGGAGTGCTGGCTCTATCCCGATGGCAGCGGCTATCGCTTAAAGCAGCGTCTGGCGGCCCACCACGGTGTTCAGTTAGCGCAGATTACCTTGGGAAATGGCTCTAGCGAGCCACTGGAGTTTATTCTTCGCGCCCTAGTGAATCAGGGGGATGAGGTGATCTACTCTCAACACGCCTTTGCCCTCTACCCGCTCTTGACCCTCGCTGTCGGTGGTCGCGGCATCGCGGTGCCGGCACGGGAGTATGGCCACGATCTAGCGGCGATGGCCGATAGCGTTGGCCCTAAAACGCGGCTTATCTTTATCGCTAACCCCAATAATCCGACTGGAACCTGGCTGCCAAGCCGCACTATCTACGCCTTTATGAAACAGCTACCTGAAGAGGTGGTGGTGGTTATCGATGAGGCCTACTTTGAGTATGCCCACTCTCTGAGGCCGCAGGAGATAGCCGATAGCTCCCAATGGCTAGGGGAGTTTCCCAATCTGATGGTCACGCGCACCTTCTCTAAAGCGCACGGCCTAGCTGGGCTGCGCTGCGGTTATAGCCTTAGCTCACCGGAGCTAGCTGATCTCATGAACCGGCTGCGCCCCCCCTTTAATGTCAATAGTTTGGCCTTGGCAGCCGCTGCCGCGTCGATAGAGAATGTAAGCCATATTGAGCGGGCGGTTCGACTCAATCAGCAGGGCCTGGACTATTTGAGTGAGAGCTTTAACGCCATGGGGATCGATTTTATCGACTCTATCGGCAACTTTATCACCTTTCGGGCGCCGATAGATGCCGCCAAACTCTATCAAAAACTGTTACAGCAGGGGGTGATTGTGCGTCCGGTGGCCAACTACGAGCTGCCCGACTCTCTGCGGGTGAGTGTCGGTCTGGAGGAGGAGAACCAGCTCTTTATCGAGGCCTTGCGGCAGAGTCTCTCTGCCTAACATTTTTATGTGACTATAGTGAAGGACTGAAGCCCTGATGATTATTATTATGGACTCAAAAGTTAGCGATGCCGATGTCGAAGGCGTGGTTAACAAACTGCAACAGTTTGGCCTAGAGAGCAATGTCTCTCGGGGCGTTGAGCGCACCGTGATCGGGGCGCTTGGGGATGAGAATCTGGCCGATAAGGAGCTGCTGCAGGCGCTGCCGGGAGTCGAACAGGTGATTCGGGTCATGAAGCCGTATAAAATTGTCGCCCGCTCCTACCACGAGCAGGACACCCTTATCGATATTAACGGGGTGCCCTTAGGGGGGAGAGAGATTCAGGTCATTGCAGGTCCCTGTTCGGTCGAGACCCAAGCGCAGATGGATGCCGCTGCCGATGCGGTAGCCGCTGCCGGCTGTCGGCTAATGCGAGGCGGTGCCTTTAAACCGCGTACTAGCCCCTATAGCTTTCAGGGGAAGGGGGTTGAGGGGTTAGAGATATTTCGCAACGCCGCCAAACGCCACAACTTGCCGATTGTGACCGAGCTGATGGATATTCGGATGCTCGATACCTTTATGGAGCACGATGTCGATGTGATTCAAATTGGTACCCGTAATATGCAGAATTTTGATCTGCTCAAAGAGGTGGGGCGGGTGCATAAACCGGTGATCTTAAAACGCGGTATGGCGGCGACTATTAACGAGTGGCTGATGGCGGCCGAGTATATCGCTGCCGGCGGCAACCACAATATTATCTTCTGCGAGCGCGGGGTGCGCAGCTTTGAGACCTACTATCGCAATATGCTCGATGTAACCGCGATACCGGTGTTAAAGCGAGAGACCCACCTGCCGGTGATTGTCGATCCGAGCCACGCAGGTGGCAAAGCGTGGATGGTGCCGGAGCTCTCCCGCGCAGCGGTCGCCGCCGGTGCCGATGGGCTGTTAATTGAGGTGCATCCCACACCGTGTGATGCTTGGTGTGATGCCGATCAAGCCATCTCTCCGTCAGAGATTAATCAATTAATGGGCTGTTTGCGACAGATTGCCACTGCGATAGATCGTATTTTATAGAGAATGGCTGTTAGCGTGTGGCTGTGACCTGCATCACCCTTATCGGTGTCGGCCTGATCGGCGGCTCCTTTGCGCTAGCACTGCGCCGAGGCGGTTATGAGGGCACGATCTATGGCTATGGCCGCTCTGAAACAGCGCTGCGCCGAGCCGTAGAGCTTGGGGTCATCGATCACTACAGTACCGATCTAGCCGACTTAGTACCCGCTAGTGATCTCATAGTGGTAGCGACACCGGTCGGGACGATGGCGGCAATCTTTGCCGACTTACAGCCATTTTTGCGGCCTGATCTGCTTATTACCGATATGGGCAGCACTAAACTGTCGGTGATCGCAGCGGCTAGAGCGGCGTGGGGGGAGATCCCGGCTCGATTTGTACCGGGGCATCCGATTGCCGGCAAGGAGCAGAGCGGGGTGGAGGCGGCAGAGGCGACGCTGTTCTATCAACGAAAAACGATTTTAACCCCGTTAGAGAAGACCGAGCCAAAGGCGCTGCAACAGGTGAGCCGCCTGTGGCAGATGGCTGGAGCTGAGGTGGTCAAGATGGCTGCGGCTAAGCATGATGAGGTGCTCGCGGCGACGAGCCATCTGCCCCACCTACTCGCCTTTACGCTAGTCGATACCTTGGCTAAGCTGGATGATCACGACGATATTTTTCGCTTTGCCGCCGGCGGCTTTCGGGACTTTACCCGTATTGCATCGAGTGATCCGCAGATGTGGCACGATATTACCCTCAGTAACCGCGCTGCGCTGTTGCAGGTGGTCGCACAGTTTCAGCAGCAGTTAACAGAGCTCTCATTAGCGATTGAGCGTGGTGATAGTGAGGCGGTATTAACACTCTATCGGCACGCTAAAGCGGAGCGCGACAGCTATATCGACCGTCACGGACAGATATAGGCACGCAGAGCAATTAACAGCAATGGACTTGACCGTATGTATCTCCCCCTCTTAATCCTACCCTACGGAGTCTTTTTACCATGTCACTGAACTATCAACTACAACCGGCCACCGCGCTACTAGGCGATATTCGGGTACCTGGGGATAAATCGATGTCGCACCGCTCGATTATGCTCGGATCGATTGCTAACGGTGTGACCTGCGTGCGCGGTTTTCTACAGGGGGAGGATAGTCTGGCTACGCTCAATGCGTTTCGGCGTCTGGGGGTGACGATTGAGCTCGCTGGCGCGGGGGAGGTGATCATTCACGGCGTTGGTCGGGAGGGGTTAAGGGGCGCTCAAGGCGAGCTCAATTTGGGGAACTCCGGCACCTCAATGCGGCTCATGGCGGGGCTGTTAGCGGGGCAGTCGTTCGATTCGACCTTAATTGGCGATGCCTCGTTAACCAAGCGGCCGATGCGACGGGTGACCGAGCCTCTCACTCACATGGGGGCGGTTATCGATAGTAGCTGTAGTGGAACCCCGCCGCTGCAGATTCGTGGGGGGGTGGCGCTACGGGGGATCGACTATCGGCTGCCGGTCGCCTCAGCGCAGGTTAAATCGGCGCTGCTACTAGCAGGACTCTATGCTGAGGGGACGACGCGGGTGAGTGAGCCGGCACCGACTCGCGATCATACCGAGAGGATGTTGCGCGGTTTTGGGTATGAGGTGCTGACTGAAGGGGCGTCGATGAGCCTGAAAGGGGGTGGAGAGTTAAGCGGCTGCGATATCGATGTGCCGGCCGATATCTCCTCGGCGACCTTCTTTATGGTCGGTGCGCTCATTGCAGCAGAGGGGGAGGTGACCCTGCGCCATGTCGGCATCAATCCGACCCGTATTGGGGTGATTAACATCCTGCGGCAGATGGGGGCGACTATCGAGCTCTTTAATCAACGAGAGGTAGGGGGGGAGCCGGTAGCCGATCTGCGTCTGACACAGAGTCGGCTCCACGGCATCGCTATTCCTGAGGATCAGGTACCGCTTGCTATCGATGAGTTTCCGGCGCTCTTTATCGCGGCGGCGGCAGCGGAGGGGGAGACGGTATTAACCGGTGCGGCAGAGCTGCGGGTTAAAGAGAGTGATCGTATTGCGGTGATGGCCGCTGGCTTAACGACGCTGGGCGTTACCCATCGGGTAACCGAGGATGGGATCGTGATTCAGGGGCAGAGCGCTTGGGGTGGGGGGACGATTCACTCCCAGGGGGATCACCGTATTGCGATGGCTTTTGCGATGGCTAGCCTCAGAGCGAAAGCGGCGATAACGATTACCGATTGTGCTAATGTGGCGACCTCATTTCCCGGTTTTGTCAACTTAGCGACCGAGTGTGGGTTGCCGTTACAGGAGCTTTTCGCATGAGCGTGACCATTGTGACGCTTGATGGCCTCAGTGGTGTTGGTAAGGGCTCGGTTGCACGGCAACTAGCCGCCCGCTTTGGCTGGCATCTGCTCGATAGCGGAGCGCTCTATCGTCTGACAGCCCTAGCTGCGGTAGATAACGCACTGGCCTTAGAGGATGAGGGGGCGGTGGCGGCGCTAGCACGAGAGCTCGATATCGAGTTTCGTCTCAATCCGGCAGAGGAGCTGGTGACCGCGTGGTTAGCAGGCGTTGATGTCTCGGCACACATTCGGAGCGAAACGGTAGGCAAACAGGCCTCTATGGTAGCCGCCTTACCGGCCGTACGAGAGGCGTTATTGCAGCGACAGCGCGACTTTGCTAGCCCACCTGGGCTGGTTGCCGATGGTCGAGATATGGGCACAACCATCTTTCCTAAGGCCGATTATAAGTTCTTTTTAACCGCATCGAGTGAAGTTCGTGCCAAACGGCGCTATAAACAGTTGAACGACAAAGGGCTCAATGTTACCCTATCCGGCCTTGTGCGTGATATTGAAGAGCGTGACAGGCGCGATAGCCAGCGTAGTGTCTCGCCAGTGCGGCCGGCGGAGGATGCCTTGGTGATAGATACTTCGCAGCTGACACTGAATGAGGTGGTGAGTCGTGTGGTTGAGTGCATGACTTAACAGGTGTACAGGCGTTAGCCTGTATTTTTATTTGTAACTTTCACCCGGTCAAACTCTGATGCGAGTCTGACTCGGTCTGAAGCTGAATATTTAATTGGTTAATAGACGATCATGAGCGAAAGCTTTGCTGAACTGTTCGAAGAGAGCATAAAAGATACCCAAATGCGTCCCGGTACTATTGTCACAGGTACCGTTGTCTCTATAGGCCCCGATGTGATTATGGTCAATGCTGGCCTGAAGTCGGAGGGGGTGATCCCCGTAGAGCAATTTATAAATGAGAACGGCGAACTGGAGATTGCTGTCGGTGATGAGGTCGATGTGGCTCTGGAAGCAGTCGAAGACGGTTTTGGAGCGACCCGCCTCTCACGAGAGAAGGCGAAACGGGCTGAAATGTGGGGCCGTCTGGAGCGGGCTCATGAAGAGGATGAGATTGTCTCTGGTCGAATTATCGATAAGGTCAAAGGTGGCTTTACGGTTGAGCTTAGAGATATTCGCGCCTTCTTACCCGGCTCTTTAGTCGATGTTCGTCCGGTGCGCGATACCGCCTATCTGGAGAATAAAGAGCTTGAGTTTAAAGTGATTAAGCTCGATCGCAAGCGCAATAATGTGGTGGTCTCCCGCCGAGCCGTGGTGGAGAGCGAGAATAGTGAAGAGCGTGAAGCGCTGCTTGAGAGTCTCGAAGATGGCAAGGTGGTCATCGGCGTGGTTAAGAATTTGACCGACTACGGTGCCTTTGTCGATCTCGGTGGGATTGATGGTCTGTTACACATTACCGATATGGCTTGGAAACGGGTTAAACATCCGAGTGAAGTGGTCGCGGTCGGTGATGAGATTGAGGTTAAAGTGCTTAAGTTTGATCGCGAGCGCAACCGTGTCTCTCTCGGCCTGAAGCAGTTAGGCGAAGATCCGTGGGCCGATATCGCGCGACGCTACCCTGAAGGGACTCGCATCTTTGGCAAAGTCACTAACTTGACCGATTATGGCTGCTTTGTCGAGATTGAGGAGGGAGTTGAGGGGCTAGTTCATGTCTCTGAGATGGATTGGACTAACAAAAATATCCACCCCTCTAAAGTGGTCTCTGCGGGTCTTGAGGTCGAGGTGATGGTACTCGATATCGACCCCGACAGACGCCGTATCTCACTCGGCATGAAGCAGTGTGTGCCTAACCCTTGGGAGGAGTTTGCTACCTCACATAACAAGGGGGATAAAATCTCCGGTAATATTAAATCGATTACCGATTTTGGTATCTTTATCGGTCTTAACGGGGGGATCGATGGTCTGGTACACCTCTCCGATATCTCTTGGAACGATACCGGTGATGATGCGGTGCGTAACTTTAAAAAGGGTGAAGAGGTCGAGGCGGTTATTCTGGCTATCGACGCTGAGCGGGAGCGGATTTCGTTGGGAATCAAGCAGCTCGATATCGATCCCTTCTCCAACTATGTTGCCGAGCATGAGAAGGGGAGTGTCGTTACCGGTACCGTGCGCGAAGTCGATGGTCGTGGGGCGGTTATCGATCTGGCCGATATGGTGGAGGGGTATGTTCGCGCCTCTGAGCTCTCGCGTGAAAGAGTCGATGATGCGCGTAATCTGCTCAATCCGGGCGATGCGGTCGAGGCGAAATTTATCGGCGTTGATCGTAAAAATCGCATCATTAACCTCTCCATTAAAGCGAAGGATGTGGCCGAAGAGCAGGCTGCGGTTAACGATTACAACCGCTCCGCTCCGGTAACTCCGACCTTAGGCGATCTCATTAAAGAGCAGATGAATAACCAGTAAGCTGCGCTAGCAAGATTGTCGATTCGGTAAGCCGTTTCCCCAGCCTAGGGAGGCGGCTTTGCCGTTTATGGCAGGGAGTGTTATGAGTGAGTTACTGTTCCATCTAGTTACCGCACTTCTGCCAGTCGCTGCATTCTCAGGGTGGTATCTGGGGATGCGGGTGGCACGAAAGCGCAGTCTGACCGAACAAGATCGACTCTCTGATAGCTATCTGCAGGGGCTAAACCATCTGTTAGAGCATGACGAGGAGAAGACGCTATCACTGCTGCACCATCTAGGGGAGGGGACTAGCCCATCGGTGGCGCTGCGTTTTGTTCTGGCGGCTCTCCATCTTCGCCGAGGAGAGATCAGTCAAGCGATTATGCTCTATGAGTCGTTACTAAACGACTACACCCTAGAGAGCGCCGTTCGAGATAAGGCGCGTATGGAGTTAGCAAATGGCTATAGGCAGGCGGGGCTATTTGATCGGGCCGAAAAGCTTTATTACCAGCTGAGTACGACTCCCTATCGCTGGGTTGCGCTGCAACAGTTACTGCGGCTTTATGATCAGGAGCGCGACTGGCCACGAGCGGCAACCATCTGCGAGCGGCTATGTCAGCATCAGTCCCACTATGGCAGAATTTTGGCCCACTACTACTGCCAACTGGCGGAGGAGAGTGGCTCGGTAGCTGAGCGGCGGCGCTATATCGCACTGGCACTGGAGTGGGATAGCGGTTCGGTACGGGCGAGTCTGTTGCAAGGGGCGTTGGCCGAGGAGGCGGCGGAGTTTTTGACGGCGATAGCGGCCTATCGACGGGTGGTGCAGCAAGATAGCCTCTTTGTCGCTGAAATAGTGGCACCGCTAACCCGCTGCTATTTGGCGCTACAGCAGCCGGAGCAGGTGATTCCGCTGCTGCGGCAACTGCTCTGTCACCGCCACTCTTCGGTCGTGGCGGCGATGGACGCGATCCGATTTCCAGAGCCGATAGCCAGCGAGATCCCGGCGCTACTACGGGAGCTTATTCGTCATCACCCCTCACTGTGGGCGCTAAAGTGCCTGCTATCTTATGAGAGTGAGGAGGGGGCTACCTCGCCGCTAGCACCGCAGAGCCCGCTCTACCACTCACTGCGGCAGCTCATTGAACAGCTCTGTCGCCGAGAGCTACTCTACCGCTGTGAGCAGTGTGGTCTGACACTGCAACAGCTCCACTGGCACTGTCCTGGCTGCCATCAGTGGGGGTCGATTAAACCCGCGTGATCCCATTGAGGTTGACAGTTACGCTAAGTTCAGGGCACCCTAGCATCGACTAGCCGTGAGCACCTCACTCTATTTGCAACTCGATTCAATTCTCGCTCTCCACCCGATCTCTTCCCCCATTTTTAGCGCGATAGAGTGCTTGATCGGCTCGTTCAAAGATCGCAGCAGACGCCTCCCCGATACGATAGTGGCTAACGCCGATACTAATCGTGACCGGTAGTGGTTTTTGTTGCTGTGTGAGTGTTAGCTCGGCTACCGCTTGTCTGATTCGCTCAGCAATGACCACCGCCCCTTCGCGGCTAGTGTTGGGCAAAATGGCCACAAACTCCTCTCCGCCGTAGCGAAACAGGCGATCGGTAACCCGAATGGTCTGTTCGATAACCGATGCAACTCGACACAGCACCTCATCACCGACTTGGTGGCCAAAGGTGTCGTTAACTCGTTTGAAGTGGTCGATATCGAGCACCATAAGCGACAGTGGCTCCTGAGTGCGCTGGCTGCGGTTGAGCTCTCGTAATAGGGTATCGTTAAAGGCGTGACGGTTGGCGACGCCGGTTAGGGCGTCGCACTGCGCCTGCTGGAGCGCTTCACGGTAATGTAGGGCGTTATTGAGCGGGTAGAGAGCGGCTACTAGCAGCCTCTCTAGCCGAGCCATATCTTCGCGGTTAAAACGACGCTTGCGGCTGAAGGTAATTTCGCCTAAAGGCTGCTTTAGCAGCTCTAGTCGATAGCTACAGCTATGGCGCCCTACGCCATCGAGCTGATAGGCGAGGCCGTAGTCGTTGTGACGGTACCCCATGCCGTCGATCGGCACCGCGTGTCGCAGCTCATTTAACAGAATTTTGAGCATCGATTCTAACTCTAGTGTGGTCTGTAACGCGAGTGTGATTGCGAGGCTATCCTCGCGCAGACGCGAATGCCGCTTAGGAGCGGTTAGGGGGAGTCCTTCATTTAGGGTTGCTAGTTGTAAAGCCATTATTCCATCCTCTTCGTTGCCTGTACTCGAATTAGCGAAGAGCATGCCAATTACTTTAAGTAATTAATTATAAATGTTTTTATTAAGTTTTTTCGAGGGGGAACGCCGGTGTCGTCAACAATTTGACGCACCGGTCGAGGCTATGACTGGGCGGTTAGCTGCTGTCCAGTTAGGTGGCGGCTATCGCTGCCGAGCAGATAGAGATAGCTACCGCTGAGGGCGTCGGGAGCGGGTAGCTGCTGGGGATCCTCGCCAGGGTAGGCGCGAGCCCTCATACTGGTACGCACCGCACCGGGATCGAGTGAATTGACCCGAATGCGGGTATGACTCTCTAGCTCTGCGGCTAAGGTCTGCATCAAGATCTCAACTCCCCCCTTCGAGACCCCGTAGCCGGCCCAATAGGCGCGACCTTGGCGTCCCACACTAGAGGCGGTGAAGATAATAGAGGCCTCCTCAGCTGCCTTTAGCAGGCCTAGCACCGCTTGAGTTAGCAAAAACGGGGCATTTAAATTGACCTGCATTACCTTTAACCAGCGTTCGGGGTTGGCGTGTTCAATGGGGGAGAGCGCTCCGAGTTGAGCAGCGTTATGTACCAAGCCATCTAAACGACCAAACTCCTTGCTCAGGGTAGCGGCAAGGTCGTGATAATCTTTAACTGTCGCTCCTTCGAGATCGAGCGGGTAGATGGCCGGTTGTGGGGCACCGCTCTCAACGATCTGATCATAGACCGCTTCCAGTTTGGCGATGGTGCGGCCAAGCAGGATGGTGGTCGCGCCATGGCGAGCTGTAGCCCGAGCGGTGGCGGCACCGATACCCTCTCCGGCACCGGTAATTAGGATCACCTTTTGCTCAAGTAGCTGTGGTGGTGGCTGGTAGCTCATGAGGGGGTGTGGTATAGACATCGTATAGTTTCCATCGGGTTAGGTTAAGCGTATGGGGGGTTAGTGGCCGCTATTGTGGAGGATCTGCTGTGCGGTTTCCACTCCGCTGCGCACCGCGCCCTCCAGCGTGGCGGGGTAGGGGCCTTGGGTGTAGTCGCCTGCGAGCCAGAGTCGCTCTACGGCGCTGCGATTGTTCGGGCGTTCTGCTTCCACCTCGGGGGTGGCGGCCCATGTGGCCCGTTTCTCTACCACTAGAGTTGTTTTTAGTGGTGTCGGCCAGTGGGGGAAGTGGTGTTGTAACTGCTGTAGCGTCTGCTGTAGTAGGCGTTGCCGCTCGGTAGTGGCTGTGGGGTGGCTGATTACCGCCGCCATGACGCCTCGTTGGCCATTGAAACGGCGATCAAACAGCCACTCTGCCGGCCCCTCTAGCAGGCCGATAAACGGGTAGCTCAGTTCGATTTGGGGAGGGTAGCGCAGATAGAGGGTCGCAATGGCGTGTACCGGCCACTTGGCTAGCTGCTGGCCGAGTGGCTGTAGCGGGGGGAGGTATCGAAGTAGTGGCGGCAGGTGCCAGGGGGCGGTGGCGATAATGAGTTCGCGGGCATGAATCGTGCGGTGGTGGCTCTGTAGTAGAAAGGTGCCGTGGTGCGGTTGAATCGACTCGATTCGCTGCGAGAGCATAATGTGCTGTCGTAACTGCCGCAGACGATAGAGGGCGGGGGTGACAAAGAGCTGGGTCAAATTTTGCTGCGGGAGAATAAGATCGCTGTGGCGATGGCTGTGGCTGAAACTCTGCTTTAAGACAGTGCTAAACAGGGTGGCGGAGGCCGACTCAATGGGGGTGTTTAGAGTGGCAAGGCAGAGCGGCGACCAGAAGCGTTGGCGCAGCGACTGTGGTTGGTTGAGTGACTCTAATAGCTCAGCGACGGTTAGCTTGGCGCTATGGCGATGGTTGACTAGATGCAGGCTTCCCTGAATTAAACGCCAGCGCTCCCGACGGCTCACCCCTTGAGCGTTCATGATCGCTAGCAGTAGGTGGAGTGGTGCGGCGATTTTGGGGGGGGTAAGTCGTAGCGGGGGGGCGGTAGTCGATTCAAGGTGGAGCTGGAGCGGCAGGCGCTGGTAGTCTGAGTGTGAGCCGAGGCTCTGTAACAGTTGTAGTGTCTGTTGGTAGGCACCGATGAGCAGATGTTGGCCGGCATCGAGGTGGTCGTCGAGTAGCTGGGCGCTCTTGGCTCGGCCACCGGCATCTCTGCCGGCCTCAATGAGGACAATCTTCTGTTCGGGGGCCAATATGAGCGCAGCGGCAAGGCCGGCCCAGCCGGCACCAATGATGGCAGTATCGTAGATCAAAACAGACTCTGTGACTTTTGTTGACGCCACACGCTAATAATAGCGGCGAGCCTCTCCCTTTTGTTCAACGAGGGGGCGGGGTGGGCAAAGCGCTGTCGCACCATCTTCTGTAGGAGGCGGTGGTAGAGGGCGGCCATCATTAGGGCGCTTAGCTGCTCATGACGGCACTCAAGGGGGAGAGCGCTAATCGCCTTGCGGTAGTACGATTGAGCCCGTTCGGCCTGACATTGTAGCAGTTCGATGACGCTAGGGTGGTGGCGCAGCCTCAAATCGGCGGGAGTGAGTCGATAGTGCTGTAGCTCCTGTTGCGGTAGATAGAGTCGCTGTCGCTGCCGATCCTCTTCTAAATCACGCAGTATGTTGGTCAACTGCAGCGCGATACCGAGCGCTTCGGCATACTCGCCTAAGTCGTGCCGCTGGGGGGAGAGGAGGGTGGCGCTGAGCCGGCCGACTACACCGGCAACGCGGTAGCAGTAGCGGTAGAGCTCATCGAAGGTGGCATAGTTTTGCGGTATAAGATCCATCTCCATCCCCTCAATCAGCGCCTCAAAATGGCTTTGGGGGAGCTGTAACCTCGCCACATGGGGCGCGAGCGCTACCATGACCGGATGTCGTGGCGAGCCGTGGTAGAGATGCTGTAGCTCCTCGCGCCATCTCGCTAGTTCGGCTGCCGCGTCAGCGGGGGGGAGGTGACTATCGACGCAGTCGTCGATGAGGCGACAGAAGGCGTAGAGGGCGCTCATACCGCGCCGCTTCTCTCGTTTGAGCCAGTAGAAGCTGATACGAAAGGTGCTGCCGCTCTGTGCTAAAAGCTGCCAGCAGTAGCGATCAGCCTGCGATAGCGATACCGCTCTTTGAGTAGGAGGGGGAGTCATGGTGAAACGGGCATACCTAGGGGGTTGAAAAGGGGGAACCGAGGAGTAGATAGTAGCCGATACGGGGGGCATCGCCAAACGAGAGTCGCGGGCGGCTAAAGGGGTGGGGTTGGTGGTGGAGCTTGTGGTAGAGCGTCGTCGCCGTGGCCAGAATCAGTCGTATTAGCCACCGAAAACGGCCCTGAAGATAGTTCGGTAGCTGCTCTCCTTGCGCTAGGAGGGGGGCGATTTGGGCTAGTTGCCACTGGAGTAGTTGGCGCATGGGGGGATCATTGAGCTGCTGTTCGAAGTGGGTATCGGTTACCCCAAACTGCTGTAGCTGTTGCAGGGGGAGATAGAGCCGTCGGTTTTCGTGCCAATCTTGGGCTAAATCCTGTAAAAAGTTGAGTAGCTGTAGCGCACTACAGAGGCTATCGGAGGCAGTGATGGCAGCCGGATGGGTGATCTGGTGTAGCTCTAGCAGCAGTCGGCCGACAGGGTTGGCCGAGTAGCGACAATAGGCCATCACGGCGGCCATATCGGCATAACGCTGCTGGGTGCAGTCCTGCTTAAAGGCGTGCAGTAGATCGAGCAGCCACTGTGGATTGAGGTTAAACGCCTCAATGGCGGCAATGAGGGCCGCAAAGCGCGGAGTAGGGGGGGTGTTTTGTTGTAGTTGTGCTAAAAATTGCTGTTCGAACAGCGTTAGCTGTTGCAGGCGTTGGGCGGCGGGTAGAGTGAGCTCGTCGGCAATATCGTCCGCCTCACGGGCGAAGCGGTAGATGGCGGCTACCGCGTAGCGGCGGTTAGAGTCGAAGAGTAGTCGCGGGGCGACTGGAAAGTTTTCGTAGTGGTTTTGAGCGCAGCGCAGCGCTTGGCGGCGGCTCTGTTGTAGTTGTGGCGAGTTAGAGGGCATAGTGGGAGTTAAATAAGCGCCAATAACTCTCCCGGGTGGTGAATCGTGGCAGAGGCCCCCCAGTGGCGGCACTGCTCCGGCGAGGTGAGATAGCCCCACGCTGCGGCGATGGTCGTCATGCCGGCGCGGTTGCCAGCGTCGATATCGCGAGGGGCATCGCCTACATAGAGGGTGGCCTCAGCTTCGGTCCGAAGTTGGTGGCAGGCGTAGAGCAGGGGGGCCGGATCGGGTTTGCTCTGTGGTAGAGTATCACCACAGACGATGGTACCCCATAGCGAGGTTAGTTGTAGCTGCTGTAGTAGTGGCAGGGTGAGTGCGGTCGGTTTATTGGTAACGATGCCGAGCCTAAGCTGCTGTTGCTGTAGTTGCAGCAGCAGCTCGCCCATGCCGAGAAATAGGGTGGAGTGATCGGCGATATGGTCGCGATAACTGGCCAATATCTCCTCTCGAAGTGGTTCGAAGCGAGGATCGTCGCGGTGGTAGCCAAAACCGAGCTTAACTAGGGCTACCGTGCCATCCGAGGCGTGCGGACGAACCTCCTCTAGTGGCAGAGGGGGCTTTTGGTGCTGTGCTAACACCCGATTCAGTGCGGCGGTCAGATCGGGCGCGGTATCGACAACAGTGCCGTCAAGATCGAATAGCACAGTGGTAATTCTCTTCTCAGTCAAAGGTGATCTCCATCGCTATAGGGGATAACAGCGCTAATGGTAGTGAAGCGTGGCGGTGGTGGCAACTGTTAAAAGCGGTAAGAGCAGGCAACGGTTACCCCTATGGGAAGGGCTGTCGTGTTACACTAACGCCGCTTTAGAGTATTTTTAGAGGATTTTTTCAGTGGAGGATAGCCCCATTACCACCACGGCAACAAACCGTATTGAGAGGCTGTTAACCGAACCATACCGGCTGTTTCAGGCGCTAGGTGTGGCCGGTGCCGGGCTCTTTTCGCTCGATATCGTCTCTGGCGACTACCACTGTGACGATAATTGTCGTCGCCTGTTAGGCGTCGAAGCTAAACAGTCGCTTAACTATTCGCTTTGGCGAGAGTTAATTGTTGAGCTCGACCGAGAGGAGGTGATCCACGCCTTCGAGCGCCAGCTTGAGCTACAGGAGGAGCAGTTCGATTTTCAGTATCGCATTCACCACCCGCGAGGGGAGCGCTGGATATCAATGTTTGGCACTTTTTACCGTAATGCGATAGGGGAGGCGATCTGCTACGAGGGAGTGTTGCAGGATGTGACCTCACAGCGGATGGCAGAGGAGGCACTAAAACGGCACCAAAAACGCTTTCGTACTCTAGTCGATAGCTCGCCCGATATTATCTGGGAGTGCGATGAGCAGCTACATATCAGCTATATCACCCCCCGTATTCACTCCCTGACCGGCTACAGTGTTAACGAGGTGATGGGGCGGCCGTTCTATGAGCTAGCGACCGTCGCTGAGCAGCAGGCACTGAAGGTTGTGTTGCAGACATATTCCGCCGAGTTGGCCACTATCACAGGACTGACTAACCATCTGCAATCGAAAAGAGACAATCTGGTCGTAGTGCAGACCAATGCCGTACCGATTTTCGATAGTAACGGCGCTTTTGGCGGTTTTTATGGCGTATCGCGCGAGATTAGCGACCGTTTAGAGCTTAACCGTATGCGGTACGAAAAAGATTTAGCCCTAGGTAACAGCGAAATTAAGGCGCTTTTTATGCTAAATACCTCCCACGAGCTGCGCAATACCATGCATGCAATCATTAGCTTCTCCAGCCTTGGACAGCGGCGGGCAGAGAGTGCGCCGCCACAGAAGTTGCGCCGCTACTTCGACAATATTAACCAAAGCAGCGTTAGACTATTGCAGTTTATTAACGATATCCATGAGTTAGCTGAGCTGGAAGGGGCACAAGCACAGATTAATTTAACGCCACTTCAAGTGGATAGATTAATAGAGCAGGAGTGGAATCGGTTGCTACCGCAGATGGCACAACAGGGGGGGGGCGTCTCGCTAGTGATGGCCGACAATTTACCGTTAATGCAGGGGGATGAGGGGCGGTTACAGCAGCTATTGCAGTTGTTGCTCACGAGGGTAGTGCGACAGCACCTCGCTACCGTTAGGCTAACTGTTGAGCGGGGCGATGGAGTGCTATTAATGAGCCTCGCCTACCCTTCCGAACCGTTGAGCGATGAGCAGCTAAGCCATCTATTCGACTTGAACCGTTTTGGCACCCAAACGGACAACATCGATCTGGATCTGCCGATCTGTCGCGCCATTGTGCAGCGCCATCGGGGTAAAATATGGGCCGAAAACTGTCGTGAGGGTGAGGTGGTGCTGCGGGTGCAGTTACCCTTCCACCAGACGCTGTAGCGACTTAAAATATAGATCGGACTCTATGCGTACCTTTCATACCGAACCGCCGCGTGAGGATTGCCGCGATCTCGACACCCTAAAATCGCTGCTACCCTATCTGTGGGACTATCGTGGCCGAGCTGGGCTGGCGCTACTGTTTTTGGTGCTCTCGAAAACGGCTATCGTCGGTGTACCGTTAATGATGAAGGAGATCGTTGACTATCTCGATAGCGATACAGTGGCCGAGCTGGCACTGCCGATCTCGCTACTGGTTGCCTATGGGGTATTGCGGCTAGCCGGATCGCTCTTTAATGAGCTACGAGATGTCGTCTTTGCCCGAGTTCGGCACGGCACCATGAAACAGCTCTCGCTGCGAGCGCTAGATCAGCTCCACCGGCTCTCGCTGCGCTACCATCTGGAGCGCAAAACCGGAGCCTTGGCACGGGATATGGAGCGAGGTGCCCGCAGCGCCGCCTCTCTGCTCAACTTTATGCTATTCAACATTATTCCAACGCTGGTGGAGCTACTGCTAGTGGCGCTAATTATGTTGCAGCAGTACACCCCATGGTTTGCGATCATTACCTTAGCGATCGTGGTGGTCTATATCTTGACTACCTTTAAAATCACCGCATGGCGGATGCAGTTTCGTCATAAGATGAATGCGCTCGATTCAGAGGCAAACTCAATTGCGATTGATAGCCTCATTAACTACGAGACCGTTAAATATTTTAATAATGAAATCTACGAAAATCGGCGCTATCGTCAGACATTAACGCAGTGGGAAGATGCAGCGGTGATGAGCCAAACGACAATGTCGGGGCTCAACATCGCCCAAGGAGCGCTCATCGCACTCGGGGTAAGCATGATTATGGTGCTCGCTGCCGAGGGGGTGATTAACGGCGACATGAGTATGGGCGATCTGGTGCTGGTTAACGCACTAATGCTGCAGGTCTTTATCCCGCTCAATTTCTTAGGTGTGGTCTATAGTCAGGTAAAACACGCCCTCTCCGATATGGCGCAGATGTTTGAGCTAATGCAAAAAATACCAGACATTGTCGATGCGCCCGATGCGACCGAGCTAGAGGTGGGGAGAGGTGAAATTATCTTCAATCGTGTCTCCTTTCACTATCAGCCAGAGCGGCCGATTTTAAAGCAGATTAGTCTGCGGGTAGAGCCCGGTAAAAAGGTCGCAGTCGTTGGTCATAGTGGTTCGGGTAAATCGACTTTAGCGCGGCTGCTCTACCGCTTCTACGACATTCAGCAGGGGGAGATTACTATCAATGGCACCGATATCCGTCGAGTGACTCAGGAGAGTCTGCGGCGGGTCATCGGCATCGTCCCGCAAGATACGGTGCTGTTTAACGACACCATCGCCTACAATATCGGCTACGCTAACCCCGAGGCCGAGAGGGAGGCGATTATCGCAGCGGCTAAAGCGGCCGATATCGATAACTTTATCACCTCCTTGCCCGATGGCTATGAGACCATGGTAGGTGAGCGGGGGCTGAAGCTCTCTGGCGGCGAGAAGCAGCGCATCGCTATCGCCAGAGCCATCTTAAAGCGGCCACAAATCCTGATTTTTGACGAGGCGACCTCCTCACTCGACTCCCGCTCCGAGCAGAGCATCCTCCACTCACTGCGCCAGCTTGCAAGTCACCATGCGACTCTAGTCATTGCCCACCGCCTCTCCACTATTGTTGATGCCGATGAGATTTTGGTGATGTCTCAGGGGGAGATTATCGAGCGGGGTAGCCATGCCGAGCTGTTAGGGTATCATGGCCACTACGCTGGGTTGTGGCAGTTGCAGCGACAGCAGGCGGAGAAGAGTTAACGGGCTCACATTTATTCGACAAAGGGCTAGACTAAACGGAGAGATTGCAGTAGGATTCGGTCCTAATCGCGTAAATCGTGGGTTGGTTCGTGATTTGAACAACTTTATTTAGATTTTTTTTCTTGAAAATTAACTTTAACCGAACTTCCAAATGAGGGTAGATAGATGCAAAAGATGAGTTTTAAGCAGCTAGCGAAAATGACGCTGATTGCAGGTGCGGTCGCTATGGCGGTAGGATGTAGTAGTGACGATGATCCCGCTCCAACGGATACAGGTACTTCGACAGCTACGGGTACGGGTACTTCGACAGCTACGGGTACGGGTACTTCGACAGCTACGGATACAGGTACTTCGACAGCTACGGATACAGGCACTAGTGTCAGCTTAAAGGGGATTATCATCTCTGATCCGGCCGTCAATTGTGCCACCGTGGTGGTAGGGACAGATACGGCAACTTTTGTTGCTGATGGGCAGTACCGAGTTATTGCTGCGGCTACAGGTCAGCTTAAAGCAACCACCTGTGTCGATACCGTCTCAGGCGCTGATGTCGGTGACTTAATGTCAGATGGTGATTTTAATGACTCCGAAGGGGCGGAAGTTGTCACACCTATTACCTCGATGGTCGAGATGATTACTGCGACCGGAAAAACCCCAGAGGAGGCGAGAACAATTGCCGCATCTGCTTTAGGGGTTGGGGTTGATGATCTTGATAAGCAGCCGGTTGAAAATGTTAAGCTTCAAAAGGCAGCGGCTAAAATTGTCTCGTTAGTACAGCTAGTCGGTGATAACGGTGGTAATGCGGCTGCTGCGTTGACAAATGTTGCCGAGAAGCTCGCCGCTTCAACGGCTGAGGCACCGGTGACACTGGATAGTCAGCTAAGTGATGATACTGTGCTGAGCGAGGTGATGGAATCTTCCGGCGTAACAGAGGACAAAAGAGAGGTAGTTAAGGCTGCGACCAAGCAGGCAGTGGCTGCCATCGTTGCGCTTGATGACAATGACGCTACAGCGATTTCACAAGCGGTTGCTATTACCAAAATTGTTAAAGAGCAGGTTTCGGCCAAGATTGTAACAGGCGAAATTACCACTGATAACATTGAGACTACAGGTAAAGCAGAGTTGGATAACTTAGTGAATGAGGCGGCTGCGATTCAAGAGAAGGTAGTCGTTGTTGCGCCTCCGGCAACAGATACTGGAACGGCTACTGATACGGGTACGGCCACAACTACCGATACAGCCACAACTACCGATACAGCCACAACTACCGATACAGCTACAGCTACAGCTACAGCAACTAATACTGGTACAACTGGAGGGACGACAACTACTCCATCTGCTACCAGCACAGAGACAGCCAAGACGCTAGATCAATATACCCTAGAGGATTGGAAAACCTATGTTAATGGGGCTGGAAGCGATGAAGCTGCCAAAGAGGCTCGAGTGAAAATAGCCTGTACTGAAAGAAGTGGTGCTCCCGAACCGACATTCGCGCAAACATATGCCGATATTTGTTCAAATATTCCCTCAGGCGTGACGGGTGGTACCTCTTTCTAAGATTTAACGCCATTCAGTTAGCATAATGACAAACCACCCCTCGGGGTGGTTTTTTTATCTAAAAAATATCAGTCGCTCTAACCCACCCTCAATCGGCAATAGTAAGCCGCAAACTTGCCCAAAGACTCTCCCAATCACTTCCGCTACCGCTGCTGCCCCTATGAGGGTAGAGATGAACCGCACTAAAGAGCCAATCATCGGCCTCAATTGAGGTAAAACTGATCCGACCGTGACTATCACTCTGCTCTTTGCGTCTCTGTTTAGGAAGTGAACGCCTCTGAGCCGTCACCGTTACCCCACTTAATGGCCTATCCTGATAGAGCAGTTGCAGCTCAATGGTATTGCTATTATCCTCCGATGAGAGAGGATAGTTTAGTAACACCAACTCTAGCTCTAACCCTAGCGGCTGGTTGAGTATGGCGCTGTGGCTACGACCATGATCATGATCACTAGCGGCACGAATCAGCGCCTTAGCACAACGACGATAGCGATCACTCACCGGATAGAGTATGGAAGAGGGATCAACGCCCTTAACGGCATACTCAAGTCCCCGTTCCATCACATAGTCAGTAAAAGTTTCCCGATCCATCTTAGCGGTGCTAAATTCACTGCTGTAGATAATCCAGTGGCTCCCCAGCTGCGACAGGGTGAGCCGAGCAGCCGGATCATCGCCTAGCTCACTCCCTACGATTGGTGAGCGGCTGCCGTCGGGGGCGAAATGTTCAAAACGGCGAAACCAAGCGGGGATATAGGGTTGAGTTGTGCCCTGAAAATGTTGTCCGACCCAAAGAGCCAGCGAGACCGACTCTCCGGCCGTGACAGAGGCGGGCGTAGGCTCTATCCAGAAATCGTGCGCTGTGGCGAGCGGGGCGGTTAGCAGCAGCGACGCTAGCCAGAGTCGTCGAGTCATACCAACTATGCAGCTCATTCGACCTTTAAACTCCCTTTTTTGGCTGGTAATTGACTAGGACTCTGCCAGCTAATACGCAGAGTGAGTTTGTGACGATGCTCTTCCTCATCGGCGCTAAGTTTGACATTTAGCAGCCCTGAGGGGGTGAGTTTTATCTCGCCACTCTCATCACTTAACACCAGCTTCCCCTTAGCAAATCCCTCCTGTAGAGCTGAGAGAATAGTGGCAATGGAGTCGCTATCTTGCAGTGATTGGTGGCGAAAAGTACTACTTTTACTGCGCTTCATGGCTCTCTCCTATGTTAGTAGCTGTTGTGGCTGTAGTAGTTTAATCCGCGGGTAGTCGTTACTAATACCAAAAATCGTACCGGCCGGATCGATGGTGGTGACCGCAGCGCCTACCCCAGTTAACCCCTCTTTTTGGCGCGAGTTACGGTCGAGGGTGGTATCACACTCTAAATGTAAAATGCCTTTGCGCAGCACCAGTCGCTGGCCGTGCAACAGATTGCGATGGCCATGAACTAGCAGGTGGATATGGCTCTGATGGAGCGTATCGGTACCGCGAAGCGAGAGCGGCTTATCAACGGGTCGATATTTAGTACGAATGGTATTGGCGATATGGCCGTAGTAGAACTCAAAGGCGTTATCGCCATAGAGTTGCTGCTTAAACTGTAAGTTAAGTGCCTTAACACCGTGGTGCTTGATATGGAGCGCGGTCTGATCATCGATACCGGCGTGGAGAAAGAGCATCGAACCGCGACGAACAGCTAATCGCATGGTGTGATAGAACCAGTGGAACTCCCCCTTTTTAGAGCAGAAGAGTTTGCGCCATATTAAGATAGCGGCATAGACTTGACGCAGAGTGAGATCCGCCTGTTGTAACTGCTGTTCGAAGGTGGCCATCTTCTCCTCAATTCGCTCTAGCTCCTTGGCGATGGTTTTGGTCGTAAGCGTTGCTTTGGCATAGGCGGGAAACTGTTTAAACCACTGGGGCGAGGGAAATAGCTCGCGGCGGCAGCGCCTATTAGATGGCGTATCGCGCAGAGCGTGTGGATAGCGCAGATAGTAGCGCTCAAGCTCGCTTAACAGTGGGATGACCTTGGTGCCCATACGAATAAATAGATGCTCGTGACCAGGATTCTCCCGATTCGTCGCATAGCGCATGCCTAACAGCACCCTAATATCGTGATTGCCGGCCAGAATCGCCAATCTAGCCCCCTGAGATTTAAGTTTTTTTAGGGTACGAAGTAGTTGTAGATTGCTCGGTCCCTTATCAAAACAGTCCCCGCCGATGAGAAACTCGTCATCACGAACGCCTTTTTTTAACTTAATGTCTGTGGCGCGACTGCCGAGCCGTTTAACTCGGCCCGAGGCGACCAGAGAGGCCGATAACGCTTCGGCATCGGCGTGGAGATCGGTAATAAAGTGGATCGGGTGGGTCGGCCAGCGCCAAGGGTAGCGTTCGAGCTGCTGCTGTAGCTGCTGTTGTGCCTTTTTATGGCTGCTAGAGCGCTGTCTTAGCGACCATTTCTTGCCCTCCAACCACGGCTCGATAGTGGTGGGTAGGGGTGTTTGTAGCCACTTTAGACCACTATAGTGGGGGGGGCGGGGCGAATAGTTTGACATTAGGGGATCAGTCGGGACGCTCTTGGCTCTGTGGCTGCCTTAGCTTCCATTGACCAACTATCGGTTCAGCTTGCCAGTTGCCGTCTGGCTCGATCTGGAAGCAGAGGGGATGGGCATGGTACAGACTGCGTGCGGCCACCTGCGTTAAGGTCAAGATACCGAGGTGGTGGCAGGCGTGGCGTATGGCCGCACCGTGGCCGACAAAGAGCTTCAGCATAGGACGACTCCTAGAGGGGGGGGAGAGTAGTGGCGCGAGCCGCTGCTGTAGGTGATCGGCCACCCGCCTGCCTGCCTGTAGCAGCGATTCGCCCCCCTGAAATGGGAGTTGGTAGTGGCTGTCGCTCTTCCAGTTCGCGGGGGGGGGATCAAAGCGGGGGTCGAGTTGTAGCAGCGCCTCTATCTGGGCTACCGATAGATTAGCGACACTGCCGACAGAGCGTTCGGCTAGGGCAGCAAAGCTCTCAACTTGCAACGGTAGCGGCTGAGGGAGAGTGGCGTTTAATGCCTCAGCCATGAGCGTTGCGCTCTGCCAGCTACGCAAAAGCTGTGAGCTATCGATAATGGGATGGAGCTGCCAATCGCGCTCTGCTAGTAGCTGGCCGATAGTCACGCCAGCCTCTCGTGCTGATCTCTCTCCATCGGCGGTTAAGGGGAACGGTTGCAGGGCACTGGGGGTATCTTCAAGCTGAAGATAGTCACCATGACGCACCAGAGCCGCAATGAGGCTCACTTCAGTTGCGGCTCCAGTTTTTTGATCATGGGGGCGAGAGCCTTCTCTCGTAGCTGATCTGCTGCTTGACTGGGGGAGACCCACTGTCGTTGACGGTGACTCTCCTCCCACTGCGACTTCTCCAAGACATCCGTTACCTCCATCGCATAGACATCGACGCGACACACCGCCTCCCACTTCGGGTAGTGGTAGCTCCCTAGTATCTTCGATTTGACCTTACCGCGTACGCCAGCCTCCTCGTACGCCTCTTGGGCTGCTGATTGCGGTGGCGTCATGCCGGGCTCTTTAATACCCTTAGGGATCACCCAGTGGTGATTTTTACTGGAGCTGACAATTAATATCTGTAGCGCCCCTTTATGATAACGGTAGGGGATAACGGCCGACTGGGTATAGTAGTAGGCGGGTCGAATCCGCATCTCGCTACCGTGAGGGGAGGGGTAGGGGAATTTGCGCGGCAGGGCGGAGGGGTGAACGGTGCTAATCAGTTTGGCCGAACCGTTTTTAAGTTTGCTCCAGCTGTGCTCCAGTTTCAGTCGAATGAGCCCCCCCTTAGGAAACTGTTTGCCATCGCCGGTTGTCGCTTTTAGTGGCTCGCCACTCAAATAGTCATATAACCGAATGAGGCTTTTACGGTGGCCAACTAATAGCAGTCGTCGGCATTTAGAGGGGGTAGCCATTACCATTGCCCGTAGATCGTCGAGGTTGTTACTGTAGAGACGCTCATCGCTCTGTATCGTGCTCGGATCGCCGCCACCGGCCTTAATGGTCTTCTCAGCTGAAGTCTGACTGTAGTGATCGGGAGAGCAGAGAGTTCGCTCAGGAAGGACATCAAATTTGTCTAGCCAGACGCCAATCCGTTGACAGTCGCGCTTGCCGCTATCTTTTAACTCACAAAGACGATCGCTCGGGGCGCTGTAGGGATCATATTTGCCATGGCGCATCAGTAGTAGCTCTCGGTGCATACGACTCCTCCGGTTGCAATTAAATCAGTTGTTGGTAACAGAGCTGCTGTAGCTTCTCAAAATCGATAGTTCCTGTCGCCTCATAGATCTCAACACCCTGTAGCTGTTGTAGATAGGGGGCGATCGCTATCTCATCCCGAGGCTGCTGGTAATGCCCCTCGGTGGTATGAAAAAAGGGGCCGGGAGATTTCATGATCCCTTTGAGCAGCTCTTGACGCTGTTCGAGATCAACCGGCTGTAGCCGTAGTGCCTCCCCCTGTCGGGGCGACCAGTTAAGCAGGAGTAGCCGACGCAGTGTGGTAGAGTCTCTCATGCGCCCTTGGCCATAAAATCGCTCTATATCGACATCGTACTTCTCCTCCAGTTGGCGCAGCTCGGCAGAGGGGAGCTGTCGTAGCTGCTCGCGCCTCGATGCCGAGAGCAGCGGCTGGAGTCGTCGATTGTGGATAATGGTGCCCGGGTTGATTCGAGGTAGTTTGGGTATGCCTCTTGCGATAGGGATGCCGTGGCTATCGCGGCGCAGAAAGAGGCGATCATTACTGACAAAACGGATCGACTCCTCCTCTAGCAGTTTGAGCATGAGGGTCGATTTGCCGCCACCGGACACCCCGGCAATCGCTAGCCCTTCGCCGTTGCGATCTAGCCCGCTAGCGTGACAAATAAGCCACCCCTGCTGCTGCAAGCTGTTCATCGACTGTACTAAAATGAAGTTAATGATTTGACTCTCATGGGCTAGACAGGGGCCGAAGGCTGTCAGGTGGTGTGGGTGTTGTAGAAACAGTACCCCGCTGCGCACCTTATGGATGAGGCGGCCATCGCTCAGATCAAACCACGCCTCCTTACGGCCCTGTTTTCCCGCCTCGTGTGGCCACACCTGTAACGGCAGGGCGGGATCGCCACTAAAGGGGGGAGCCTCTAGCAGGGTGATGCGGGGCGTTGCGCTACTCTGCTGTTCAGGTGAGGGGAGGGTGATATAGGAGCCGAAGTAGCGCTGTAGTTGCTGGAGTAGTTTCGGGGCGTTGCTCTGAATGAGTAGTGGTCGCTGGTGGAGCGTGAATAGTAGCGGCCTCTCATCGAGCAGCGGCGGGGCGCTACGGTGCAGATAGGCGGCAAATTCGGCACTGGTATAGGGACTCTTCACGACAACTATGATCTCTTTAGCTGCTGTAGGACATAGTCAACATAGCGCTCGGCGACATCTATGCCCAACCCCTCTTTGAGACCACGAAAACCGCCAAAGGCCGAGACCTCAAAGACCATCGGGCCAGCGGCGGTTTCGACGATATCGACGGTAGTAAAGTCGAGCTTAAAGAGCGCTTGGGCGCGTTGAGCCAGCTCAATCAGCTCCGCTGTTGCCTCATAGGCACCGTAGCGACCGCCACTATGGATAGTCGAGTTCCAGCTACCCTCCGGCTTAATACGGGTATAGGTGCCGAGATACTCCCCCCCCATAAAGACCATGCCCAAATCTCTCCCCGGCAGCGCTATTTTTTGTTGAATATAGAGTAGCGGATGGAGTCGCTGGTAGTGGTGTAACTTCTCGGTGAGAGCCGTCTCGCCCTCATCGGCATGGAGCAGCACCATCCCGCGTGCTTTCGTCGAGTAGAGCGGTTTGAGTACCGCCTCGCCGTAGCGCTGAATCGTCGCGACCGCCTGCGGTATCGATTCGCAGAGGGTGGTCGGTGGCATGGGGATAGCGCCGTTACGAAGGGTCGTCGTACAGCTAAGGCGATCAACTAGACGCAATATCTCGATGGCAGGACTAAATACTCGCACCCCAGCAGCTTCGGCTAGTCGGAGTAGCTCCAACCGATCGAGAGTGTGGGGGGAGTAGTCAGCACTGATTTTTTTTACCAGCAGGCCATCCAATTGGCATAGATCAATCCCCTGAAACAGCAGCGTCCCCTGCTGCATATCGGCGACCACCTCCCCCATATCGACCACAATGCGCTCGCGACCACTGGCCTCGACCGCATCGGCAAGGGTTTCGGTTGACCAGCTGCCGGGAATGCCGATAACTGCCACTCTACTCATCTCTGTTCTGGCTCCCTTGTCTCTATACTAAAATGACACTTTAATGACACTCTAACACTCCCGCTGGCGCTATACCAGCGATAGTAGTGCCCGAGTGAGCCGTTCTGGATCGTAGTAGGGGGCGCTTTTACGGCTAATAAGACGGGTATCGATCATTTGAATGCCATATTTGCGCATTAAATTGGTGGAGAGGTGGGAGCCATAGCTGCCACGCTCGCTGTCGATAAGTACCGTATTGAGCAGTTGATGGTTAGTGATCGAGTGGGGTAGCCCGCGACGCAGATAGTGGAGCAGCAGCGTCACCTGATCGTTAAGCGACAGCCCGATCTGCTCAGGATCGGCACCTAAGTTAGGAATGTAGATTTTGGGGCTGGGGCTAGCAGCAAGGGTCGCCCCTACCCCTTCGGGGAGGAGGTTGGCGATGAGGCTGCTGTAGAAGCTGCCGGGGGGGTAGCAGATTAGCTCCGCACTCTGAATCAGTTTACGGGTGCGTTTGCTGATTTTACAACTCGCCTCCTGAGTCGGATGGTGGGGGTGAACTAGCGATAGCGTCTCAATAGGTGAGCGGAGCGGAGGGGCCTCTTTGCCGGTCAGTTGGTGCTGGCCGATAACTCGACTGCCATCGGCTAGCGTAGCGGCGAGGTGGAGGTGGTCGCTAACGGTCGCTTTTACGGTGCCCCGTGCCGCGACTAGCTTGGAGAAGAGGAAGATAATCGGCTCTAGGTGGCGATGATTATTGAGATAACCGCCGGTTAGAATCAGATTACCGATGCTGGCCCCTTGTAGCTTAAACTGCGCCGGCATCGCCTCATAAAAAAAGCCGAGCTGGTTACGAATTAGGCGCCGCATCGGATTGGAGATCGAATGTATGAGGGGATTGCGGCCATCGATGAGTCGCTTGAGTTCTCGATGTAGCCGTTTGTCGCTATCGGTGGTCGCAAAGCGGTGGTTAAAGAGGCGATAGACCTCTGGGTGTCCGGTAATGGTATCGTCGGCTAGGGCCATGAGTCGGCTGCGCAGATCGCCGATAGAGGGCATATTGAACGCTTGGCGTAGTGTGGCCGAACTACCCCCAGAGTCAAACGGGGTGACCAGATGGATAGAGTTGTGGCTGTAGCGTTTCAGCACCCGACTGAGCGGCAGCAGTGCCGAGCCCCCACTGAAAAAGAGTAGGGATGGGGCGAGTTCAGGGGCGCGTTGGTAGCGCTCCAGTCGGAGCTGGTCTGGAATGGTAATGCGGCGGCAGAGTGTGACAGAGCAGTGGTGTGATGACATCGGTGTAGGTTGTGGTAGTAATCGTAATCGCTAGAGCCGCTAAGTGTAACCTATTTTTCAGTGACGGAGGTTCAAAAAGTGGTGCTAAGTCCGCTAAATGGGGTAGAGAAACCACAATAACTGGGGGATTTGATCATGAACAGCCTAACCGTTGAGTTAACCGCTCCACACCCACACCCACGGCCTCTGTTGAGCTTAAATAGTAGCGGGGAGGCGGTTCGATTCTGGTCGGCTCCTGAGGGGAGCTCGGGTCGCTATCATGATCGAGATAGCGTTGAGCTCTCGGCTGCGGCTGTCCGTATTCGCATAGAGCACCAAGCAGCCGCCAATCAGGGGGGGTACGATCCCGTTGTGCTGAAACTGTTTGGCAGTGGCTCAGAGTTGACCCAAAGCCGATTTATTTTTGATGTCGACGGTGATGGTCGCCCCGATCGAGTCAGTTATAGCCACGCCGCTCCCGCTGCAAAGGAGTCGGCAGCGGAGCATATCGATCTAGTTGCCTGATAGGGCTATGGCTGCACCTGCTGCTGTATTAGCGCCGCTTTGAGGGTATTTTCCATTAGCGTAGCGACAGTCATCGGGCCGACACCACCGGGGACTGGGGTAATCCAGCCTGCTCGCTCTGCGGCTGCGTCAAACTCTACATCGCCGACTAGTTGACCACTCTCTAGTCGGTTAATGCCAATGTCGATAACGGTAGAACCCGGCTTAATCCACGCCCCTTTAACCAGCCCCGCTTTCCCCACCGCAGCAATGACGATATCGGCGCGACGAATATGGTCACTACTATCTCGGCTAAAACGGTGGCAACAGGTGACCGTCGCGCCAGCGAGCATCAGCTCCAGCACCATCGGTCGGCCAACATGGTTCGAGGCACCGATGACAACCGCATCCTGGCCTTTAAAGGGGGTCTCTATACTCTGTAGTAGCTTCATGACCCCATAGGGGGTGCAGGAGCGCAGCGTCGGCATTCTGACGGCTAGCCGACCAATATTGTAGGGGTGAAAACCATCCACATCCTTCTGCGGTTTAATCCGTTCGATGATCGTTGCGCTATTAATGTGGGAGGGGAGGGGAAACTGTACCAATATGCCGTGAATCGAGCTATCAGCATTTAAAGTATCGATAAGATGCAGTAGTTCACTCTCTGTTGTGCTATTTGGTAGATCGTGCGCTATCGAATGGATACCGATTTCGGCACACGCTTTGCGTTTATTGGCGACATAGAGCGTCGATGCCGCATCGTCTCCAATGAGTATGACAGCTAGGCCGGGGGGGGCAGAGCCCTGTTGTCGGTGATGGGAAAGTTGTTGTTGAAGTTGATACCGTAGTTGGGCTGCAACTGCCTTGCCGTCAATGATTTTGGCACTCATCTCTATCTCCGTTAGTTGAACGGGGCTATTTTCGCACATTGCGGCTAAAAAAAACGGGGCGATGTGCCCCGTTTTATCAGCGTGCTGCTCTGAACGGTTTAACTAAAGACATCGGCAGTGATGTTGTTAAACCAAGAGTGGGCGTACTGCTCTTCACGGGCACGCATCTCCATGGTGGTATCATCGTACCCCGGTGTCAGGCCGCCCGACCCTTCAACCGATTCAACCTTGCCGGTAGCGTTATTGTAGCGATAGACAGCAGCCACCGAGATGCCGTCTCCGGGGTGGATCACGCTGTAGCAGGTGTTGACATAGGAGGGCTGTGGCACCTGCATGTCATTGAGCAGGGCAATAATGGCCGAAACGCAGACCTTAGCTTCGGAGTTCGCAGCGTACCCCGATTTAGGTAGTGGACTTTGGATCGCCGCATCACCGATAACATGGATATTTTTCTGTAGAGTTGACTCAAATGTCATCATATTGACAGGACACCAGCCAGAGTTATCTGTCAGGCCGGCAGTTTTGGCAATCATCCCAGCCGTTTGAGCTGGAATGATATTGAGTACATCAGCTTTATACTCATTGAAGCCAGTCATAATGGTTTTGGTTGAGGCATCAAGCTCTTTCAACACATTGTCATCAGAGCCGCTAGGGGTGCTATGCCACTCAATCATGGCATTGGAGGTGCCGTAGCCGTAATATTTACGCCAGCCAGCTTCAAACAGCCCCTTTTTGGAGAAGGCCGGCTTAGGATCGACAATCAAAAGTTTCGATTTCGGCTTGTGGCTTTTGAGGTAGTGAGCAATTTGAGAGGCCCGCTCATAGGGGCCAGGAGGGCAGCGGAAAGGGTTGGGGGGAGGGGCAATCACGACTGTGCCGCCATCCTGCATCGCCTCTAACTGCTTGCGTAGGGTGACGGTTTGGGAGCCGGCTTTCCAAGCATGGGGAATCGTTTCGGCGACGGTTTCGTCATAGCCTTCAATTAGATCGTAGCGGAAACTGACCCCAGGGGAGACGATACAGCGATCATAAGCAAATGTGTCGCCGCTATCGGTCATCACCCTCTGTTTATCGGCATCAATTCCGGTCACTTTGGCGTGGACCACAGTCACACCATGCCCTTTTAGGCCACTGTAGCCAAACTTGATATTGTCAATATCGCGCTCGCCACTGAGGACTTCATTGCTCATAAAGCAGGTGTAGTAATCCTTATTAGCCTCAATGAGGGTAACTTCGATGCTGCTATCCATTAGGCGCAGATATTTGGCGGCCGTAGCCCCCCCAATACCGCCCCCGACAACGACTACCCTCTTTTTGTTGCTAGCGATAGCCGGAGCGGTAGAGCAGGCAAAGGTACTAACGGCCGCAGCCGCACCGGAGAGTTTTAGAAAATTACGACGGGTAAATTGACTCATTAGATATCCTCCTCAATTACTTTTGGCTGGCGTAGAAGTGGACAAGCTGTTTAAAGCCGTCGTCGCCATACTTCTCTTTGACATCCTGCATTTTGCTCTTCATCTTGCGTGGCATATCACGCATACCGCTATTAAAGTCGGTCATGGAGTACTCAAGGTAGGGCAGCATCTGTGCGGCTAAAATAGCCGAACCATCAGCGATCCTGCCACCCTCTTCGTGACACTTTTCGCAGAAACGATCATGCAGCGAGGCACCTTTTGCCGCTAAAGCAGCATCGGTTGTCTGATCGATCGTTTTTAACTTTTTGGTGTTAAAAAACTCTGCCATTAGCTCGATCTCTTGTGCAGTGTAGCCTCTGGCGATACGACCCATAATGGTCGAGGGGCGCTCGTTAGATTGATACAATGTCATCGACTCGATAAAATAGTCAACATCAATACCGGCGATACTAGGAATCGCCGGGCCGTTACTGGAGCCATCGATACCGTGGCAGCCGGCGCAGGTATTGCCGAGCATTTCGGCGGTTGGGGTTGCCGCAGTGGCCGAAGTTGCCATGGTGACAGCACCGGCAACTAGCAGACTATGCATGATGAGTTTAAATTTCATCTATCATCTCTCCTCGTGGTTTAATGAAAACTCTCTTTGGTGTTCAGCGAAAGTTGTGGTGGGGCAGCCGAGGCTGCATTGTCGAGCTGTTCAGGCTCGACTGGAAGTTCGTGAGCAAGCCCTTTATGGCACTCTATACAGGTTTTACCCTCTAGCGCTGCACGATCATGCTTTTTCCGGGCTAATCTGCCCTGTTCAGCGGTATCCATATTGCCGTAATCGTGGCAGCTACGACACTCGCGTGAATCGCTCGCCTCCATTTTAGCCCAGACTCGGCTAGCCATATCCCAGCGGTGGGCTTCATACTTCTCTGGCGTATCGATAGTGCCGATGATTTCGTGGTAGATATCCTTCACCGCTAGAATTTTGGCCTTCACCTTGGGGAAGAACTCTTTCGGCACATGGCAGTCAGCGCAGGTGGCTTGGACGCCGGAGGGGTTTTTGTAGTGCCATGTCTGTTGGTACTCTTTGTAGTTAACCTGCATCGTGTGGCAGCTAATGCAGAACTCCATCTCGTTGGCCCTGAGTGTCAAGATACCCTGAGACCACCCCTGATGAGAAATGAATGTAGAATCAGGGGGGCAACAGAGGAGATACACGATGCCCAAAGATACTACCGTTTTACCCTCCAACGAGGTTACCGACCCCGATGAAGAGAAGCGCTCCTACCGCAAATTTAGTGAGGAAGAGAAGCTTCGGATCCTAGCAGAAGCAGAGCAGTGCAAGGAGCCGGGTCAGCTAGGCGAGCTGCTGCGCAAAGAGCAGATCTACAGCTCCCATCTGACCAAATGGCGCCGACAACTGCAAGCACAGGGGCAGGCTGGCCTGAAAGGGAAACAGAGTGGTCGCAAACCGAGCCTAGACAAGCGAGATAAGGAGATAGAGCGTTTAAAGAAGGAAATTCAGCGTCTTAGCCAACGGTTACAGCAGACCGAAGGGGTGATTGCGCTCCAAAAAAAAGCCTTCAGCTTATTGGAGCAGATGAACACAGAGATAAGCTTATGAGATTAGTTGAAAAAGAGTGCCCCAGTTCGGTGAGCATAAGAGCCGCTTGCGATAGCCTAGCGCTCTCGCGTGCAGGCTACTACCGCCGACAGGCTCCGGTTGTCTCCCCCCGAGCGAGCCTTCCAAGACCCGTCGCAGCCAATGCGCTGAGTGAGGCAGAGAGGCAAGCCGTTCTGGGGCTTTTGAACAGCGAACGATTCTATGACCAACCTCCGGCAGAGATCTATGCTAGCCTGCTGGATGAAGGGAAATATTACTGTTCAATCAGTACGATGTATCGGATCCTTCGTGCTAATCAACAGACGGGAGAGCGGCGAGCTCAAAAACCGGCCAAATCACACGCTATCCCCCGATTACGGGCGACCCGCCCGAATGAGGTTTGGACATGGGATATCACTAAGCTTCCCACCACAGAGCAGGGTAACTTCTTGAATCTCTATGTGGTGATGGATCTCTACAGCCGTTTTATTGTGGCTTGGATGGTCTCAAGGAAGGAGAATAGTGAGCTCTCCAAGCTGTTAATCAGTGACGCAGCGGCTCGCTATCGGGTCGCGCTCAGTGGCTTAACACTGCATCAGGATAGAGGTGTGCCGATGACCGCCAGAGGCTATCTCGACTTGATGGCCGAACTGGGGATCACCTGCTCCCACAGCCGTCCACGAGTCAGTAACGACAATCCGTTTAGCGAGAGTCAATTTAAAACACTCAAGCAACAACCCGATTATCCTCAACGATTTACAGGAGTTGACCATGCCAGAATATGGTTTAGTGACTATGTTGACTGGTACTGTTTCCACCACCACCATCGAGGGATTGCGTGGTTCACTCCAGAGCAGGTATTTACCGGTCGTTACAAGGAGGTTAGCGAGCAGCGTGAACAGGCGCTGAAGCAGGCCTATCAGCAGCATCCGAAACGCTTTATTCATGGTGAGCCCAAGGTTAAGCAACCCCCTACTGAGGTATGGATTAACCCCGCTCTACCGGAGGAGGGGGTGGGGTCGCTGGAGGTCAACTATCCAACCCTGAATAGAGCGAAGGAGAGATGAGTGACGGTGCCGCTAGTGGGTCTATCGTCGATGGCTTTAGCCGGTTGTGGTGGCTGAATGACAGAGCGTTATCCATAGCCCGCCCCCCGGAGACCCCCTTATTATCGTAGGGGGGCGGGCTGTGGGTAACGCGGTGCAGGAGGGAGGTTCCTAGATTAGGGGTTGCAGTTCGCCTTGCAGCTCCCCCTTGCTGAAGGGCTTGGCTCTTGCGGCAAAGGGCCATGAGGGTCATGTTCGCTCCTTGTTGCGTCATGACTCAACATAGGCGAAATTTGCCGGTGAGGGCAGTGGCAATCACCGGCTAGATTTAGAGCTTTATTTTTTTAACAACTGGTCTCAAATTACTTGACAGCTTCCGTTGGTGTAGGCAAAGAAGGCGTTGACCCCGCCTAGCGACAATACGCCAGCCAGAAATATCACTCCCCCCACTGCCAACTGCTTGATACTTGGCTTTTTCATATCTTCAATAAAATAACTTTTGCGTTTAAGTTTAGATGTTAACCATTCGTGTGTGAAGTTAACATAGCGTTGACCGGTTATGCAATAGCTTTATATCGCGGTTACGAGGTTAAGAAAAGTGATATATAATAATATTATTATATTATATTATGGTTATTTGTTGATTGTTGGGGTTGTTGTTGACTTTTGTTATAAAATTCGCACAATGGCTGCTTTTAACGCTTTTCGCATACGCAAAACTTACACTGCAAAACTATCAGGATATTGAATGATGAAACGATACTTTATTGTAATGGTACTTGTGCTGATGAGTACCTCGCTCTTAGCGGCCAATTTGGAAAATGGCTATTTGATTAACAAAAATTGTGCTATCTGTCATGGCCAGTATGGCCAGGGAACCCCTGGACGCCTCTCGCCCCGCCTTGCCGGTTTGAGCGAGGACTATCTGATTAAGGCCATTAACGAGTATAAGGGGGGAGTTCGAGTCAATCCGACCATGATGATGACTTCCGGTATCGGCTCAATGTCTGCTCAGGATATTGAAGATGTCGCCTACTACCTCTCTTCGATCGATCTCTCTCGTGATGCTCAGTTCGATATTAAACCTAGTCTTGGTGGCGATAGGGTAAAGGGGGAGGCGATCTACGATGATGAGTGCCGCTTCTGTCACCGCCGCGATGGCTTTGGCAAAGACTCTCGCGGTGTTCCCGCGATAGCTGGACAACACACCGAGTATCTGTTTCAGAACCTAAAGATGTTTCAGACTCGGTTGCGTATTCACGATGATGACCCAGATGACACCCTGTTTGATCGTTTTAGCGACGAGGATATTATCAATTTGACCGCCTATGCCGCTTCGCTAGATGATCGCCGTATTATTAACGGCGCTGATGCCTATCTGCCGAGGGTCGATGAGCGGATGGTTGCCCGTATGGCGGCGGCCAAAGAGGCAGCGGCGAAGCAGAGCAAAAAGGTGGTTACAGACCAACTAACGATCTCAGATATCACCCAAACGGTAGCGCAGATGCCGCTTAAAGATGGGGTGAGCATTGAGGATGCTATCGATGCGATGCGCTCTAAAGCGGTGGAGCTCAACCTGAAGATGGTGGGAGAGCAGCAGGTGTCGCAGGAGCTAGCCGCTCGTGATGTCGAATCGCCACACCTAAGTATCTATCAATTTTGTGATCCGATGGATGCGCGGGAGATGATTATCGCTAATCCGATCTTCGCGAGCTATATGCCCTGCCGTATCTCCATGGTTGAAGATCAGGAGGGGGTTACTTGGCTGATGATGTTGAATCTCGATATGTTAATTAACAGCAAACTGCTTCCACCTCAAGTCGTTGAGACCGCAATTCGGGTCAATCAGGCGATGCTGGACGTGATGATCGCTGGAGCTACCGGAGAGTTTTAGGCTCGTTCTTGGCTTGATTTGATTTAAATCAGTGTCGATAGCTGGCCGTTGCTGTAGAGTGGCGGCCAGTTTTCTGTTTGGCACCGAGCTCTCCCCCCCTCTGGGGCAAAAAAAATTGCTTCGTGTGATATTTCTGTAATATTCGGCTGCTACAATGGCGGCTCGTTGGATAGCTTAGTGTAACCTTATAACTTAAGAGGCCGGTGACTTTAATGATACAGCTCAGGCAGCTGGTGATGTTTGCGACTCTGCTCATATTTTGGCTGATGCTCAACGGTTCGGTCGAGTTTGATGTGGTGGCGAGCGGTGTGATCGCCTCTGCCGTGATTGTCATCCTATTCAGACATTCGCTCTCATTTTTTACTGAGTTTCGGTTTAGCGCGGCGGCTGTAAAGGCGGGATTCCTCTACTACGGCTACTTCTTTAAGGCGCTAACGGTTGCCAATTTTAAGCTAGCGGCGATTGTCCTCAATCCGGCTCTGCCGCTTAATCCGGGTATTGTTAAGGTGCGTACTCGGTTGAAAAGTCGCATGGGACGCCTAATGCTGGCTAACTCCATTACCCTCACTCCGGGAACATTGACGGTCAAGATCGAAGATGAGTGGCTCTATGTCCACTGGGTCAGAGTCGAGAGCGACGATATTGAGGTGGCGACCGCCACGATTGTTGCTGGATTTGAGCGCTATCTGGAGATTATTTATGGTTGATGGATTGGTTATCGTGTCGGCACTCTTTACCGGTGTGGCGTTTTTGTTAACACTGTGGCGATTTGTTAAGGGGCCGACAGCCGTTGATCGGGTCGTGGCCTTTGATGTGTTAACCATTATCTCAATTACCCTTATCGTTCTTATCGCTTGGGTGAGTGATCGTGGCATCTACCTAGATGTCGCTCTGGTCTATGCCCTGCTCTCATTTTTGGGCGTTATCGCCTTTGCTCGCTATCAGGAGCGTGGATTTTAATGGAATCTATTCTTAGTTTAGTCGGCGGAGTCTCACTGATGGTGGGGACGCTGTTTCTGCTGCTAGGCGGTTTGGGTTTGGTGAGGATGCCCGACATCTATAACCGTATTCAGGCAGGCACTAAGGCCACCACACTCGGTACGCTGCTCAGTCTGTTTGGTATCGCCTGCTTACAGCCCGAATGGGGGTGGAAGTTGCTGCTGATCGGTCTGTTTTTAATCTTTACCAATCCACTCTCATCCCAGGTTCTTGCCCGATCATCGCACCGCGTCGGTATCAGGCTCTCTCCCCTCAATCGGGTCGATAAACTGGAAGAGGATGAACGGCAGGAGGCACATCAATGACACTTATCGTGGAGGCGATAGCGCTAATGGTTGCCGTCGCGATGTTGATAGCGGCAGTGATGGCGGTCGGCGGCAGGCGTTCGCTGCCGATAACCATCCTTGCCTCTGGACTTGTGGGGCTGCTCGCTTCGGTGCAGTTTCTCCTGCTCGCCGCTCCCGATGTGGCGATGACAGAGGCGGCGATTGGTAGTGGCTTGACCACCTTTCTCTTCTTCTTTGTACTAGGCCGAGTGCGGGATGGGGCAGATGATTAAACAGGCGTTAATAGTACTGCTACTTATCGGTTTGGGAACAATCTTCTTCTCGCTAAACCTAACTTTTGAGGCCGATGAGTCGCTGAATAAAACGGGCCACTACTATGCAGTGGCGAGTGCTGGTGATACTGGGGCGGCCAATATTGTGACCTCAATTATTGTTACCTATCGCGGTCTTGATACGCTGGGGGAGGTCACGGTCCTCTTCTTGACGGCGGCGATTGTGGGGCTAGTGCTCTCCCGCTCCTGTCCGGTCAATCGGAGGCAGCCGCGTCCCGATGCCGGCGAGCTGTTGCTTACCGGCAAAGATCTATTGGTGCCACTCATTCTGCTGCTGGGGGTCTATGTCTTTATCAATGGCCATTTGACCCCAGGTGGAGGGTTTCAGGGGGGGGCTATTCTCGCCTCTGCGCTACTGCTGCTGCTACTCTCCGAACCGATGCGACACTTTAGCCATCGTCTGATTACGAGGGTCGAATCGACTTCTGGTCTGCTGTTTGTCTCTATCGGGGTGGCCGGTATGGTTATCGGGGGGGGCTTTCTCGATAACCGTATTCTACCTCTGGGCGAGTTTGGTCAACTCTTCTCCGCTGGTGCCATTCCGATCATCTACTCTCTAATCGGGCTTAAAGTGGGGGCGGAGTTTAGCTCAATGCTGATTCACTTCGCCGAAACCGGAGATCCAGAGCAATGATTACCACCATTACCATGACTACCGGCTTTTTGCTGATTCTGCTAGGGCTCTATGGCGCACTGGTGCACCGAAATATTTTGCGGATGATTATCGCCTTCTCCATCGCCAATACCGGTGTCAATATGGTGCTGGTTGCGGTGGGGTATATGCATGGCCGTACTGCGCCAATTCTCGATAGCGAGGCTCTACTCAATGGGGCAGATAGGCTGATTATTGACCCACTACCGCAGGCGCTGGTATTGACTGCGATTGTGATCGGCGTGGGGATTATTGCGCTCATGCTCGCTTACGCCTATCGCCTGTTCGAGAGTCGTGGCACCCTAAATATCGATAACTTTAAGGATCTGAAGTGGTAAACGCACTGTTAATTATCGCAGTCGCTCTCGGTACCGCCTTTCTGTTGGGGCTGCTGCCGGATCATCGCCGAAACAGCGCCTATCTGATCACCCTAGCCGCACTGCTGCTAATGGGGGCGATTTCGGGGCAGTGGCTGCTCTATTTTGCCGACTCTGGTGGAGCTGCGGTGCAGATCTTTACTGCAGGGCACCTGCCCCCCTTTTCGATCGCCCTCTCAATTGGCCTAGCCGAAGCGGCCATGCTCACTCTTATCTGCCTCTTTGCGCTGATGGCCGCTATCTATCTACGCGATACTCTCTATCGTATGGGACGGCGTGCGATGGCGGTGCTGCTTATTTTTACCATGGCGGCGGCGGGGATCATTCTCACGCGAGATCTCTTTAATCTGTTTGTCTTTATCGAACTTATGGTTATCGCGACGGCGGGGCTGATTCTGTTAACGGCAAGAGAGGAGGCGCTATCGGCAGGGTTTAAGTACCTTATCGCGGCACAAGTTGTCTCGATTATGCTGCTAATTGGCCTTATCTTCGCCTATCACGCCACCGGCACTCTCAATATCGACGAGATTAGCGCGCTACCAACGCTGGCTAACTCCTCGATGCAGTTAGCACTCTTTTTGATGTTTATCGCCATTATTATTGAGTTAAAGCCTTTTCCCGCCAACGGTTGGGGGCTCGATATCTATCAGTCGGCACACCCCGCCTTCGCGGCGCTCTTTTCGGTATCGACCGGAGCGGCGATGCTCTTTGCTGTCGATAAGATGGTCTTAATGGGGGGGGATAGTTGGCTACCGCTACTGAGTGCCATCGGTGTCACTACCTTTGTGGCTGCCAATCTGTTAGGGCTATCGCAGCAGGATGACCGAAGGTTGCTCGGATACTCATCGATCGGCCAGTTAGGGCTGCTGCTGCTGATTATCGGACAGCGCGATCTGCTAGGGGACCAGCTACTATTTATTGCCGGTGGGGTGTTGGTGGCTCAGGCGATTGCTAAGGCGGGGCTGTTCTGGCTATCGGGGCTCATTGAGCGGCGGGAGCTAAGCGCATGGAGCGTGCTGCGTCGCCATCCACTGCTTATCTTCGCTTTTGCTAGCTTTATCGCGCTTCTTATCGGCTTGCCACCTTTTCCCGGGTTTTATGCCAAATGGGAGCTAGTTCATGCGTTAGCCGCCGGTGATCGGCTACTTATTCTGGGATTAATGCTCTTTGGTTCGCTACTGGAGGCGACCTATCTGTTCCGCTGGTTCGGCTATGTATTAAAACGGGAGCCGCCGCCTGAGGAGGTTGTCTTAGCTGCGCACAAACTAGCGGTCGTGTTTGCGACGCTGCTAGCTGGCTGGGGCGTTGGCTATCTTTGGGGGGAGCTCTCGAACCAGAACAATCTGCTGCACGCGCTGCCGCTGCTCTTTGCCCTAAGCTTTCTGCTGCTGGAGTGGCTGCCAGTTAAAGTTAAAAACAGTTTGGCGATTGCCGGTATGGTGGGGTGGTTTCTACTGAGTTATCAGGAGTACAACCCGCTGCAGCTTATCTACGCCATTATTATCTTGGTTGGTGGCCCGATTATTCTACTCGCTAGCTACCATGCCCATGGTCGCCGACTCGGCTTCTACCCTGCGACGATGTTAATGTACGCTGGGTTAGCGATGTTAATTGTGGCTGAGGATAGTTTTACCTTCTTTGCCGCTTGGGAGCTGCTCACCATAGGCTCCTACTATCTGATTCTGCGCGGTGCTAAGTCGGAGCCCCATGCGCTCTCCTATCTGGCCTTCTCGCTTGGGGGAGCGTTTCTGATTCTGACCGGCTTTGCACTGGCTGGAAATGGCGAGACACAGATGGCGCTAACCACGCTCTCATCGCTCTCAGACCCTGTCGCCCCGTGGGTCTTTCTGCTGCTAGCTATCGGTTTTATGACCAAAACAGCCGCCGCAGGGCTCCATATCTGGCTCCCAGGTGCCCACGCTGAAGCGGAGACCGATGTCTCACCGATGGTATCGGGGATTCTGCTCAAAGCGGGACTGTTTGGTTTAATGATGCTGCTATTAAATATGGGCAAGCAGCAGCTCTACGGTTTAGAACTGACCCATCTGCTACTCTGGATTGGGGCGCTCTCGGCGCTGATTGGTAATCTGATGGCCGCCTTTCAGGAGGATGCAAAACGGCTGCTCGCCTACTCCTCAATCGGTCAAATGGGGTATGCGCTGTTTGGTTTAGCACTGATGAACCACTTAGGTTGGCTGATGGCGCTAATGTTTGTCATTAACCACTACATCTATAAATCGATGCTCTTTCTCTCTATCGGTGGTGTGGCTAAACGGACTGGCACTCGGCTTATGTACCAAATGGGGGGGTTGATCACCCTCATGCCGCTCTCTTTTATTGCGGTGTTAATCGGTATTATTGCTGTCTCTGGGGTACCGCCGCTCTCCGGTTTTGGCGGTCGCTGGATCTTCTATAACGCCATTATGAGTGCTGAGTATCGTCTGCCGATCGTGATTATCTTCCTTGCAGGGCCTATCGCGTTCCTCTATCTGTTTAGGTTGATTCACACCATCTTCCTAGGGCAGCTTAAAGATGAGCATCGCAAAATAAAAGAGGCACCCTTTTGGATTGTGGTGCCGCAGATGATCTTTGTGGTGCTACTGCTGATCTTTGCGCTAGTTCCCGGCCTTGCCCTGCGGCGGGTCGATGAGTGGTTGGTGCAATACTTTGCCGACACACCGCTCGGTTGGGAGGGGTTGACTATTACCAGCCCGTTCGGTTACTGGAGCCCGATATCGATCATGATTATCATTGGGGTGATATTTATGACTCTCTTTAGCTGGTTGCTATTTGTCAATCGTCGGGCACAAAAGGTGAAGCAGTTTAATATCGTCTTCTCCGCCGAACGCCCCTATCGACCCGAAACTACCCACTTTGCTTGGAACTTTTTTGCCCCCTATCGCAAGGCTCTCGGCTTCTTGACGCTGCCACTGGCGACCCGTTTTTGGCAGACTGTGACCGATCTATTGCACACCTTGGCCGATTTTGTTCGCCGGATCTATGATGGCAGTGGCCAGAGCTATGCCATTCATCTAGTCGCCTTTATTGTGGTTGTATTTCTGCTTCAGGGGAGGATCTAGCCGATGGTACCTGAATTTGAGTGGATGAAGATCCCCTATGCCCTGTTGACGCTCTTTATTGTAGTTAACTATGGGATGCTGCTGACGGCGCTAATGCAGAAGATTGCTGCCCGTGTTGGTCGTCGGCACGGTATTCCGATTTGGCAGAACTATGTCGATTTGGTTAAAAACTACGCTCTGCGCAGTTCGATTACCCACGGGGTGATGTTCTATCTAGGGCCGGTGTTTCGTCTCAGTGGCGGCGTCGGGCTGCTGCTGTTTGTGCCGACGATCTACGGCTCGATCTACTTCTCTAACTTCAATTTTGCCGGCGATCTGATTCTAGCGCTCTACTTCGTCTTCTTCGGCACTTTAGGCATGGCTCTCGGTGCCGGTGAGAGTGGCCACCCGAACGCCGCTATCGGGGTTAGTCGGGGGCTCTCGCAGGTCACAGCGTCTGAACTCCCCTTTGCGCTGGCTGTTTTTGCGGTGGCGTTGCAGTATCAGACCCTCTCGATTACCGAGATTGTGGCAGCCCAACAGGGGGGGTACCTTAACTGGACACTCTTCACCAATCCACTGGCGGTTGCGGCTGCGATGCTCTCCTTTCTAGGTTCAATGATGCGTCCGCCTTTTGATGTGGTCTTAGCACCGCAGGAGATCCCTATCGGCCCCCCTACCGAGTACCACTCCTCCTATTTGGCGCTCATGCAGACCAATCGGGCTATCTTCCCTATCGCCAAAATCGTGGTCTATATGAACCTCTTTTTTGGTGGCGCAGCGGGGTGGGGCGAGTTTGCGATTAAGGTATTTTTAATCTATTGCGTATCGCTACTGGTCGGGGTAGTCTTCCCCCGCTTTCGGGTGGAACAGTCGATTCGCTGGTTTCTCATTTGGGCAGTGCCACTCGGCATTGCCGCCATTCTCTGGGTGTAGCCGATGAAACCTGAACTAGAAAAGAGGGTTGTTAAAGGGCCGGACGGCATTGAGTTTGAAGTCGAGCCGCTGCGGGACTACTTTTGTGAAGCGCCACCTACGGTGATGCCGGCGGCGTATGGCCGCATTGTGGAGAGCTTCTTTAACTGGGCGCGATCTGAATCGCTATGGATTTTAGGCTTTGGAACTGGCTGCGGCGCGATTGAGATGCGGCCGCTGATGACCCCTCGCTTCGATGCCTATCGCTACGGCGTACAGTGGCGACCTACGCCACGACAGGCGAATCTGTTGGTGATCTCCGGTTATCTCTCGACTAAAACTTTGAAGCGGGCGATTCGCGCCTATGAACAGATGCAGAGCCCCAAATATGTCGTCGGTCTCGGCTCCTGCACTATTAATGGCGGTATGTATTGGGACTCCTATAACACCATTAAACGGCTCGATCACTATCTACCAGTCGATCTCTATATTACCGGCTGTATGCCTCGCCCTGAGGCGCTATTGCAGGGGTTTGAGGATCTGAAAAAGGTGATTAAAGCTGGCGAAGCGGAGGGGGCGAATGAGTATGCCGACAAGTTTGACTGGTATAAGGCAAACCAAAAGCAGGTGATTCACGACTGGGATATGCCTGACTATAACTGGTAACTAAATTGATGCAACAACTACTCAAACAACTGAGCCAACACTACCGTGTGAGCCAACTCACCCAACAACGGCTCGATCTCGCTTTCGTTAGCGCTGAACCGGATCAGCTACGCTCACTGCTGACCTATCTGCGTGATCAGTGTGGTTTTACCCACTTAGTGCTCTTAACCGCGGTTGACTGGCTTGAGCAGGGGCAGTTTCAGCTCACCTACCTGCTTAACAATCGTGCCGAGGCGAAGGATCTCGGTATTCGAGTACTGCTAGACCGTAACCAGCCCCTTATGGAGAGTATCCATACCCTCTGGCCAACGGCGGCGACCTACCAGCGGGAGCTAAAAGAGATGTTTGGTATCGATTTTCCGGGTAGTCCACGCCTAGATGAGGAGTTTATTCTCGAAGGGTGGAACGATATTCCCCCCTATCGACGCGATTTCGATACCCTTAAATATGCGGCAGAGCAGTACGCTGAACGGCCAGGTCGAGAGAGCCACGATCCGGCGCACTATATGCAGCAACAACTCTATCCGGAGCAGAAGTAGGATGGCACAACGCTCAATATTTGAACCGGATCGCAGCCAGTATCCCCCACTGCGGCAGGATGGTAGCGCTGAGTTTGATCTCAGCTCAGGCCAATACCTGAAACTGTGGCACGGCCCTAACCATCCCGGTATCACTGGCAATATGTCGGTCGAACTGACCGTCTGTGGGGATGAGGTGATTGAGGGCAAGACTCATGTCGGCTATCTCCATCGAGGCTTTGAGAAGCTAATGGAGCGGCGGACATTTATTCAGTGCTTTCCCATCGTCTGTCGTGTCTGCGTTCCCGAACCCGACTTTAATGAGTACTGTTATGCTGCAGCCGTTGAGGAGTTAGCGGGGATTGAAGTGCCAGAGAAGGCTAACTGGATTCGCACCCTGATCCTAGAGATGGGGCGAATCAATAGCTATATGATGTATCTCGGTGGTCAAGCTGGGGCGCTAGGGCTAGGGGTGATCGGGCAGTGGACTACCTTCGTCCGCGATTTAATGCTAGATCGCTTTGAAGAGCTAACCGGTGCTCGCATCTACCACATGTTCATTATGCCCGGTGGCGTGCGTGATGATCTGCCAGAGGGATTTACCCAACGGATGGAGGAGACGCTGGCCGAGATGAGGCGTACTCTCGCCGATGTCGAGCGGGTGATGTTTCAAAACGCGGTCTTTAAAAAGCGTACCATCGGCGTTGGCTATATCGATCCCACTTGGCTCGACAGCTACGGTATTACCGGGCCGACTGCTCGTGCTGCGGGTGTCGCTAAGGATGTGAGAGTCGATCACCCCTATTTGGTCTATCCTGAGCTCGATTTTGAACCGGTGATAGGTCACGACTCCGATATCTATACCCGTGCGCTGGTGCGTCTTAGAGATGTCGAGCGCTCTATCGATTTGGTGCGACAAATTTTGGCCAAAATGCCGCAAGAGGGCTCTTTAATGGCCAAGCTACCTAATGTGCTGCACTGGAAAATTCCGCGCGGTGAGACCTATATTCGTGGTGAGTGCTCTCGTGGTGAGTATGGTTACTATCTGGTGACGGATGGCTCGGGTTATCCAAGACGGGTCAATATTCGCGGGCCATCCTATACCCACGCTGTAGCGCTGCTAGAGCGGATGTTGGTCAATACCAATATTAGCGATGTGGCGGCACTCATGGTCTCTCTGCACACCTATCCGCCCGAGATTGAACGATGAGAGAGCGCTGTTCTATTAACCTACTACGACTGACGATGAAGCGATCAATATTATGAGTGTACGAGATCTCCTCTCCCCATTCAGCGCGTGGAAGAATCTGCTTCGCGAGCCGGTCTCCATCGCCGATCCACTCAATCGTCCTGCAGCAGAGCGCTATCGCGGTTTTCATCAGAACGATATCGATAAGTGTATCGGCTGCGGTACCTGTGAGGCGATCTGTCAAAATGGGGCTATCGATATGGTTCCTGTTGAGCAGATTGAGACGATGGCGGGTGATTCGGGGTTGCGGCCTAAAATTGACTATGGTCGCTGCTGCTGGTGCGCCCTCTGTGTCGATATCTGTATGACCGGTTCGCTCACTATGTCGAACGAATATAAGTGGGTCGAGCGCGATCCAGATAAGTTCCGTTTTATTCCCGGTGTCGATAAGCTCGAATGGAATACCATTGCAGCAGGGTACCATCGTCCCGAACACCACCAGCTTAACGCCCGTGATCGGATCGGCATGGATGAGTTATCAGCCGACGATCGTATCGGTAATTTTGATGAGATCGTCGCCGGCTACACCGTTGAGCAGGCGAAACTAGAAGCGGATCGCTGCGTCGCTTGCGGTCTCTGCATTGCGACCTGCCCAACCCACATGGCGATTCCCGACTATATCGCTGCAGTTCGCGAGGGCGATTATGAGCTCGGTCTCAAACTGCTCTACCAGAGTAACCCCTTCTCGCAGGTCTGCGGTCGGGTCTGTACTCGTAAGTGCGAATCGACCTGCGCGGCTCAATATGAGGGGGATCCTATCGCTATTCGTTGGCTCAAACGCCACATTACCGATCAAGTCCCCTATGAGCGTTATCGGGAGATTGTCGGCGATCCGGCCCCATCCACAGGTAGAAAGGTTGCCATTATTGGGGCCGGTCCTGCCGGATTGACCGCTGCGTTCGATCTAGCCCGTATGGGCCATCAGGTCGAGGTATTTGAGGCCAAAGCGCACGCAGGGGGGATGACCCGTTACGGTATTCCTGAGTATCGTCTCCCCTATGAGGCACTGGATCGCGATATTAACCTTATATTGTCGATGGGGGTCACCCTCCATACCAACTGCCGTATTGGCGTGGATCGTAGTATTGAGTCGCTGCAAGAGGGGTTTGATGCCACCCTACTAGCGATTGGACTACAGAAGGGGCGGCAGACCCGTATTCCACAATCGGAACATGAGCGGGTCTATCGTGCAGTCGATCTATTAGATCGCATTACCGCTGAAGCCTCTTTTGAGCTTCCTCACCGCGCTGTTATTATCGGTGGTGGTAATGTCGCTATGGATATCGCCCGCTCTTTAGCTCGAATGCAGCGGCAGCACTATGGTCATATCGATGTCACCGTCACCGCACTGGAGGCGCAGCAGGACTTTATGGCCGATGATGATGAGATCAAAGAGGCGCTGGAGGAGGGGGTGGTTATCTCAGATCAGCGTGGCCCTCAAGGGTGTGAGCTAGATAGCGATGGTAACCTGACTGGTTTAAAAACTTGGCGAGTTATCTCGATTTTTGATGAAGATCGCCGTTTTGCGCCGCAATACGATAGTAGCGACGAGACGATTCACCCCTGCGATGCGGTGGTTGAGGCGATTGGTCAATACACCGACCTCTCACTGCTAGGTGAGTCGATAACCGAAGCTCTGGCATGGCAGCGCGGTCGAATCGCTATTGATGTCGATGGCAAGACCAATCTTGACTGGTTATGGGCTGCGGGCGATTGCGTCAATGGACCCGATGTCGTCCATGCGGTGGCAGACGGACATCGGGTTGCTCAATCAATTCATCAGGCAATTCATCAGGCAATTCATCAGGCAATTCATCAGGCGGTGATGGAACGAAGTTAGCCTGTTCCTAAAAACCTAAGCAAAGTTGCTCATGGCGGTTTTTGGTAATTCGCTCTCCGTTGATAACACCCTTGCGGGCGAGCAACTGGAGTCCTGGTTGAGCAGTCCCAACCGGATGGCCGGTCAACACCGGCAACATGGGCAGTTTCAGCCATCGAAACCCAGCTTGCGCCATAAAAATTGCCTCGACGTTCATCCTGAACAGAGAACAACCTTGCGATTCGACTTCGACTCTAACCATGGCACGCAAAACTTTCGCGCTTGTAGATAACCTATCTACGGTGGAAAATTCTAATGACAAATAAATAAAAAATCAAGAACTGTTTTTTGCTCTCGCCAAATAGATAGCGTCGCTCTTCGCGGCCATCTCAAAGTCCATTTTGTGTAGCCCTCCGATTTTATGGCTCCACCAAGTGACCGTCACGCGGCCCCACTCGGTCAGTAGTGCCGGATGGTGGCCGATCTCTTCCGCTAACTCGCCTATCCTATTGGTAAACTCAAGCGCTTGGGCAAAGTTGTCGAAGCTGTACAGGCGCTCAAGTTGTAACACCCCCTCGCGAGTCTCAAACCCCCAGTCGGGGATCGCGAGCACCAGCTCCCGCATCTCCTCTTCGCTCACCTGTGGGGCACCGACTCGGCACGCTTCACACTTCTGTTCAAAGCTTTGACTCATCTCAGTTCTGCTCCTTCCTCTTGGTAGTCCGTTGTCATCATGGCGCAATAGCTTTGTGCTATAGTGAGCGCCGTAGATCGTGTTGGTTGACCCATACAGGAGAGGATATTGCGCCCATTGGCCCATTTTCAATCTCTTGGCAGAGGGTAGAACCCCAAAGAATTGGCCCTATAATGTATGGCAATGGTAACAGCGAGGAGTGAACGATGAGTGAAGGGCACCAGAGTGGCTATGAACGGCTGAAAGCACAGACCACCTTGCAAGATATTCTGCAAGTAGCGACCGAGTTTGAGCGCACAGCACGCGATTTTTATCGCGATCTCACCCCGAAGGTGAGCAAAAATATTCGCTATCTAGTCGAAGAGCTGGCCGCTGAAGAGCAGCTCCACTACGATATGTTTACTGAACTGATGCAAAATCCGATGATTGAGGCGCAGTTAATGGATAGCTTGCAGCGTCCGGCGAGCGACCGTCAATTTTCCGATGCGATCCACCTACCCAATTTAGGTGACAACCCTGATGATCAGGCGGTACTACAGTATGCGCTCGGACGAGAGCACGCCGCTATGGAGCAGTACCATGCGCTTGCCAATGAGGTTCCAGAGGGGCCGGCGGCCGATCTATTCCGCTTTCTAGCGCTGGAGGAGACCCACCATAAAGCGGAGTTAGAGAAGCTCTACTACGAAACTGTTCACACCGGTGGCGTCTAATTGCCACAGAAGGCGGCGACTTTTTTGTGCTGCTTATTGCCAAGCCTGTTCCGCTTCGGTAGCATCGCTCCCTTAACTAACAGGGAGCGATAACGATGCAAAAAACCAAAGTTGTGACGACTGAAGATGTGTTGACCATGTTCTGCAGTTCAGTGGTTAAGGTACTGACGAGTGCAACACAGCTTCGACTTGGCTACTCGCCGATGATTCAAAAGATAAATCGCACCTGCTTGCGGCCCGATATCGGCTGTTTTGTGCTATTTGATGGCGGTTTTTCCGGATTAGTGGTGGTTAACTTCTCCGCCGCTGCGGCACTGGAGATCTACCAAACCTACCTGCGCAATATGGGGCTGCCACAAGATGAGATCTCGACCCAGCACACCTCAGATGATGTCGGCAATGTCCTTGGCGAACTAATGAACCAAATTGTAGGCGACTTTATCGGCTCAATCGGTAAAAAGATGATGGTATCGCTGAAGCAGAACCAGCCGAAGATGTTAACCATCACCAAAGAGGTCATGATCTCCATCGACACCAACCTTGATCGACCACAGATGCGACGGGTATCGTTTAATACCGCAGGGGGTAATGTCTTCTATATGGAGTTAGCGATGGATAAAACCGAGTTTGTCAAGCTACACGACTTCGAATTTGAAGATTTTGAACCAGATCAGCTCCTAGAACAGAATCAGCCGACAGAAGGGACGGCAACTAGAGAGACCGATACTACCCATAGTGACCTAATGGATGAGCTAGGGATTTAAACCTAGCTCGTGATCGGATCATTTAGCTTGCAATAGAAACTCAAGCAGCGCCTTTTGGGCGTGGAGACGATTTTCAGCCTGATCCCATACCACACTTTGGGGGCCGTCGATAACACGACTACTGACCTCCTCTTCACGGTGAGCGGGGAGGCAGTGCATAAACAGCGCATCACTTTTAGCCACCGCCATCACCTCACTATTGACCTGAAAGGGCGCGAAGGCGTGCTCACGGTGACGCTGCTCCTCCTCCTGTCCCATACTAGCCCAGACATCGGTAGTGACTAGGGCGGCATGTTCGGCGGCTTTAAGTGGATCGTGCAGCAAAATGATACGATCTCCGCCCGCCTCCATAATCTCGCGATTTGGCTCATACCCGAATGGGCAGGCTATCGCTAACTCAAAATCGAACTGAATGGCGGCATTGATATAGGAGTGGCACATATTGTTACCATCGCCAATCCACGCAACCCGTTTACCACGAATATCGCCCCGATGCTCCTTAAAGGTCTGCATATCGGCCAGCAGTTGACAGGGGTGGAAGCTATCGGTGAGGGCGTTAATGACCGGCACCTGGGAGTATGTCGCGAAGTGTTGTAGTGAGTGCTGTGAAAAGGTACGAACCATGATGATATCGACCATACGAGAGATGACCCTAGCCGAATCATCTATCGGTTCGCCTCGTCCTAGCTGGGTATCGCGAGGGGAGAGAAAAATAGCGTGACCACCGAGCTGTGCCATACCGGCCTCAAACGAGACTCGGGTTCGGGTGGAGGCCTTTTCGAAGATCATAGCCAGCACTCTACCCTGCAAAGGTTGATAGAGTTGGCCGTCACGATGGATTCGCTTCAGTTCGATGGCTCGATCAATTAGCTGTACCAGCTCTTTAGAGCTTAGATCGAGTAGAGAGAGAAAGTGGCGTACAGACATAAGACTACTCAGATTGACTGCTGTCGTTAATAAAGTTAAAGATAAGCTGTGACAGGGTAGTGACGAGGCTCTCGGCCTCCTCTTGGCGCAAAATCAGCGGTGGAATGAGGCGAATCACCGAACCGGCGGTGATATTTAAAATCAGACCTCGCTCAAGCCCCGCCGCGACCAACTGGCCACAGGGGCGATCAAGCTCAATACCAAGCATCATCCCCTTGCCACGAATATCGCGTACAAAGGGTTGATCGCCTAACGCTAGCTTCAGATGGGTCAGTAGCCAAGCGCCCACTGCGGCGCTATGCTCTAGTATCGCATCGCGCTCAATCACCTCCAAGACTTTACCGGCGATGGTGGTCGAGAAGGGGTTACCGCCAAAGGTGGTGCCGTGGTGGCCCGGTTTAAATAGCTCTGCGGCCTGACCGCGGGCTAGGCAGGCACCTATCGGAATGCCGTTACCGAGCCCCTTAGCTAGGCTCATCACATCAGGGACAATATCACTATGTTGAAAGGCAAACATTTTACCGGTGCGGCCGATACCGGTCTGAATCTCATCTAGCATCAGTAACCACTGGTGCTGATCACAAAGACGGCGCAGCTCAGGCAGATAGGTATCAGCTGGAGTCTGTACCCCCCCCTCACCCTGAATTGGCTCGACCAAGATGGCGACCACATCGCTCAACTGTGCGGCAACCTTCTCAATAGCGGCGATATCGTTAAAAGGGACTCGCACAAAGCCGTGTACTAACGGCTCAAATCCGGCCTGTACCTTACGATTACCGGTAGCGGTCAGTGTTGCCATGGTGCGACCATGAAAACTCTGCTCCATGACGATAATCGTAGGAGTATCGATTCCGCGCTGATGGCCGTAAAGGCGGGCTAATTTAACGGCAGCCTCATTCGCTTCGGCACCAGAGTTACAGAAGAAGACCCGCTCCATGCCGGCTAACTGCGCTAGCTTGGCACCGAGACGCTGCTGAGCTGGAATGTCAAACAGATTGGAGGTATGGAGCAGTTCAGTCGCCTGCTGTTGAATAGTGGCCGTAATATCGGGGTGGCAGTGGCCGAGGTTGCAGACGGCGATGCCGGCAACGGTATCGAGATAGCTCTTACCTTGGCTATCCCAAAGTGTTGCCCCCTCTCCGCGAGTAAAGGCGACCGGTTGCCGCGCGTAGGTATTCATAAGGTGGTGTGACATGGCCTGGTTTCCAGAAGATTGAACAAGCTCCGATTATTATTAAAATAATTCAGGTTTAAAAAAGGAAAAGAGAGCCATGGGGGGCTCTCTTTTCTGCCAAGAATCGGTGATGATACCGATGAGTGGTAGCGACTTCAAGTGAATTTTATATTAAACTCCGTCCATCGCAGAGTCGAATTTAGCCGAAGTTAGCGTTAACAAACTCCCAGTTCACCACACTCCAGAAGGCCTCGACATATTTTGGCCGAGCATTTCGGTAATCAACATAGTAGGCATGTTCCCACACATCACAGGTCAGTAGCGGGATCTGGTCGCCAGTGAGCGGCGTGCCAGCATTACTGGTATTGACAATCTCGACACTGCCATCACTGTTCTTTACCAACCAAGTCCAGCCGGAGCCAAAATTAGTTGCACAGGAGGTAGAGAATTTGGTTTTAAACTCCTCGAACGAGCCAAACGCCTGCTTAATCGCGTCAGCGACAGCTCCCGTCGCCTCACCGCCACCATTAGGGCTCAGGCAGTTCCAGTAGAAGGTGTGGTTCCAGACTTGAGCGGCATTATTGAAGATACCACCGGCGGGAGCCGTTTTGATAATCTCCTCTAGCGACTTGCCCTCAAATTCGGTACCGGGAACCAGATTATTTAGGTTGGTGACATAGGTGGCGTGGTGCTTGTCGTGGTGAAACTCCAGAGTTTCAGCGGAGATATGGGGTTGTAGGGCGTCTTTAGCGTAAGGTAGTTCGGGTAGTTCGTAGCTCATGGTTACTCCTAAATTAAGTTAAGGTTAAGCTAGCCGCATAGGCTGTATAACATTCAAGCTGATAGCAAGCCTGGCCTCAGGCGGAAACGGGCTCGCCATCTAATGTGGCAACGCCATCGACCAATTGCAAGCGCCCAGCGGCAAACCAGCACACCACTTGGGGAAAAAGCTGATGCTCCTGCGCTAGTACCCTTGCCGCAACACTCTGTGGGGTATCTTCTTGGTAGATATCGACCCGAGCTTGGGCGATAATCGGCCCTGCATCGAGCGCGGGGGTGACGAAGTGAACCGTGCAGCCGGCCTCGCTATCGCCCGCCTCAAGCGCCCGCTGATGGGTATTGAGGCCGCGATATTTAGGCAGCAGTGAAGGGTGGATGTTAACCATTCGGCCTAAGTAGTGGTTCACAAGCTTGGCGGTTAAGATTCGCATAAATCCGGCCAGAATAACCAGATCGGGACAAAAGCTGTCGATAAGCTGTTGCAGGGCCTGATCATATAACTCCCGTTCGTTAAAGTCTTGGTGGTCGAGTATCGCTGTGGGGATACCGGCCTTAGCGGCGCGTTGCAGGCCATAGGCTTGGGGGCGGTTACTGATAACCGCCACAAGCTCAATACCACAATCGGCCTGGGCGGCTCGATCGATGAGCGCCTGCAAATTAGAACCACTGCCAGAGATAAGGACGACCACCCGACTCACGCTGCTATCTCCTGCTAAACTAAACAAGGGTGACAGAGGGGGGCTGCTCTGGATGGGGGCTAGCCTCAACCGTTCCGATAACCATCGCCCTCTCACCTGCGGCCTGTAGTAGCTGTAGCGCCTGCTCGCTCAGGCGCTGTTCGACGACGATCACCATTCCGATACCGCAGTTAAAGGTACGAAACATCTCCGTCTCGTTAATTCGCCCCTGCTGCTGTAACCAGCCAAAGATTGCCGGTAGCTGCCAGCTACGGCGATCAATAGTGGCGACATGGCCCGGAGGGAGCACGCGGGGAATATTCTCCAGCAGGCCGCCTCCGGTAATATGGGCAACTGCCTTTACCTCTAGCTGCGCGATTAGCTGTAGGAGCGGTTTAACATAGATACGGGTGGGGGTGAGTAGCACCTCGCCTAGCGTGGTGTTATCAAAAGGGGTCGTGAGTGGTGTATCACTTAGCTCCAGAATTTTGCGAATCAGTGAGTAGCCGTTAGAGTGGGGGCCGGAGGAGGGGAGAGCGATGAGGGTATCGCCGGCGCGAACCGAGGAGCCATCGATAATCTTATCGGCCTCGACGATACCGACACAAAAGCCGGCCAGATCGTAGTCGCTACCCTCATAAAAGCCGGGCATCTCCGCCGTTTCGCCGCCGATTAGGGCGCAACCTGCCAGTTCGCAGCCGTCCGCAATCCCCTTAACAACACTGACCGCCATCGCTGTATCGAGCCGTCCGGTTGCGTAGTAGTCGAGAAAGAAGAGCGGTTCTGCCCCCTGCACAATCAGATCATTGACGCACATGGCGACTAGGTCGATACCGATGGTCTCATGGCGGTGACTCTCCCGTGCCAGCTTTAGCTTGGTGCCGACACCATCGGTACCGGCGACCAGTACCGGTTTTTGGTAGCGATCTAGCGGTAGCTGAAATAGCGCACCGAAACCGCCTAGCCCCCCCATCACCTCAGGGCGACTGGTGCGGCGGGCGTGGGGTTTAATCTGTTCAACGAGGGCGTTACCTTGGTCGATATTGACGCCGGCATCTCGATAGCTAAGCGAGTCAACTGGTTGAGAGGGGGTGTGGTTCACAAAAATATCCTTAAATTTTGGCTATAAGATTAGATTCGATGGCGCTATTATAGCGCGAGAGTGTGTTCCGATTCACGAATCATTCAGAATGGCTCGGTTATAATCGCCGCTGGATAACTTAAATTTGAGCTTTGGAGGTAGAGAGATGAGATTAGATCAACTATTGCAATATACCACCGCCGTGGTGCTGTTAGGCTGGAGCGCTCTGGCACTAGCGCTAGGTGATGCGGTACCGGTGACGCTGTTAACCCAAGTCGAGGGGAGCATTGAGCACTCTCGTGATGGCGAAACATGGCGTCAGGTGCGTCGTAACAAGCTGCTGTTTGCCGGCCACTTTATCCGCTCAGGGGCCGATGGCGGGGGTCAGTTTATCAATCAGCAGAACGGTCAGGTGCGCCGACTACTAGCCAATAGTGAGATAAAAATTACCGCAGCGGGGGCGGAAGCGGTTGTGGGAGAGCTACCGAGTATCGATGGGGTCGATACCCGCCTGCTCGACTCGCTCCAGAAGCGTTTCGCTAAAGCGCAGCGCTATACCACCGTGCGGCGGGCGGTGATTCATCGCGACCGTATCGATCTGCAGGTACCGCGTGAAATTACCCTCAGCCACGCCTATCCTGAGCTAGTATGGGAGAGCGTTGGCAGTGACTATCGCTACCGCTTAACCATCGGTGAGCAGCAGTTCGATATTCCAGCCACCAGCGAGGCGCTAGTGCGCTATCGTATCGAGGGGATCAAGCCGGGCAACTATGGCTATAAAGTCGAACTGCTGCAAGGGGATGAGGTGATCTTCTCACCCGAGCGGGAGGGCTCGGTGCGCTGGATGGGCGACTCCGAGTGGCAGCAGGTGGCGGCTGAACTTGACCGCATCGATCAACAGCTAGGGGGGGATAGCTTCTTTAAAGCCTCACTCCTAGAGGAGCAGGGGCTCTTTGTGGCCGCGATGGATAACTACAGCCGCTATTTTGCCGACAACCCCGATGGTAATGATCTGCGGCCGATGTATATTCAGCTACTGCATGCGTTGAAACTGAAACAGCTACGCATGGTTGAGGCGGAAATTTACAACCGTCAACTCGCACAGTAGGCTCGGTTCGACATGGCGGAGAGAAAGGGAGGCCTCTCCCTGTGGCGTTTTGATGTCATCGCCACCCTAGTGCTGTTTGCGATCGCGCTAGGGGCGGAGTATCGGGAGCTGTTTGCCTTAATGGAGGAGCAGACCCTCTCAGTACGGCAGATAGTGCGTAACAGTGCCAATAACCAGCCGCAGCAGCAGCTACATGACCAGATTATGCTGGTCACGATGGACGAGGCCTTTTTTCGCGACTACGGCTCCTACCCCCTAAAACGGAGCGATATTGCCCGTTTGGTTGACAGTCTGCATCAGCTTGGCGCTAGCGTCATCGCGCTCGATATTCTGTTCGACTTTGCTAGCTCCTACGATGAAGATCCTATTTTAGCCCAGAGCCTAGCCGCTGCCGGCAATGTGCTACTGGTTTCGCAGGCGCAGTTTGAGCGGGGGGAGTTTCAACAGATCAACTATCCAGTCGATAGCTTGAGCGAAGCGGCGGCACGAACCGGTTATACCAATATTCAGTCGATGAGTGCGCTGGTATCGAGTATGTCGCGGCTGACAATCTACCCCGATATTTCGACCGAAACCGATGGCTGGCCGTTTGCGGTGCAGGCGCTATCGATGCATCGCGGCGTTGAACCGCGGTGGGATAGTGAACGGCGGCAAATCGTGTGGGGGGAGGGGTATCCACCGGTTAGGCTCGATCAGCGCCACAACCTCTATATCGACTATGTGCAGCTCTCCCCAGGGAGTCGATTTATCTCTGAAACCTATGGCCTGACAGCGCTAGAGTTTCTCGATCTAAGCGACTACTACCCCGATGAGCTAGCTGAGCTACGCCACTGGATCGAGGGTAAAATGGTTATCGTTGGCGACACCTCCGAGGTCTCTCACGATATCTTTACCACCCCAGTCGGGCAGGTCTATGGGATGGAGATTATCGCCAATACGATTAACTCATTAATGCACGGTGCCCCCTTGCAGCCGCTCCCCTTTGCGGCAGAGGTGGGGGTGGCGCTGCTCTTGATGGGGTTGATACTGCTCTCGATTGGCATGACCAGACCGCTGTGGCGCACCCTCTATACGGTGGGGGTGGTGGTACTGTTTCTACTTAGTGCGGTATGGATATACGCCCAGTGGGGTCTAGTTGCCTCAATAAGCTATAATTTATTGGCAGCACTACTCTCCATGGTCGCGATTAATATCCGTTTCTATCTTCAAGAGCGGAATCAGAAGGCGCTGATTTCGGGGATATTTGGCCACTACCTCTCCCCCGATGTCATTAAGGTGCTGGTCAATAATCCCGATAAGCTCGCCTTAGGGGGGGAGCGGCGCGAGATGACGGCATTTTTCTCCGATATCGCCTCTTTTTCGTCGTTTTCCGAGCAGATGAGCCCCGAAGAGCTAGTCCATATACTCAATGAGTATCTGACGGCAATGTGTGATATTATCATTGCCCATGGCGGTATTATCGATAAGTTTGAGGGGGATGCGATTATCGCCTTTTGGGGAGCGCCGTTAGAGCGACAGGATCATGCGCTGCAGGCCGCGCTAGCCTCCATCCGAATGCAGCAGTTTATGCAGCACTTTTCGGAGCAGATTAAAGCGGAACGAGGCTTTAGCCTCTCGGTTAGAATGGGGGTGAATAGTGGCCCGATGGTGGTCGGTAATATGGGCTCGAAGCAGCGGATGGACTACACCATTATGGGCGATGCGGTTAATTTAGCCTCCCGTTTAGAGGGGGCGAATAAATTTTTCGGCTCAAAAATCATGATCTCAGAACAGACGCGGCAATTAGCCGGTGAGCAGATTGTGACCCGCTATCTCGATACCGTGCAGGTGGTGGGTAAAAAAGAGCCGGTTATTGTGTATGAAGTGATGGGGGTGGCAGGAGAGATAGAGCCGTCACTACAGCAGCTACTCGACGGCTATCAACAGGGGATTGATCTCTATCGCCAGCGCGATTTTACCGCAGCAGCGGCGCAGTTTGCCCGCCTGTTACAGCAGTTTGAGGGCGATGGCCCGAGCCGTACCTATCTGCAACGCTGCCACGAATTTATTAAAACACCGCCCGCTGTCGAATGGGACGGAGTGACCATACTTAGCTCTAAGGGATAGGCATTGTGCTAATGAAATCTAGTCTAAAACGGTGGCGACAGAGGGGGCTACTGCTTGCAGTAGGCTTGCTGACGAACTCTCTGACGCTTAGTGCCGACACACTCGCTGAGGTTATCGCTCAGGTTTTGAGCGAGCACCCCGATATTTTGACCAGCCGCGCCAACTTAAGCGCCTCGCTAGAGGGGGAGCAGGCGGCTAAAAGTGGCTACTTTCCGACCCTAAGCCTCTCGCTAGGTGCCGGACATGAGCGTAGTGACAGCCCCGCGACCCGTCTGAGTGGCGATAAGGTCGATTTAACCCGCCAAGAGGCATCACTGATGCTGCGCCAACCGCTCTATGATGGCGGACGGATGTTTGCCGCCGTCGATCGAGAGCAGGCGTTTGTCCTATCGCGCCGTTATCAGCTACACGAGAGCGAGTTAATGGTAGTGATGCAGGCGATTGAGGCCTATCTTCTAGTCCTAAGACACCAGACCGAACTGGAGCTGGTGAAGGAGAATCTAGTCGTCCACCAGAAGATTCATGGCCAGATTCGAGCCCGAGTCGAGGGGGGGGCCGGTACCGAAGCCGATCTAAAGCAGACCGAAGCACGGCTAGCGCTGTCGCGCACTCGGCTACTGATGACAGAGAGTGCGCTAGCGGATGCCAAATTTCGTTATCGCAAGGTAGTCGGGACGCTGCCGAATACTCTGGAGCCGCTACCGATGATCGACAGTGAGCTGCTGCAACAGCCGCTAGCGCAGCTACTAGAACAGCGACTGCCTCACCACCCCTCGTTGCAACGAGCCGCGAGTGAGGTAATTGTCGCGCAAATGGATGTTGCCTTAGGCGATGCACCGCTGCTGCCGCAGCTCAATTTAGAGCTGAGTGCGACGCGGCACAATAATATCGACGGTACCGAAGGGGTGAATGGCGATCAGCTAGCGATGGTACGGCTCAACTACGCGCTAGCGACCGGTGGGGGTGATTTTGCCCGTAAGCGCCGAGCTAAAGCGCTGCTACAGGGGAGCCGAGAGCAGCTAGAGAAACAGCGGCGCGATCTAGAAGAGCGCCTATCGATCACCCATAATCTATGGCAGAGCAGTCGGGCGCAGTTAACTTTTTTACAGAGCCATGTCGATAGTAGTCGTGAAGTGCGCCGCGCCTATCAGCAGCAGTTCGCTGTCGGGCGGCGCAGCCTGCTCGATCTACTGGATGCCGAAAATGAGCTCTTTACCGCTCGACAGGCGCTGATTCGGGGTGACTTTCAGCTCCAGCAGAGCCGTTTTCGGCTGCTAGGGCTGCTGCAGCAGCTCGATGAGCTACTGCCGCCGGCGTTGTCTGAATAGATTAGCGTGGTCGAACCCGAACAGACTCTACCCTTTGATCCGCTGCTGGAGCTGCTAGTCTTTGCTAGCCATCGCTTCCATCGCCCCTTCTCTCGCGCCGCACTGACGGCAGGGCTACCGCTGTCACAGGGACGATTAACCCCCGAAACCTTTAGGCGGGCAGCCCACTACGCTGGCATTGAGACCCACTCTCTGATCGGCGGTAAGGAGCTGTTAACTCAAATTGAACTACCGGCAGTGGTCTTTATCGAACAGCAGCGCCCCTCTCTATTAACCGCTATCGTGGGCAGCGAGGTGGAGCTCTACGATCCCGAGGCCGCTGCACTCAGACAGCTACCCCTCTCTGAACTGGAGCAGCTCTTCGCCGGTCAGCTAATCACCCTAAAACCGGAAAGAACCCTACTGGTCAGCGCCGAGGAGCGGCGGCAGAGCGAGGGCCACTGGTTTTGGGGCACGCTCTGGCAGGCCCGTTCGCTCTATCGTGATGTTCTGCTCGCCTCGCTCTTTATCAATCTGTTTGCGCTAGCGATTCCGCTATTCATTATGAATGTCTATGACCGAGTGGTGCCGAATAACGCGCTAGAGACGCTATGGGTATTGGCCATCGGTGCGGCGCTGGTGGTCGGCTTTGACTTTCTGTTACGGACTCTGCGCGGCTACTTTATCGATCTGGCCGGCAAGGAGGCCGATCGGGTGCTCGCAAGTCGTCTCTTTGCCCAAATGATGGGCCTACAACTCGCGGTCGCTCCCCGTTCGGCGGGAGGCTTTGCGAGCAATTTGCGCGAATTTGAGGCGATTCGGGAGTTTTTAACCTCGGCGACGCTGGCGCTGGTGATCGATCTGCCCTTTGTGCTGCTCTTTATCGGGGTGATCTACTGGCTGGGGGGGGAGCTAGCCCTGCTACCGCTGCTGGTGGTGCCGCTGCTGCTGCTGCTAGCGTGGTCGGTACAGCGACCGTTGCGCCGTGCCATCGGAGTGCTCTTCGAGCAGGGGGCACGAAAGCAGGCAACGGTAGTCGAGTCGCTCAATGGTCTGGAGAGTCTGAAGGCGATTCGGGCCGAAGGGGTGATTCAGGGGCGGTGGGAGTCGCTGGTCGAGCAGGTGGCCGCTAGCCATCTAAAAGTACGACTCTACTCGGCGGTAGTGTTAAATAGCTTTCAGTTACTACAGCAGCTAACCACGATTGGGGTGGTGATTTGGGGGGTCTATCTAATTCAGGCCGGTAGTTTGACCATGGGGAGTCTGTTTGCTTGCGTTATTTTAACCGGTCGAGCGGTGCAGCCGCTCGGTCAGCTAGCCCACCTAATGAACCGCTACCACCATGCGGCCAATGCGATTCGGGCACTCAATCAGCTCATGGCGCTACCGCTAGAGCGCGGGGCAGAGCGCCTAGTGATACACCGAACGGCGGTCGAGGGGCGGTTAGTGCTAAGAGAGGTCAGCTTTATCTACCCACAGCAGCAGCAGCCGGTACTTGAGCAGCTCTCGTTGACGATTCAGCCCGGTGAGCGGATAGCGATCTTAGGCGCGGTCGGCTCGGGTAAAAGTACCCTCTGTAAGCTGCTAGTCGGTCTCTATGCGCCGACACGGGGGCAGATTATGCTCGATGGGGTTGATCTACAGCAGTGGCATCCGGCCGAACTGCGCCACTATATCGGCTATGTGGGCCAAGAGGCCCGCCTCTTTGCCGGCACACTACGGGAGAATATTGTCCTAGGCTCCCCCTATGTGAGCGATGAGCAGCTACTACAGGCGGCCGAGCAGGCGGGGGTGGCGCAGTTTGTGCCGCGGCTGCCTGGCGGCTACGACTATCCGGTAGGGGAGCAGGGTGCCGGGTTGTCGGGGGGGCAGCGGCAGATGGTGGCGTTAGCGCGGGCGCTACTCTTAAGACCGACGCTGCTGCTGCTCGATGAGCCGACCGCTCAGCTTGATGGCGCAAGTGAGCTATTTATGCGCCAGCAGTTAGAGGCCGATCGTAGTCGCGGACTGCTGCTTATTACCCACCGCTCGGCGATGCTATCTCTGGTCGAGCGGCTGATAGTGCTCGATCAGGGACGGTTGGTTGCCGATGGCCCTAAAGGGGCGGTGCTACAGCAGCTACAGACAAAAGGGAGCTCGGGTGGCCCCCTTTAATATTGATGATCGAGCGGTCGTTCGTGGGCGCTGGCTGCTCTGGAGTATGGCGCTACTGCTGCTGCTGCTAGCGCTCTGGGCGCACTACGCTATGCTCGATGAGATGACTCGCGCAGCGGGTCGAGTGATCCCCTCCAAAGAGGTGCAGATTATCCAAAGTGCCGAAAGTGGCATAGTCGAGGAGATTTTGGTCACCGAAGGGGAGCAGGTGGAGCCCGGGCAGATATTAATGCGTATTAACGACATGCGCTTTAGTGCTAGCTATCAGGAGAGTCGAGTTGAGTTGGTAGCGCTTTTGGGGCGAACTGCCCGATTAAGAGCCGAGAGTCGTGCAGAGTCGGTGCTACAGCTACCGCAGGGGGTCAGTGAGGAGCGGCCCGATATTGCCGCGTGGGAGATGCAGCTCTTTACCGCTCGGCTACAGGAGCAGCAGGCGTCGCTCTCGATTTTGCAGCGTCAGCGACAGCAGCGGTTGGAGGAGCTCGATGAGTTAAAAATTAAGCAGCAGCAGACTCGAACTAGCTACCAGCTCGCTAACCGAGAGCTCACTATTACCGCCCCGCTAGTCAAGCAGGGGGTGATGTCGGAGATAGAGCTACTGAGGCTACAGCGAGAGGTTAACGATCTCAAAGGGAGTCTGGAGGCGATGGGAGTGGCCGAAAAACGGGTGAGTGCGGCGCTGAGCGAGAGCGATGCACGAATTGAGGAGCAGCAGCGGCGCTACCAGCGCACGGTGCTAGGCGAACTGGCCGAGAGCTCTGCAAGGTTAGAGCAGCTGCAAGAGACGATGCCGGTACTACAGCAGCGGCTGCAACAGACGGCGCTACGCTCGCCGGTGCAGGGGGTCGTGAAGCAGATCCATATCAATACGGTTGGGGGGGTGGTGGAGGCGGCCCAGCCGCTGATTGAGGTGGTTCCCCAAGAGGATGGGCTGTTAATTGAAGCGGCAGTGATGCCTGCCGATATCGCCTTTCTCTATCCGGGGCAGCAGGCGATAGTCCGCTTTACCGCCTACGACTTTTCGATTTATGGCGGCCTGTCGGCGCAAGTTGAACACATTAGCGCCGATAGTCTAGTCGATGCCGAGGGGGTGGCCTACTATCGGGTGCTGTTACGCACCGCAACCGACTATATCCGCCATCGTCACGAATCGCTGCCGATTATTCCGGGGATGGTGGTGGAGGTCGATATCTTGACCGGCAAGAAGAGTCTGCTCAACTATCTACTTAAACCGCTACACCGCATGGAGCAGCGAGCGTTGAGTGAGCGCTAACACGAGAGTTGAGCCTAAGAGGTAACCTCTTTAGAATAGCGCTCCCGATAACCCCCTATTCGACCTGAGGAGCAACCATTTTGAGATCAAAACGACGAGCCAAACGGGTGAGTGTTGCGTCGAGAGTGTGGGCAGAGACATAGTTGTGGCCACTCGTAAAGATTATGCCGCGAAAGCGACCGCAGCACGGCGCAACAAGCAGAGCGCGACCACCAAACCACCACCGCGTCGTCGTCCGCCGGCGGTCAGTAGTGCGAGTGCGACCCGAAATCGACCCCAGAGCCGGCAGTTACCGGGGTGGTTGTGGCTGTTAGGGGGGTTACTGATTGGCGGGTTTGCTACCTTTTTGACCTATATTAGCGGTCAATCCGAGTCGCCACCGGTAACCAAAGCGAAGCCGCCGCAAATCGTACCACAAGAGAGTGAGAGCCGAGGGGAGGGCTCTGCGCCGCTGTCGTTACCACAACCGAAACCGACGCAGCCGGCACCAGAGAAAAAACCGCCCGAACCGAAGCCTGAACCCGAACCTGTCAAAGCGCTGCAATATGACTTCTACCATGTACTCCCAGAGCGGGAGGTGATTATTCCCGAACAGGAGTTACGGCGGGAGGTCGATAAGAAGCGCCATGTCAGCAACTATCTGTTGCAGGTCGCCTCATTTAAACAACGAGAGGATGCCGAAGCGGCGGCGGTTAATCTGCTGTTGCTCAATTTTCAGCCACAGGTGGAGGAGGTCTCTACCGAAAAGGGGACTTGGCACCGTATTCGAGTTGGCCCTTTTGATGAGCGGCGCAAACTGGATCGAGCCAAGCGACTGTTGCAGGAGAACGGTTTTGAACCCATTATCGTTCGAGGGCGTTAATCCGACATTGGAAGAGCAATTAACAGATGACAGAGAGTGAATTTAATCAGCAGATCGATGCGACGCTGCTGCAGATAGAAGAGGCGTTAGATGAGTGTGAGATCGATATCGACTATGAGAATAGTAGCGGGATATTAACCCTCACTTTTGATAACGGCTCGCAGATCATTATTAACCGACAGCTACCGACCCGGCAGTTGTGGCTTGCGGCTCGCTCGGGCGGCTACCACTTCGATTTTGAGGCTGAGCTACAGCAGTGGCTCTGTGATAGTGGTGCCGAGCCGCTACGGCTGCTGCTAAATCGCTGCGCCTCTGAACAGGCGGGTGAAGCGGTGGAGTTATCGTGGTGAGCGGGGGGGCGCTACTTCCTGCAATCGTGGTTGAGCCAGCGGTGACGGCCACGGCAACTATCATTTGGCTCCACGGTTTGGGGGCCGATGGCCACGATTTTGAACCGATCGTGCCGCAGTTGGGGCTGGAAGATCTCGCGGTACGGTTTATCTTTCCTCACGCGCCAGCGCGGCCGGTCACTGTCAATGGCGGGATGGTGATGCCGGCATGGTACGATATCTACGATTTTGATCTGACCGCGCAGCAGGATAGGGAGGGGATTGTCGCCTCCGCAGAGGCGCTAACGGCTTGGATTGAAACCCAAATTGAGCAGGGGATTGCGCCTGAGCGGATTATCCTAGCCGGTTTTTCGCAGGGGGGGGCGGTGGTGCTCCATACGGCGCTCCATTACGGCAGGCGCTTGGGTGGAGTGGTGGCGCTATCGACCTATCTGCCGCTGCAGCAGCAGTTTACCGCTGCGGCGATGGCGAGTGATCCGCTGCCTCTCTTGATGGCTCACGGTGAGTACGATCCGGTGATTCCGGCTCAGGTGGGGCGCGACAGCTATCAGCTCTTGAGTGAGCGAGGGTATGCTATTGACTGGTATAGCTATCCGATGGCCCATAGTGTCTCAACTGAAGAGCTACAAGATATGGCAGCTTGGTTGCGGCAGCGGCTCACTGGGTGAGCCTGTCAAACCCTGTCGATGGCCATTGTTCCAGTCAGTTTAAGCAGCTTTTGGCGGAAATAAGCAAAACTTGGGGTCGCGTTAACGAAGATAAAATCCAACGCAACGACGATTGTGATTGAGGGAAAAAGCTATCGGATGAAGGAGCCTATTCAGGAGTAAGGGGCTGCTCTTAACCCTGATCCGGGGAGTTGATATCCCAGATTAGGGGGATGAGGCTGTGCGCATTTTCAGATTGCTGGTTTTATGGAATTTCGCGCTGCTGCTGTCAAACAATCTCCCGAGTGCCAGCAGCGCCTGGTCGAATTTGCTGCGCAGCTCCGGCGTCCAGTTAATGGGCGGACGAGGCGGCAGCGGCGCAGGCACGAATGCTTGGGCCTTCTCACCCACCGTCGATATGGTCACATATCTGCCTTGGAGTTCTCGCTTCATCCTGCCTGCCTCGAACCTAAAAGCGGAAAAAATTTACAACCACGGCTCCGATTTTTCGGTTGACGGAAAGCCCCTAGTATCAAAGGGTTTCGGGCCGTTTACTGGAAGGGGCATTCTCCGGGGTCGGGAAGTACCGTTTCAACCCCGCTTCCCTTTCGAGGTCACTGTCGGACCTGCGTTTTCTCTGCTTCTCCGAAAACTCCTTGATAAAAACGCCGAAGTCATCTCGCACAATCACTTCCCAACAACCCGACCAGAGAAACGATTTTCTCCCCTGATTTCCCGGCACCGGACGAGGGTGACGGGTTTGCAGTAAAACCGGATACTTGACGCCGAGCCACAACAACTTCGAATCCGTTTTTCGGACGCCGGTTCGGCTCCCAAAATGGGAGTCGAATTGAGCATCTCGGGCAAGCAATCCCCCTCCGGTGGCGTCACGGCTCACACATTTTTCGCCACATAAACGCCGTAGCTGTAGTAGTCCCGGAATTTTTCATAACATGTGTCGCTATGCTTTCAACTTCAACAGCTCATCGTCCAGCCCATAGCGAACCACGTCGATCCGGTCGCTACGCTGGGATACAAAGTCACCGGTCATCACGGGGAGCTGGAATGGGAAGAATGCCGGGTTGTTCAGTAGCAGCCCCAATGTGCCCTTGGCCTCCGGGGTGGCCAGGAGTGCGGATTCGAACATCAGGATGGCCAGGTTTGGCTCGGCAATCTCTACCTGCGCGGCTTTCTCATAGCAGCCTTTGGCCTCAGAATCCTTCAGGGCTCCCCAGGCGACAAAGGAACGGATGACAAATCTCGCGTAGCGGCTCACAGTCTGCCGGTCGCCATAGTGTTCCTTGAGGCGGTTGATGATCTGCGTCTGGGTCACCTGATCCTGCAAGGCCAGCAGACGGCCGGTTTGCCGGGCCACATTGAACCAGAACGGATAGACCGCCGAGATCATCCCCCAGTGGACCGCCAGGGCCATGGACGGGTTTTTCCGCAGAAACGCCAGCGAGGCATCCCGGAATGGCATCAGCTCGGGGTCAGGAGAGACCCAGATCTTCATCAGGTTGTTGACGACAAAGGTCCGGGTCTGATCGCTTCGCTCGCCCTCTGAGCCGTTGCCTTTTTTGTCCGCGAGAAATTCATGCAGCTCTTGACGGATGGTTTTGGCGTCGAGCCCCGCCAGCAGCAGATTGGCTGCTTTCTGCATCCACTCGAAACGGATCGCCTGCTTGATGCCGATGGCTTCATGTCGTTTACCCATCACCGTGTTCTCCTTTCAAACTTCACAAGGGGCACGATGACTTCTTCGATGGCTACACCGCCGTGACCTACGATGGCATCTCCCGGGTTCACGAATGCGTCGCGGCCACCCGCCACCAGGGGAAAATAATCTGCTGGCAATCCGACCGGCTGCCACTCGTGGGCAAACGGGAAGGCCCCAGCCACCTGAGCGCGGAGTTCCGGCGTGGGATAGACACGAACCCGCTCGCCGCGAGTTTCGGCAATTACACCCTCAGATGGACGGCCTTTGCCCTCGCATTGAATGTTGCCGTGATCGGCCGTCAACCAGACCTCATAGCCGTAATTCAGCAGTTGGCCGACCAGCGCGGAAAGAAATCCGGCATGGCACCACTGCTTGATCTGGTTGTGCATTCCGGCCGAGCCAAGTTGCATGCCGTGCATGATCTTGTCGACCTTGTCCACGACCAGCCCCACCACCTTTGTCTTGCCGGGATGAATTACGGAGTCGAGAACGCTGGATGCATTGCCGTCGCCTAGGCCGCGCTGGTAGGCGACATCCAAGCGGGACAGGCCATGCCCCTCCCAAAATTGCTTCCAAAGTTTTTCTTCGCTATTGGTCGAGTTGATGGATGACGGGAAATAGAGCGGCGGCTTGCCCGAGAAGATCGATTGTCTCGATACTGAGGTAAGCGTCGGAATCCAGGCGAAGGTCGCGGATTCGCGCATGACCAGATTGGCATCCTGCTTTTGCAGAAGCTGGCGGATGGTCACCCACTGATCCAGGGCCAGACCATCAACCACGATCAGCGCGGCACGGCTATTGCGGGAATCCTCGATATCCCTGGCCAGGCGGCGCGGCACGTGGTGGAGCATAGCCGGATGGGTCGGCGGCAGGTTGATTAAGCTGGCATAGTGGTCGGCCAGCCAACCGGCAAAGGTCGTGTTTAATGCATCGCCGATTTCCCTGAGCCGGGTCTGATGCTCGGAGCTGTTGCCGCAATGAACCAGGGAAGACACTTCGGCCCATTTCAATGCAAAGGTGGTCCAGTCCGAGTAACGCGCTTCCGCAGTGGGCAGCTCCTTCTCGACAAGGCCAAAGAGGCGGGAGATCCGCAGCTCGTCATCATCCAAGCCGGATGTGGCGATACCGCTTCGAACCCAAGATCTGGCATCCACTTCAACATCTGTGACCTCGACGGGTGTGAGTTTCCCCTCCAGGAACAGGTTGTCGATATAAACCTTGATGTCCTGGTGGTCGAACGGCAAATGGTCGGGGCCGGGATACTTGAGGCCGTATTCCGACGAATCCTCCCGTACCTGATTGGCGCTGCCAAGCCTGGAAAGAAAGAGCGGCCAGCGTTCCTGCAAAAAGGCGAAGAAGGCTTCATCGTCCGGAACAATTTCAGAGAGCGGCCAGGCCTTGAAGCCATCATGCCCCTTGAGAACCTGGATAAGCCGCTCGGCCAGCATCAGTGGAATCTGTAGCTTCCCATAGTGCAGGCGCAGCAAGGCGCGAAGCAGTTCCACCTCGCTGGCAATCAGCTCAGCGGCGATGCCGAACACATGGCGAAGGATGAAATCCTTGGTGGCGTTATCGCCCATGCGATCCGGCGGCGACTTGCGTTGAGCCTCAAAAAGTGCGTCCAGCAGGCTTCGGTCGAGCTTCTCGATGACCGGATAGCTGAGCGTTGGGAACAGATCCCCCAGATTGAACGAAAGTTTGCGGCCCGCCTGGAGCAGGTCGTAAGGCAACGATTCCAGCTCCGCATCCTGCAAGCGAAGGACCACCACCAGATCGGTGTGTTCACCCCGGTCCCAGATCGAACGGTACTTAGACTCATAGGCGTATCTGAATTCGACTGGGTCACTGAACTCGATCAGGTCGAAGCCGCGCCCGCGAAGTTCCAAGGCCAGCTTTTCCTCGGTAAGCAGGCAATCCGGGTCTGCGACCAGGGTCAGTTTGCTGACGTTGGGTACAAAGTCGTTCAGGATGGCGTCTCGCCAACTACTCATTGAGCGCCTCCCTTGATGATCCGCAGCATCAGCAGCGGCCTGATTTCCGGCACGATCTGCCTTGCCGATTGCAGTTCATGCCGCCACTCGGCTTCGTCCGCATCGCAACGGGACAGTCTGAATTGCCGTACCTCCGGCAGTCCAACCCGTTCGATGGCCTTGCGGCGCGAGACAAAAGAGACGACTCCACGTTCCTCCTCACGAGCCACAGAGGCGAGGTGCGCCTGCTGCAGGGCGTCGAACAGCTCCTGTCCGGCCTGTTCGGCAGCAATCTGCAAGCTCTCATGGGCGGTAATGGATTCATCCTGGCCGAGGGTGGTCTGCACCTGGGCTTCCGCTGTCTGCAGCGCATCCCAGATATGCCGGGCCGTGGGCAGAAACAGTTTGCCTTCCTCGCTCACGAACACACTGACATAGCCACGCCGCACCATGGGGATGCGGAGGCGCTGTGTCTTCTGGTGCATTCCGGCCTGAAGGCGGATCTCAAAGAGTCCCCAGAGACCGGAGATGCTGGCTGGCAGACCGCTCACGCTTACGCAAGGCAATGGCTGGCCAGCCGCGATCTGCGGCAGGTTCAGGGCCAGCCCACGGACACGGCTGTTTTCAAGATTGAGCAGGGTCGCGTCGGTCAGACGGTCCGCTTCCCGGGCATTGAATACGGCTTTGCGGTGTTCCTGACCGTCCGGCCAATTCAGATCCCACCAAGAGCGCTTGCGACTGGCCATACCGCCATGGGAATTGAGGTAACCGACCGTCATCCGTTCCACCCAGTGGGGCAGTGGATGCGAGCGCAGACGCTCAGCGGTTTGCACATCCGGCTCTTCGGAGATGCCATAGATGGCGGAGGACTCGCGCACCTGCTGAATCTCATCCCGAATCCTGGCTACCGTGTGCTCGACGGAGGTCTCGATACCGTCAGGATTAAGGATGGCCGAGGCGAACACATCCTCGAACAACTCACCGGCCTGGGCGGAGTCGAGCACGTCACCGGTCTTGTCGATGCCGAACTCTTCGAAGATCACCGAGAGTTTCTGCTCCAGCACTTCGCGCACGCGGAACTCGACCGAATCTTCAAAAACGAAATTGATCGCCTGTACGGTTTTGGGCTGACCGATACGGTCCACACGACCGATGCGCTGTTCCAGTCGCATCGGGTTCCAGGGGATGTCGTAGTTGATGATGACATGGGCGAACTGCAGGTTCAGACCTTCACCGCCCGCGTCGGTGGAAACCAGCACGCGGTGCGATTTGCGGAAGGCATCCTGGGCCTGCTTGCGTTCCTCCATATCCATGGAGCCGTTCAGGGTGACGACCGAGATGCCCCGGGCTTCCAGAAACTCCTTCAGCATCTGTTGGGTGGGTACGAACTCGGTGAAGATCAACACCTTCAGGTCCGGCTCGTTTTCCTCGGCCTGCAGCTCGTAGATCCACTCGATCAACGCCTCGGCCTTGGCGTCCGGTCCAGCCTGTTCGCAGCGAACCGCCGCATCGAGCAGGGTCTCCACATGACTGCCTTCGCTCTGCAGAGCCGACACGTGTGATTTCAGCAGCTCATCGAGCAGCTCCTGGCCGTCCATGTCGTAGAGCTCTGCCATTTCATCGTCTGGGCTTTCCGATCCCTCCGCGCCGTTTTCCAGTACCGCCAGGCGCAGGCTGGCTTGTTGCTCACCATCCTTGAGTGCCGCAAGCCGACGCTCCAGCGTGGTGCGGATCGCCCGGGTGCTGGAAACCACCAGGCGCTGCATCAGGATCATCAGAAAGCCGATGTGGCGCTTCTTCTCGCGCAGGGCCTGGTTGTAGCCCTCGCGCACATAGTCGGTCACCGCCTCGTAGAGAAGCTGCTGCAGTTGGTGACGGCTCTCCCAGGCCACCGGGGCCATCTGCGTCCGCCGGGGCTTGAAGAGCGGCTTGCCGTCGGCATCAATGGCCTTGCGCTTCTCGGTACGGATGACATACGGAGCCACCCGGTCGCGGGAGACGCTGTCCATATCCGGAAAGGCATCGTCATCCAGCAGGTTCATCAGCCGATGGAAGGCATCGGTCTTCCCCTGGTGGGGTGTAGCCGAAAGGAGCAGCACATAGGGCGCGGCTTCCGCTAGCCCCTTGCCGAGCTTGTAGCGGGCGACCTGGTCGGTACTGCCGCCCAGCCGATGCGCTTCGTCCACGATCACCAGATCCCAACCGGCGGTCATCAGATCCTCGAACCGGCTGCGGTTGTATTCGGCGACGCGCTCGGCGGTCCAGCCGCGCCGCTTGTCCATGGGTTTGACCGAATCCAGGGAGACGATGACCTGATCAAACATCGACCAGGCTGAGCTCCGGTGATCCGCCCCTGGAGCCAGGCGTTGCAATGTGCCGATGTCGTCGCCCAGCACGAGCTGGAACTGCTCGTTGAAGTGGGTCTGCATTTCCGCCACCCACTGGGTAGCGATTCCCTTCGGCGAGACGACCAATGTCCGCCGCACCAGTCCGCGCAGCTTGAGTTCGCGCATGACCAGCCCGGCCTCGATTGTCTTGCCGAGACCCACCTCGTCGGCCAGCAGGTAGCGCACGCGGTCACCGGAGATGGCCCGAGACAAGGCGTGGATCTGGTGCGGCAGCGGAATGACGTTGGACTCCATGGGAGCCAGCAATACATGGCCCTCGGTGGCGCTGGTGGAACCTTCGAGCACCTCGGCCACCTTGGCTGCGGCGGCCACATAGGCAATGCGCCCGGCCTCGATCTCCGGCTGCAGGTCGGCACTCAGCGGCCGCAAGGCGGAGCGGGGCACGCGCACCACCGCGTCCTGGTTCGGCAACCAGACACGGCACACCGTCTGCCCCCACAAGGTCTGTTCTTCGATGACCTTGCAGGCGCTGTTATGAACGGTGCTGTATTGCCATGGTGACTCCATTGTCAAATTAGACTTCTCCCTGAGGCGGCTGTGTCGCAAATATGGTCAATAAAAGTTCGGTGTCATCAATCAAGCGATATTCCGGAAGCCGTCCTGATATCTTTTCGCTTTCGGAGAGGATGATGGGCACTCCTTCGCCCCGCTTGTCCATAAGAAACCTGCGGTCACCAGGGAAGTCTGCAAACGGCATAGGACAGCGAGCGAGCAAACTGGTGAGCAGTTCGTTACGAGCTGCCTGACGAAGAGGAAGGCTCTCAATAGTCATCGTATTAGGAATCGCGCCGGGAGAAAAAATTTCGAGGCGATCCGAGAACATATGTAATCGAACCTTAGAGCCTTGAATTGAATAGTCCCTATGGGCGACAGCATTTACCAATGCTTCAAATACCGCTTGCATTGCGAACTGTGGAATGTCTCGTCTTGCGGGTTCCTTGACCGCGTAAACCTTCATGTTTTTTTCAACGAACTTGTAGGCCTCTATGATTTGAACATCCAAAGGCCCAACAATATCTCTCGCGTCTAGCTGGTAGGCTGCATTCCGCTCGGTTCCCCGATATACAACAGCCTGAATGAATGCATTGGTGAGAAATTCCTGGGGTTGTCTGCAAGCCATCAATATCCCGCTGACGCTGGGACATATCTTGCCATCATCGTCCTGTGTTAGCAGTTTGAGTTTAATCAAAAACTCATCATCACTATCTGGAGACAGTGGCGTTTTAAATTTTCCCCATAAAGCTTTTTCGAGACAATCCCGGGGCGCAGTAGTGACCGACTGCTCATCAAAACGGATGATCCTGGCCTGACTTCGTTGTTGAAAAAGTCTGGCTAAAACATCGGGTGTCATCTGTCGTTTTGAACTGCCGATCCTATGGTAATAACCGCTGGGGCTTTGATGGACATAAAGACTCTTGGGGACGTCGACTCTGACAATAACCCGTTCCACACCGTCTTCGGTAACGACTGGGATCTTTCGAATCCGGCAAAAAAGCTGAGGAGTGATGAGGTCGTTGCATATGCCGCGCACCCAAGTCTCAACCACGTCCAGTTTGTCCTCAGGGATGCCGACAACCGTTCTCGACTTATCATCAACCCCTAATACAAAAACTCCATTTGCTGTATTCGCCATCGCAGCCAGCTCATCGGCCATGCTGTTGCGGTGCGGGTCATTAACTTGATTCCCCTTGTATCTCAGGTCCTTCAACTCAAGAGAAGAATCCTCGCCTAACCGGATTTGCTTTAACAGCTCGTCTGTGGTTTCAAACATTCCTAAACCTCCAACGCTATGCGATTGTAACGCTTCACAAACGCCTGACGGCCACCTTCCATAATGGTGCAGATCGACTCCCGGATGCTTGATTCTTCAAGACCGCCTTGTTGGTCGATTTGTACCTGACCCCCGTCATATTTCAGGACGTGGACTAGTTCGGAGTCTCCGTTTACGACGATGTTGGCATTGTGAGTCACGATGATAAGCTGACGTCTATTCTTGTTCTCATGGATCTGTTTGACGATAAGGTCATAGATCAGCGCATTATCCAAATCATCTTCTGGTTGGTCGATAATCAGTGGCTCGTTGCCATGGCTCAGTAAGAAGGCAAGAATCGCTGCTGCTTTCTGCCCGGCAGACCCTTTTTCTAGGTCATCAAATTTGCCAGAAGACGGGTCTTTGGAATACTTGACCCGCAGCATATCTTCGGGCCACCATGCATCGAGCTGATCGAAAATAGCCGGTTGTGTTTCCAGTAACTTCTTCAAGCGATTATCAAACGCACCATGATTACCGGAAACTTGCCCTCTGGCGATATCAAGTGTTCTGGCTTTGATCTGCGAGATGAGCTGCGGCAAATCAAATTCAGGTGTTTTAGCTTCTTCCCATTTATTGAAGGCCCAGAGAAGGCCCTGTTTGTTTTCTCGATCACATACCGAACTTATAAACTTTCCATCTTCAAGATTGAGCAAGGAGCGGTATTCGTCTTCCAATGTACTCACATCACCATACTGAACCAACTCCATGCGCACAAAAGCGCTGGCCCCTATGACTTTGTTAAGAAAACTTCTCCTTTTTTCGAGCAACTCGACGCGTAATTCCTGAAGCTTGGCGAGGGATTCCTCAATCTGCTTTTCCGCCGACTCAGTTTCCTTGCGGACGGAATCCAGCTTTTTCAATTGCTGCTGCAGTTGATTACGCTGTTGTACCCATTCCCCGTAAAGGGAAATACTCAATTGGCTCTTCTTTTCCTCATACTCTTTGACCAGCCCTTCATACGCGGCGATGCTTGCCTGTACCGCCTGGTGCCATTTGCTTGAGGAAATGTCTTTTACCCTTTGGGCCTTTAGTGCATCAACGCTATCGGCGAGCTTGCTAAGCGTTTCACCGACCTTTTTTAGCTCTTGAGCTGTTTGTTCGTGAATCGTCTTGATCTCGGTAGTGGTTTCATCCTGCTCGTCGAATAAATGTGCAGGAAAGTCGGACAGCCCGGCGTTGGATGCCAGCTCTCTTATGCCAGACGAAAGGTCATCAAAAACCTGGTCGTCGGGAAGGCCGTTCTTTTGTTGGCTGCGCTTCTGATACTGTTTCAGTACCTCCCCATGACCTTTTTCTTCATATTGCTTTAGGTCGTTCTCAACGTCCCCCAGCTTTGCACGAATTTGCTGTTCGCCAGCCAGTTGCCGTAATAGCTCTCTTCTTCGTTCCCTCAATTGAAGGAACTGACTCTTGACGCTTTCCCAGCGAGATTTCCATTCCGCCCGATCCACCTCTGGAGAACGGTCAACGACTTCCAAGAGCCCTCGCGGATTCGATGCGAGTTCGTTGATCTGTTTTTGGCTGAAAATGCTAATCGGAAACCGCTCTCTAAGATCACCGGCTTCGATTTCTTGCCAAGCACTGTTGGCTTCTTCCTCCAACACCGCGCCCTGGCCGTCAAATCTCCAGCGCAGTTGATAATTCTTGCCACGCCGGTGAATCTCCATCAGGATTTCCGTGTCATTCAGCATGACGCCTTTGTTCTGCGACAGCTTCATGAACTTATCCAGCTCATCTTTTACCCTGGGGGCTTCGGTCGCCAGATTCTGATCACGACGAGAAACGATACGGATCGACTCGAGGATGGTGGATTTTCCGGTTCCTCGTCCGCCGATGACTGAATTGAAATGCGGGTGCAACTGGGTGACGAATGGTTGACCACTGATGCGGCCGCAGTGGCGCATGGCCTTGATAATCAGCTTCGACAGGAAGATATCAGGCAGGTGATTAGGATTTTCAGATTGGTTTTTTACACAGAACTCATGATCGAGTAATGCCAGTCGCAGACCCTCAATAGAAGGACGGCTCATCTTGAGCCAACTGAAATGCCTTCCGATGTCGTCTGGTTTATGGGCATCGGAACCAGCCACTTTTGCAAGACGGTCAACCGCCTTCTTTAAGGTTGGTTCCCCGTTGTCGAATTTGTGAAGATCGCAAAACTCTGCGGCCGAAACAGCTTTCAGGCTTTTTTCGAGTTCAGGCGATAACGAGACAATACCTTCAAGCAATCCCTGTTTACCATCGATATGGGCCGGTAGAGCAACTCCGCCTGCTTCGATGATGTGTTTCACGGTATCCACAAAGCCGGTTGATGTGGATATATTCGGATCACCGTAGCCAGATGTGATTCCGCATGCCCCCAGAACGCCGGTCACCTTTTGACTGTCGCAACTCGGGTCAAAAACCGCGAGCAGATGAACCCGGCTGCTGCTGTTGGCAACCGTGATCTCAACCCCCGGGAATATGGCCAGCTCTCTGTACCAGTCGGGCTTTGTGTCACGGTCTCGAAGCTCTTTGTTCTTGGCCTTCAATACATCAATCCATTTCCCCGAGTTGTGGTCGGTTACCACCACACAATCGAGGCCGGATTCCATGGCTTTTTGGAGCCATTCTTCCAACTCGACGCTCTTGAAGGATTCATCACCACGGCCATAATCATCAGAGATAGGAGTATGTGTGTGGAAATCAAACTTCCACCATTTGCTTCCCGGGAAATTCCACTTGTCTGTCATTTCATTCCCCTCCCATCCGTGTTATCGCCTGGTCGTACCACATGAGCAGCTTGGGATCTTCTTCAAGGACGTTGTTGGGGATCTTGTCGGCCACGGCGACGATGACGGCGTAGTCACGCTCCTGCCAGGCTTTCTTGAAACCGGCGCGGACAGCTTCCAGGCGGAAGACCTTGAGTTTCTTTTTGACCTCTTTGTATTCCTCGAACTCCTTGAGCAGTGCCTTCTCGCGCAGTTTCTCCAGGTCGCCTGCCTTGTTGGGATCGGGCACGTACCAGCGCGCTTGCGCGCGGGTTCTGAGTTCCTGGTTACTGGTTTCTAGTTCAAGGTTTTCGGCAAGTTCAATGCCTTGCGCTTTGAATTCGGCTTCGATAAGAGGCCGGAGTTCTGAGCTGCGGCGCATCCACGAAACGATTTGGGATGGAATTTTGCCTTTGCCGTCGTAGCAAAGGAAGTTCTGGTTCAGCAGTTCGCGCAGGTCGAGTTGGGCCTCGTTCTTGCTCCAGCCACCGAGTTGCTGCATGAACTGCGGGTTGATGTCGGAGAAGGTCTGCGGCTTTTCCTTGATAAGCTGACGGAGCCATTGGATGGCGGAGGCCTCGTCGGAGACGAACATCGATAGCTGCTGTGGGGCACCGGAGGTCATCTTCTTGCGGTCGTATTCGGCCACCTGATCCGGCAGGAAAAACATTCCGTCGCGCTCGATGAAACGCTGCGAAAGCCCGATCTGGAACTCCTGGCTGGAGATCGGCACGGGGTAGCCCTTGCGAACGTAGTAGGCCACCATCTGGTCGAACAGGATGCGCGGATCACGTTCCGGGACGAACTGCAGCAAGGCTCCCTGTTGCTTGGTGACCGGCAAATACTTCAAGTGTGTGCGTACAAAATCCCACACGCCTTCTTCGGTTTGCGCCTCTTTCTGAAAACGTTCTTCAAAGCCGCCATTGGGTTTGTAGGCTGAGATAACGAGGTCCTGTTTGACGGCTGTAGGTGTGGTTACGGCCTTGAAGCTGCCCTGCTTCTTGTCGAGTGCCGACACATTAGCTACGATGAAACCAACCTCAGTAAGAGCAGTTTGGATGCTGTTCCATACTGATGCATTGGTATTAGAGAATTCGACGGTAAACCACCGTCCCGGTTTCAACAGGCGATATGCTTCCTCGAAACAACCTGCCATCAACTGGCGGTACTCATCCAAACTCTTTCCTTGTGAGCTATTTTCAACAGCCTCTGGCTTGTTGTTTGTTAATACCTTTAGCCAAACCTCCCAGAGTGAATTCAGCTCGGAATAATTGATGTTCGCCCCAAACGGGGGATCAAAGAAGAAATAATCCAGCGAATTGTCTGGCATGAGCATCTTCTCTGAGGAGGACGTAAAAACAATCTGCCTGGTTTTTCTGTCTCTTTTACTCAAGTATGAGGAAACATCTTTGATCCTGTACCCGATCATTGCGATCAGGCAGTACTCAATCTGGTTTGAAGGTATATAAAGAGTACCGGCAAGGACGCCAGCCGTTTTGGATAGATTAGTATTTAAGCGGCTGACTGCTATTTTGTGCATTTTGCTTGCTCGCGGGAGTTGGTCGCCCACGAGGCAAAGCAACTGACTTTCCATATCCGATGTGGAAAGTATATGGCGGAGCGTTGCGAGTACACGCAAATTGCGTTTTGTGTAGAAATGATGAACATGCGTAATGCCGATAGGGTCATTTCGTCGCGTTTCGCGGCCCTCGATCATACGCGAGGATGGATGCCAGTACGGTATATCCTCACCCTCAATTTTAGCTATTAGAGCAAGATCGCTCTCGTCTGGTTTTTTTTCAAAACGACCTGATACACCTGCGACAGAGTAATTGATCTTCACAGGAACCTGCTTGGCCTGCTTGATCGTTTCTCCAATGGCAACGTCGAACTTGTTTGCCCAGGCACGCTCGAGACGTCTCTTAGTCAACTCTGCATTACAATGGGGACAGGGAAAGCTGTCATGAACCTTGCCATTTTCCTCATCGACGGCTTCGTCCCAAAAAACGACTTCACCAGCACATTCATTACAGACAAAAACATCGGACCAAACGGTGTAGTTTATCGTTCCAGTTCGTCCATCCGAATGCTTTGTCTCATACATCCATCCGCATGCTTTTTCGACCTCTTTTAATATTCGATAGGCTTCTCGTTCGAAAGAAGTGGGATTTACAGGCGTGTTGTAGTTGTATGAGATAAATGTCGCTGCCGGTGAGAGATCATTGAGAATCGCTCTGCGGATACCCAGCTTTGAAAACGGCCGCCAAACCTTTTTACCATCTTCATCAGTCTCTTCCTGCAAAATGGTCCCGTCCGGCTTCACCTGGTACCCAAGAGACATGACCACTTCGCGGTCGCCACACATCTGCGCAGCCACCCCCGTCATGCCAGTTCCGCAAAAGCCGTCAAACACGATATCCCCCGGCTGCGTGTAATGGAGGATGTAGCGCATGATGGCCTTGTGCGGCACCTTGGTATGGTAGGAGTGCGCGTTGTAAATCGGGTCGTTCTTGCCCTCGCTTACATCAGAGGCAAAGGGTTCACGGTGGTAGTGGTAGCCTTCGGGCTGTTCCGGCTTCTGCGCCTCCCACTCGGCGATGAAATCCGCAATCCACGGGTTCGGACAGGCGGTGTAGTACGGCGGATCGCTTAGGTTCAGGATGTCCTCGTCGCTGCCGATGGGAAAGCCTTCGATCTTGCGGAACTCCGGGTCCTGCAGCTTCTTGCGCAGCTCCTCGGTAAAGTGAGCGCGGCGGGCCTCGTCGTTCTCGAAGGTCATGCCTAAGCAGGTTACTGGTTCCTTGTTGCTGGTTACTGGTTCAAAATCCAGTCCGGGCATTTCATCTTGTTTCATACTTGATTCCTTTGTTTTCGGACTTGGCCAGATAGCGGATCAGGCCGCCGATCATGTTTCCTGTGGACTGAGCCAGGGCATAGATGCTTTGAAATTGTTCTTGGTTGATGTGAGTAGCATCGAGGGCGACGTAGAGCTGGGCTTGCACTTCGGATGCTGAGCCTTTGGCGGTTGAAAGGAACTGGATGAATTCCTTGTTGCCGCCCCTGCCGAAGCCTTCAGCGATGTTTGACATGATCGAAACCGAGGCCCGGCGAATCTGATCGCGTAGGCCGAAGTCTCGGGCAAACTGGCCGTCGTTTGACAGAGCGTAAATCGCCTTGGTCAGTTCGCGGGCCTTTTGCCAGGCTTCAATGTCCTCGAATCGCTGAAATGCACTCATGGCGGTTACTCCAACACGATGCGGACTTTGCTCGGGTCCTTGCCTTTGGTCAGACCGTCCACGTAGTCGCTGACCGCTTGCTTGATCTCATCCGGCGTGGATGGGCCAAGGTCGGAGACTATCTTCAGTAAATCAGCCTTCTTGACCGGAACTTTCTGTAAACCGGCAAGGATGGTTTTCAAGGTCTGGACAAAATTGCCATCCACCGGGTCTGGCAATTCCTTTGAATCCATGAATGCCTTAACGATCTGCTTGTCGTCCTCGTGCAGCAGCTCGTTTACATTCGCCTGGGTCATCGGATCATCGAGGTTATTCAACAGAGTCTTGGTCCACTGCTCGATGATCTTGTCCAATTGCTCATCCATCTGATCAAGCTGCTGCGAACCAGCAACCAGTAACCCAGAACCAGAAACCCCAATTTCAGCCGCAGGCCGAAATTGGCAATGCGGGCAGATGGGCGAGGCGTCGAGATTTTGCTCGGTCAACGCGAAGCAGCTCTTCAGCCCGGCCAGACGGTTCTGGTAATCGGTGAGCTGCTGCCGGGGCATCAGGTCGATGCCAGCCAGCTTGAGCAGGGTTTGCAGGCGCTGGTCATTGAGCAGGCCAGCCTTGCGCTTGTCGTCGTTCACGCCCAGCCGGGCGCGCGCGTGGAGCGCAATATATTGGTTGATGTAGTCGCGCTTGAGCTTTTTGAGCTTTTCGCCGACTTCGGAGCTGATGGTTACCAGTTTCTGGTTACTGGTTACTGGTTGGGAAAGCAGGTTGTGGATTCGGGTTCGCTCATCCTTCACTTGTTGTGCCCAGTCTTCATAACCTGGAACAAGTAACCCTGAACCAGTAACCGCGACGGCTTCAGCCGTCGCTAGCCAGGACGCCGTCGGGCTGTGATCCATGATGAACTCGCGCAGGGCGTCCAGTTCATCCAGCGCCTTCACGGCCTTTTCGTGGGCCAGCACTTCGGGAGCGCTATAGCGGAAGTTTTTCAGCTTGCCCGGCGAAGTATAAGCCTGAAGACTTTCAAAAAAAGTCTTTGCGGCTTCTAGTTCAGAGTTCTGAGTTTTGAGTTCTGAGTTAGCTGAACCTGGAACCGTGAACCCAGAACTCTGAACCAAATCCATTCCCCAGAATGAAAGTCCTTCGCGCAGGGTCTGCTGGGTCATGACGATGCGCTTGACGATCTTGCCCACCGCCTGTTGCAGGTTCTGCACAGGCTCGTCCTTGCCCTGGGTGACGAGCTGGGCCATGCCCGGCGTCATGCCGAGCAGTTCGAACAGGGCCTTGAGCGCGGGCAGGTTCCATTCCTTGGGCTGTTCCAGGTGCTTGAAGCGGACCAGCTCGTCCATGCCGGTCGCGGCAAGTTGCTGCAGCCCGGTAGCGTCGAATTTCTTGCCCGGGATGGCGAGCACAATGTCTCCGGAGTAGACCAGCGCCGCCACCAGGACACTCACCCATTCAGGCTCCAGACGGGAACCGCCCGGGTTCATGTATTCCAGCCCGTGGTCGTCCTGGATGATCTCGCTGCGGTTGACCACCTGGCCGTGCCCCTTGGCTTTGACGGCATCGAGGATGAACTTGGTGTACTTCGACTTGTAAGGGTCGATCTTCTCGCCGTCGAGCAGCTCCAGGGCATCCAGCACGGCGGTGGCCTGCTTGGTGCGATTCTGTCCAGCGATGGCCCGCAAGGCGTCCTGCGCGGCCTGGGCGCGATTGTTGCCGGTGATCAGGACCGAGAAGAACGGATAGTCCGGAGCCTGATTCTCGAAGTTCGGTGCCAGGCAGACACCGGCAATGGTGTTCACCAAGTCACGGAAATTGATAGTCTCGTGGGGCGACAGACCGGACAGATCGCGGATCGATTTGCCCTTGGCCCATTCGGTCATGGACTTGGCGCGGCCCTGGTAAGTGACCTCGAAGGCATCGCTCATGTGCTTCTGTAGCCACTGGACCAGCTTCTTCAGGAAACCGTTGGCCTTCGATTCATAGGTGGCCTTGGCATGGCCCGATGAGGTGGCTGCAAGGTCCAGGGCGGCCGCATAGCTCTTCAGCGCAGTCTGGAATTCCTCGTCGGTGCCTTTCAGGCGGAAGAAGACCTCGTCGTTGACCTTGTCGTCCTTGAAGCGCGGCGGATCGTTGGGCTGGATGAAGTAGAGGTAAAAGTCCCGCTGCGGCACGGCGGTGGAACGCTCGTTCGGTGCCCCGAAAAAGAGGTAGCCGGAGCGGGCTGCCTTGTGCTCCTGCCAGACCAGTTCGTGCTGCCAAATCTTGTAGCCGGTCACATAGGTGGCGTCCTGGCATTCCATGACCCGTTTGAGTGCCTCGTAGTAGAAACGGTCGAGCTGAGCCTGCCCCAGGCTTTCGGCCCGCTTGTCGATCAGGGCGTCGAAGTCGTCGGTCTTCTTCAGGTCGAGATAGAACTGGCGATTGTCGGCATTGAAGGAGATGAACTGGCCGCTGACCGTTTTATGGATCTCGCGCAGGACCGTTTCCACATGGGTCTGGAGGTCTTTGTCGGGTTCGTCGCTGCCCAGCTCCGCGATCAGCGGATCGAACAGGCAGAGACGGTCGCGCAGTTCCTCGGCGGACGCGCCCATGGGGGCATAGATGTCGCCGGTGGTAAGGCGGTGGACAGACAACGCATGGATCAGGCGCAGCGCCATCGGCTTGTATTGCTTGCGAGTGATGGCGTTCTCGATGCGGGATTCAAGCACCTGGCTGCAATCGATAACCGCACGGATCTCGGGAATGGCGCGGAACGAGGCGTTCTGCTTGAGCGTGTTCCAGTAGCTGTCGAAAGCGATCAGGCCGGGCTCGTCCTGCGGCACATCCTTACCGAGGATGCCTTTCATGCCCATGGACAGAGTCTTGAGCACCTCGCGCTTTTCCACCACGGTGACACGCTCGAAGGTGTCGATGTAATCGGGATGCACCGGGAAGAGCCGGACGAATTCATCCATGCGCTCGTTGAGCCCGCCGTAATATTTGGCAAAGGGCATCAGGTAGTCGCGGATCTTGGCCTGTTGCTCGGTGGTCTTCTTGAGCAGACGCTCGGCCACGACGAATTTCACATCGCTGCGGGCAATCAGGATCTGCTCGAAGCGGTCCTTCACCCGGCGGATGCTGTCAGCAACAAAGGCGAAGCGCGGGCTGTCGAAAATGGCTTCCTGGACACCGGCCATGAAACGGAACCGCAGATCCTTGCAGACCTCGCCGACCTCGCGGAGGAAGTTGAGGTCGAGGATCAGCTCCTGGTCCTTGCGGGTGCGCAGGTAGTCGAGCAGCTCGTCGACCACCAGCAGCAGGCCGTGTTCGGGGAAGACCTCGCCGAACTTGGCCATCATGTCTTCGAAGGCCCGCTTGTGGCTGGTGATGGTGCCCGCCTCGGGAAACACATACTCCACGCCGAGTTTTTCGAGATGCTCTTCCAGTTCGGCCACCAGGATGTCACGCAGGGACATGGTGGTGGCTCCGATCTCGGTACGGATAACCTTGAACCGACCTGCGATCTGAGAGGCTGCATCGCGGACACCGGCGTGGTTCAGCCCATCCAGCAGGGAGGCGTCTGCGGCAAGACTGGAGACCACCGACATCAAGTGCGACTTACCGGTGCCGTAGTTACCGACGACCAGCAGTCCCTTGTTGTCGACCGGCTGGTCGAACTGCATCTGAGGAATGATAAGCTGGGTGAGCCGTTCGGCCATTTCCTCGGAAATGACATAGGTGTTCACGAGAGTGTGCGCGGCGCTCGATTTGTCCGCGTCACGCAACTGAACGACCGACTCAATCGGGTCGAATTGGATAAGATCTCCGTATTTCATGCTTGTCCCGCCTCTCTATTGTTTTTTGCCGAATCGACCGTGGCAGAGCCATCCATGCCCACAATCAGGGCATCAACCGAGTCATAGCTGCGGTACTCGGGATGGCCGGTTTCGGCGTATAAAAGCCTCTCGGAGGTCATGGTTCCGTTCCACGAAGCCACCACGGCCCGGTTTCTCGAAAGGCTCTGCAACAGGCGCAAAGGGTCTTGCTGGAGGGTCTTGTCGAAAAGGATTTCGAGATTATCCAGCGCTACTAATCCTTGAGCCTCGTCGGCGATCTGATCGAGGATGCCCGGCAACCGAAGTGACCGCTGTTTGGCTGTCAGTTCCAAGAGCTCGCTTGAAAGCGCCAGATTGACATTGATGACGGATGCCCCGAACTCTTCAGCGACATCCCGAAGAACGCTGGTCTTGCCGGAACCGGTCTCACCCACCAGCAACACCAGACGGTGATACAAGCCTTCGGCTGCCTGCAAGGATCGTTTTATCTTGTCGTGTATCGGCTCGGCCAATGGTCGCTCCTTATTGCTCGGTGTCCGGCTTATCGGATTTATCAGCCGCACCGCCGGAGCGGACCCATTCGTCCACTTCGTCTTGTTTAAACATCCAGCGACGGCCGACACGATGACCGGGCATAGCCCGTTGCTCGATCCACTTATAGACCGTCTCATTGCTTACATTCAGATATTTGCAAATATCATCGACCGTCAGCCATCTCCCATCCATAGCCTTCGTCCTTCGTTCATCATGTTTATGGATATGCATGTCAATCCTCTGTCGCATCTAGGCCACCGCACAATGGATTGAACTGAAGATAGTGGGGAGACGATATTTTCATGAAGGATTCCGGCGAGTCATGCAGCGGCGCTGATTTTTGGCGAGATGGCTTTATAAACTCTGTCGAGGGTGAGGCGATTGTACCGGAATGGCGAGGCTAAACCGGCTCCCTTGAGCAGGGGCACTCTCTAGCTCAAGCGTGGCACCGAGCTGGATGGCTAACTCCCGTACAATCGCCAATCCCAGTCCGGTACCGTAGTGGTGGCGACGGGTGGAGTTATCGCTTTGATTAAAGGGGGCAAAGATCGCCTGCTGTTGTGACGGCTCAATACCGCAGCCGCTATCTTGAATGGTGTAGTGTAGCTGGTTGTGGCGAAACTCACACTGTAGTGCGACCCCTCCCTTAGCGGTATATTTTAGGGCGTTATCGACCAGTTGAATTAAAATTCGTTGAATCTTCATGTTATCTAACAGCAGTAGTTGCGGCAGATCCTCTGCCACTTCCAGAGAGAGGGTTAATCCTTTAACTGTGGCCGATGCCCGATAGTAGTTGACTACCTCTTCAGCGAGTTTTTTCGGGGAGCTAGCGGTGGCGTAGAGATCGTCACCGGTATGTTTTAGGGTGTCGCTATACTCAAAAATTTTATCTAAAATCTCGTTGAGTGCATCGCCCGATTTAAAGGCCAGTTCGAGATAGGTTTGAGCGTCGGCAGGGAGCTCAAAGCAAGTCATCGTTAGATTGATCATGCCTAAAATACCGTTAATTGGGGTATTGAGCTCATGGCTGATATTGGAGAGAAACTGCTGTTTGACCTGTAGCGCCCTTTGTAGCTCCTCAGTCCGTTTCTGTACCTCATGCTCTAGCTGCAAGGCGCGATCATTTAATAGATCACGCATACGCTTCATCTCTAACTGATTGGCGATACGGGCTAGGATAATGGCCGGTTTTAGCGGTTTGGTGATATAGTCTGCCGCCCCTTGTGCGAGCCCGTAGGCTTCGTCATCGGTATCGTTGAGGGCGGTGACAAAGAGCACCGGAATCTCGCAGGTGTTCGGTCTCTGTTTTAGCTGCTGTAGCACGGCATAGCCATCCATCTGCGGCATCATAATATCGAGCAGAATCAGTGCCGGTGGGGAGCTGCTGTCAGCTAGCTGTAGCGCGTGTTCTCCCGAATTTGCGGCGATCACTCGGTAGTGTGGTTGCAGAATCTCTCCGAGAAGGAGTAGGTTTTGTGGTTGATCATCGACTATTAAAATAGTCACTTTAGCCGTCATGGTGATACCTGATATAGAGAGGGTAGAGGGTTAGCCGGTATTGCGCATACCGCTAGCGATGGCGCTAATACTTCGTAGCAGCGGCTCAAGCCAGTGTTCTATCTGCGCCTGCTCTGCCTCTGCAGCGACTGCGGCCCGATAGCGCTTGATTAACATAATTTGGATATGGTTCAGCGGGTCGAGATAGGGGTTGCGCCGATCGAGCGAGAGCGCTAACGCCAGATTATCCTCCATTAACTGCTGCTGTTGGGTGATTTTAAGTACCGCTTTAAGGGTCTGCTGATATTCGGCGGCGATGGTTTTATAGATCTGTTTGGCCTGTTTAGGTCGAGTCGTGGCGAGGGCAGCATACTCGGCGGCAATACCCATATCGGCCTTTTTTAGGGACATTTGGGTATTGCTAATTAGAGAGCGAAAGTAGGGCCACTGCTGATACATCTGCTGTAGCTGCGCTAGGCGCTCTGGATTCTCCCCCATCCACTGACAGAGGCTGTAGCCGATACCATACCAAGCCGGTAGTGTGTGACGCGACTGCGCCCAGCCAAAGACCCAGCCTATCGCGCGAACCGAGCTTTTGGAGCGATCTCCCTGCTTACGGTGGGAGGGGCGGGAGCCGATATTCATTTGGGCAATTTCGGTGACCGGTGTCGCTTCATAGAAGTAGTCGAGGAACCCCTCCGAGCGGTCGGTCAGGTCGCGATAGGCCTGTTCGCCTAGCTGTGATAGCTGCTCCATAATCTGTTGATAGTGCTGCTGCGGTTCAGGGGCGGAGGTAATTAGGTGGCGGCTGGCGTTAATCAGTCCGGTCACCCCCATCGCCAGCTCATAGACGGCTGTTTCGACATTGCTATATTTATTGGAGAGCACCTCACCTTGTTCGGTAAATTTGATCTGTCCGGAGAGAGTCCCTTCCGGTTGGGCCATAATCGCCTGGTGGGTCGGGCCACCGCCGCGACCGATGGTGCCGCCACGACCATGAAAGAGTCGGAGGCGAATTTGGTGCGTTTTGGCCAACTCGGTTAGCTGCTGCTGGGCGCGATAGAGGTTCCAGCTAGAGGAGACGATCCCTCCATCTTTACAGGAGTCGGAGTAGCCGAGCATCACCTCTTGGGTTCTATCTAGCTGCTGCAGCAGGCGGATATAGGTCGGGTTGTGAAAGAGCTGCTCCATCACCGGCTGAATGTGGCTTAAATCTTCGATGGTCTCAAACAGCGGGCTGACGCTAATGCGGCACTGTAGTTTGCCCCCTTTGCACTGAATCAGTTTGGCACAGCGGGCGAGTAGCATCACCTCCATGACATGGCTGGCGGCGTGGGTCATGGAGATCACATAGCTGCCGAAGGCGTTGGCGCTAATCTCTTCGCCCATTTTATGCATCACCTCAAACACAGCTAGGGTCTGGCGGGTGGCCTCGCTCAGATGGCTGCGATCGGAGTTTAAGCTCTCTTCACTGGCGATGAGATCACCGAGTAGGGTGAGTCGCTCCTCCTCACTTAGCGCTAGATAGTCAAACTGGTTGTCGCGGCTCTTTAGCAGTTCGGCGACCGCTTCGGTATGGTGGACCGACTCTTGGCGCACATCGAGCTGTACTAGATAGAAGCCGAAAGTTTTTCCCATGCGCAGCAGATCGAGCAGTTCGCCCTCGGCCACTGCCTGATCGTTGTGGGAGAGGAGTGATTGGTAGATCTGTTTTAAATCGTTTAAAAACTCCTTTTCGGTGCGATAGCGGGCACCGGTCGCCTGCTCGCTCGGATCGTTCCCCTCAATACGACTTAAGACTAGCTCCAAATTGCGCCGCAGGCGGTAGCGCATGATATAGAGTTTGCGCCGATAGGGCTCATATTGCAGATGAGTGGGTTTGTCGGCAAAAATGTTGGGGTAGGCTGCCTCATCGTGCTCTAACGAGGCGAGAAATACCTCGCTCGGCTGGCAGAGGCGGTAGGAGTGGGTCAGAATATGGCTAAGGTGCTCTATGCGGCGAATATACTCTTGCACAATCTCTTTATGGTGGAGCCGTACGGCGAGAGCGGTGGTATCGGGGGTGACGAAGGGGTTGCCATCGCGATCTCCCCCTATCCACGAGCCAAAACGCAGAAAGGTCGGCACCTCAAGCGGCTGGCCATAGAGACGCACAGCCCCCTTGTTGAGATTGCGATAGACGGTAGGAACCGCCTCAAACAGGCTGTGGCGATAGTAGTAGAGGGCATTTTCAATCTCATCGGCTACCTCAATTTTGTGGCTACGAACCTCATCAGTGCGCCAGAGCACCAGAATTTCGGCTTTAAGTTCAGCGGTAATGCGATCTTTATCCTCTTTGCCAAGACGAGGATCGTTCAGTTTTTCACTGGTGATAAAGATTCGACGCAGATTCTCTTTAATCGTGCGCCGTTTCGATTCGGTGGGGTGAGCGGTAAATACGGGCGTGTAGGTGAGCTGCTCTAGTAGCTGCTGTAGCTGCTCTGGGGTGACCCCTTCGGCATGAAATTGACGCATAACATAGTCAAACGAACCGAACCAGAGTGGGCCACCTCTGCGCATAATGCGCCGCCGCTGGCGGTGTTGGTAGGACTCTTCGGCGATATTAACTAGGCTAAAGTAGATGCTAAAGGCACGAATGACATGGTTGAGCGTGTTTTGATCGAGTTTTTCGATAAATTGGCTCAGACGGTGGCGTTTAAAAAATCCCTCCTTCTTGCGCAGGCTAATATAGCCTTTGCGCAGGGTCTCGACCGCCTGTAGTACCTCGCTTCCGGCGTGTTGTTGCAGTATGTCCCCTAGCAGGTTACCAAACAGTTTTACCCGAGTACGCAAGGGTTTATCGTTAAATTGAACCATAGATATGCTCCTGTCGCTGCGACGATTGGCAGCCATTATAACCGTTAGCGCTCAGGGGAGAAGCAGCTTTTCGAGAATGCGTTGGTAGAGGCGGCTCAATATCTCCAAATCGGCTGTGGCAACCTGTTCGTTAATTTTATGAATGGTGGCATTGAGTGGCCCTAGTTCGACCACTTGTGCTCCGGTCGGCGCGATAAAACGGCCATCAGAGGTGCCGCCGGCGGTATTGATGTCGGTCTGAAGGTGGCAGATCTCCTCTATGGCGGCCGCTGTCGCTAAGAGTAGCTCCCCGGTGGGGGTGAGAAAGGGGTTCCCCGAGAGGTTCCAGCTCAAATCGTACTCTAATTGGTGCTGCTGTAGCAGCTCGCTCACCCGCTGCTGAAGGCCGCTAGCGCTCTGTTCGGTCGAGAAGCGAAAGTTGAAGTCGATCTCGATCTGTCCGGGAATGACATTACCGGCCCCCGTTCCGGCACTCATATGGGTGATCTGGAGCGTGGTGGGGGGGAAGTGGTCGTTGCCTCTATCCCACTCAATCGCGATCAGCTCGCTTAGAAAGGGGGCGGCGCGATGAATCGGATTATCGGCTAGATGGGGGTAGGCGACATGACCTTGGGTACCATAGAGGGTTAGTTCGCCGCTCAATGAGCCTCGGCGGCCATTTTTGACCCCATCACCGAGCCGCTGAACACTGGTCGGCTCTCCGACTAGACACCAGTCGATCCTCTCTTGGCGCTGCTGTAGGGTCTCAATCACCTTGACAGTGCCATGGGTGGCCGCCCCCTCTTCATCACTGGTAATGAGCAGTGCGATGGAGCCTAGGTGGTCGGGGTGGTCGGCAATAAAGCGTTCTAAAGCGGTGATAAAGGCGGCGAGGGAGCCTTTCATATCGGCGCTGCCCCGACCGTGGAGCACGCCATCAGAGATGACAGCCTCAAAGGGGGGGTGTTGCCACGACTCGATGGGGCCGGTCGGTACCACATCGGTATGGCCTGCAAAGCAGAATAGGGGGGCGCTCTGCCCCCGCCGACTCCAGAGGTTGGTCACCTCACCGAAGGGGAGGGGGTGGTGAGTAAATCCGAGCGGGGTGAGTCGCTCGGCTAGTAGCCGCTGGCAGCCGCCATCGTCGGGGGTGAGGGAGCGGCGTGAGACCAGTTGTCGCGCCAGATCAAGGGTTGGGCTCACGGTGGACTCCTTAAATAGGGGGGTTAAATATCGCGTAACAGTTCGTTAATGCCGACTTTAGAGCGGGTCTTTTCATCGACTTTTTTGACAATGACAGCGCAGTAGAGGCTATAGTTGCCCTCTTTGGCGGGGAGGTTGCCCGAGACGACGACCGAGCCGGCGGGGATGCGACCGTAGTGAATTTCACCGCTGTCACGATCATAGATTTTGGTCGATTGGCCGATATAGACCCCCATGGAGATGACCGAGCCCTCTTCGACAATCACCCCTTCAACGACCTCAGAGCGGGCACCGATAAAGCAGTTATCCTCGATAATGGTTGGGGAGGCTTGTAGCGGTTCTAGTACCCCGCCGATACCGACTCCGCCGGAGAGGTGGACATTTTTGCCAATTTGGGCGCAGGAGCCGACCGTCGCCCAAGTATCGACCATGGTGCCGCTGTCAACATAGGCACCGATATTGACATAGGAGGGCATCAGTACCGCACCGGGGGCGATATAGGCACCGCGTCGCGCCATCGCCGGTGGTACTACCCGCACACCACTTTGAATCACCTCATCGCGGCTCATCGCGCCAAATTTAGAGGGGACTTTATCGAAATAGGTGGTCGAACCGCTGGCTATTATCTCATTCTCATTTATCCGAAACGAGAGCAGTACCGCCTTTTTTAGCCACTCATTGACCTGCCAGTCGCCAACGCCACGCCGTTCGGCGACACGCACCTCACCCCGATCAAGTTGTAGCATCACCTCATTGACCGCTGCACGCAGCGCTACGGGGGCGTTTTGGGGGGTAAGGGTGGCTCGATCTTCAAAAGCCTGTTCAATCGTTGTTTGTAGTTGCGACATAAATACTCCAATTTAGTGGGGGTTTAGTGGGGGTTTAGTGGGGGTCAGTAGGTGGCTAAATAGTGGCCAAATAGTGGTGAATGCGCTTAGCGGCGGTGATTGTCTGCTCCAGAGGAGCGACCAACGCCATGCGAACATAGCCAAAGCCGGGATTATACCCCTTTACGCTACGAGAGAGGTACTGTCCCGGCAGTACGGTAATATGGCACTGGCGGTAGAGTTCGGCAGCAAAGTCGGTATCATCACCGGGGCAACGAGCCCAGAGGTAGAATCCGGCCTCCGGCGGCGTTATCGGTAGGAGGGGGGTGAGGATGTCGGTCACCGCGGCAAATTTTTGCCGATAGCTGTCGCGATTGGCAATGACATGGCTCTCATCCTCCCAAGCGGCGCGGCTGAGGCGTTGGGTCGCTAGAGGGAGGGCGCAGCCGTGATAGGTGCGATAGCTTAGAAACTGGCGAATGAGTCGGCTATCTCCGGCGACAAATCCCGAGCGCAGGCCGGGGAGGTTAGAGCGCTTCGAGAGGCTGTGAAAGACCAGACAGTGACGGTAGTCGTTTTGAGCGGCCTGTAGTAGGCCCGGGGGGGGATCGCTCTCATTAGGGTAGATTTCGGAGTAGCACTCATCTGCAACGAGGGTAACATCGTGGCGTCT